>CAZMZP010000041.1:0-46434 GCA_964570935.1 uncultured bacterium
TGCCGTGAGCGCACCGCTCCACCTCGAGCGAGATCTGGCCGAGGTTTATCTCCGGGACCACGAAGCCCTTGACCTTTCCGGCAAGCTCTTCGATCTTCTTCTCTGGGAACGGCCACACCACGATCAGTTTTAGCACTCCGACCTTCATGCCTTCCGCGCGGGCGTTTTCGATGGCCAGCTGGGAGACGCGCGCGGAGATTCCGTAGGAGCAGACGATGACGTCGGCGCCCTCGCACTGTTCTTCCTCGTACTGGGCTATCTTGTCGCGGTTCTTGCGGATCTTCGCGACCAGACGTTCAATCAGCGCCACCTGGGCCTCCTCGGTAATGACCGGATAGCCCTTCTTGTCGTGCGTGAGACCCGTTATGTGCATCTTGTAGCCCTCGCCCGCCAGGGCCATCTGCGGCACGCCGTCCGGGTCCGGGTCGTACGGGAGGTACTTCTCGGGCGGAACGCGCGGCGTCCTCCTTTTCGTGATCTCTATCTTGTCGGCGGGAGGAATCACGACCTTCTCGGTCATGTGGCCCACCACCTCGTCGCTCATGACGAGGACCGGGGTCCGGTACTGCTCGGAGAGGTTGAAGGCCTTCACCGTGAAGTCGAAGCATTCCTGCGCGGAGGACGGGCAGAGGGCGATTATCTCGTACGGTCCGTGCGAACCCCACTTGGCCTGCATCATGTCCGCCTGGCCCACCAGGGTCGGGAGACCCGTCGACGGGCCCCCTCTCTGCACGTTGACGATCACGCACGGAGTCTCGGTTATGATGCCCAGTCCCAGGTTCTCCATCATCAGGCTGAAGCCGGGCCCGCTGGTGGCGGACATCGTCTTCTGGCCCGCCCAGGCGGCGCCCAGTATGGCGTTCATGGACGCCAGTTCGTCCTCCATCTGGATGAATATGCCGCCCACCGAAGGCAGCCTCTCCGCCAGGTGTTCCGCCACCTCTGTGGAGGGGGTGATGGGATAGCCGGCAAAAAAGCGGCATCCCGCAGCCAGTGCGCCTTCCGCGCAGGCTTCGTTGCCGCTCAGAAAGTGCTCACCGGTGAGCACGCCGCTTTCATTTTCCAACTTTCTCCACCTCCGTTTCTTTCTCCTTGTCTACGTCCACGGTGTAGATGGCAAACTCGGGACAGAGCATGTCGCAGAGCTTGCAGTTGACGCAGGCCTGCTCGTTCTTCGGCACAGGGTAGTGGTACCCCTTCGAGTTGAACTCGTACGACAGTTCCAGAACGTCCCTGGGGCAGTACTCGACGCAGAAGCCGCACCCCTTGCACCTCTCCTTTATGAGGAAGACTTTTCCCTTGGGTATCTGGAGCTTGTCTAGGTCGAGGGGAGTTCTCCAGTACTTTGGCTTCTCAGAAGTTGAGGGCTCTCCCATGCTTTTCAATCCTCCATGCGACAAGCCGCGAAGCGCTTCCTGGCGAAAACGTAGCGGATATGGTGTATCTAAATGTAAGACAGTTAGTATATTCCACCTGCGGCCGGCCTGTCAAACAATTTGTGCCCCGGGTCCCGCGCGGCGGCCTCCGCGCACAACTGCCGGGTTGTAAGCGGCCGGTCCAGGTGATAGGATTCGGCATGCGACGTGGTTTCGCAAGGATAAACGCGGCAATTCGTTGTGGACGTCATCACGCAATGCACAGACTCGCAATAGCCATCTTCTTCATAATGGTCTCGGTTCCAGTCGCGGCGGCCGCCGCCGTGACCGGCGCGTGGGACTGGTATCCCGGCGGGGACGTCCTGTCCCCGAGTTCTCTGCTTCTCCGGCCTCACGGGCTGTTGTTCCCGCCGCACATGTACCTGGCCGTGAAGCCCGGTCTGGAGCTCAAGAGCGTGGACTTCTCGGTGGACTCGGATTCCGGCGTCGTGAGAAGGACCGCCTCCGTCATGGGAGTGGACGTGGAGCCGCCCGTGACGGTCCCGCTTTCGCGGTACGCGGCGCTCATGGGCAGACACAGGTACGCCCAGATGTGGAAGACGGAGGCCAGGAGGGGAGTCAGGGACCTGTCTGAGGCAGGCAGGGCCGGCGGGCTCTTCAGCATAGACCTGCCCATCAAGTTTCCGAGGGCGGTGCAGGCGGTGGTGGGCAAGGGCAAACCCAACCTCAGAGTGTCGGGCAGCGAGACGATTTCCTTCAGCGGCAACAGCAACTGGACAGTAGGCCAGAAGTTCAGCGAGTACGGCCGTCAGAGCAAGTTTCCGCGTCTGGACATGAGACAGGACTTGGTGGTCAAGCTGGACGGCACGATAGGCGACAAGATAGACGTCGACTGGGACCAGAGCAGCGCCGCGCGCACGGAGCTGCAGAACAGGATCCGCATCAAGTATCACGGTTACGACGACGAGGTCATCCAGAGCGTCGACCTCGGGAACACGAACCTGTCCATCCCCAACACGCAGTACGTGAGCTACTCGGGGACGCACGAGGGGCTTTTCGGTATCAAGACCGTGGCGAGACTGGGCAGCGTGGACCTGGCCGTGATCGCAAGCAAGCAGGAAGGCAAGCCCGACAAGCAGAGGATCTCCGGGGGAGCGAAGGAGGTCCAGAAGCAGATAAGCGACCTCGAAAACAAGAAGCGCACGTATTTCTTCCTCGACCCGCCCGATTTCCCGGACCGCGACACTCTGCGCGTCATAGACCCGGCCAGCGTCCAGGTCTACATAGACGACCTGAACGGCTACAACAACGAGACCGGGACGATAAAGGGCAAGAGGGCCTACCTGTACACGGCCGAAGGGACCAGGGACACTTCCTACTTCGAGGGCAACTTCGACGTCAAAGAGCCGAACGTGGACTACACCTTCGAGTATTTCTACGGCGTCTCTTTCCCGATACTCGTCATCCGCGGCGCGGTACCCTCCAACTACGTGATGGCGGTCACGTACAGGGAACTGGTCAACGGCCAGGAGCGCTGGGTGGGGAACCCGAACCCGGCGGAACTGGAGCTGAAGATGGTCGCGCCGCCGGTGGACGAGCTGGCCGCGGACGTGACCACTGGGAAGTGGGGTCCGCTGGCCAGGTACGAGCTGAAGAACGTGTACTTCCTGGGCTCTGAAGCCATCATCAAGGACAGTTTCAAGCTGGCCATCAAGAAGCGGAGCGGCGGCGCCGGCGTGGACCAGGAGGCCCTGAACGAGATCCCGTACATCCAGATACTGGGGCTGGACACGCGGGGCCTGATCGCCGGGAGCCCGCCCGACGGACTCATAGACGAAGGGCAGCTCCTCGACCTCACCAACGGCATTCTACTCTTCCCGGACCTCCATCCGTTCGCGCCCGACTCGTTCGACGTGACGAGCTGGGTGCTGGGCGCGAGGCCCGACACACTGAGCGGGGACGAGACGAACCCCAACGTCTACAAGAAGAAGTATCCGAACTCCTTCCTGGACACACGCTACTACCTGGACGTGCAGTACCGTAGCCCGCAGACCACGTTCTACCTCGGATGGAACATCCTGGAGAACTCGGAGGTCGTGACGCTGAACGGTGTGACGCTGCAGCGCGGGGTGGGCTACTCCATCGACTACGACACGGGCGAGCTCGTGCTGCTCACGCAGGACGCGCTCGAGCCCAACGCGGAAGTCTCGGTTGATTTCTCTCGCGCCTCCACTCTGGGTCTGTCCAAGACGCTCCTGGGGTTCTCGAGCCAGTACAAGCCCACGGAGGACATGGCGTTCGGCACGACGTGGCTCTATGAGAGCAAGGGCACGACGGAGGAAAGGCCCCGGCTGGAGCAGGAGCCGTCCAGGACGATCGTGGGCGGTCTCAGCACCGCGATGAAGTTCTCGCCGGCGTTCATGACCAGCATGGTTGACGCGCTTCCCCTGGTGCGGACCCGCGAGAGATCAAGTCTGTCCTTCTCCGGCGAAATGGGGCTCAGCATCCCGAATCCCAACACGAGGGACGAGGTCTACATAGACGACATGGAAGGCAACAAGGAGACGAGGCCTCTGGGCCTCTCCCGCTCGCAGTGGAAGCCCAGCAGTGTCCCGGACGACGCGCTCCCAACCCTGAGCCCGACCGGCAAGCGGCCCCTCTGGTGGTACAACCTGCATTCGCAGTACAACCAGGCCAACGTCGTGCACGAGGGCGACCTGTACCCGGAGCGCACGGCCGAAGAGCGCGAGCGGGCCATCACGGCCCTGGAGCTGTATTTCAACCAGGCCCAGGGCGCCCACGGTCTGACCCAGGTCCTTTCCTGGCTGGGAGAGGATTTCACGGAGATGCAGTACGTCGAGGTGTGGGTCAACGACTTTGGAGCCCGGAGGGACCTGTCAAAGAAGATAAGGCTGAGCCTGGGCATGGTGAGCGAGGACGGCACGTGGGACCCCGACAGCCTCCCCAACAGCCGGCTCGACACCGAGGACACGTCTCCTCCCAACGGAGAGCTGGACATCTCTCCCACCGACGAGGACACGGGGCTGGACGGAAAGATGAACGGCCAGGAGCTCTGCCTGTCGGGCGTGACCGGCGACCCGCCTGACTGCAGCGAGGACGACTACCTGTACGAGCCGGAGACCGCGCCCACCGATTTCTCCCACATCAACGGCACCGAGGGCAACAGAAGGGCCACGCCCCACCCGATTCCCGACACGGAGGACCTGGACGGCGACGGAACTCTGGACGTCGGACAGGACTACGTGGAGTACTCCGTGACCCTGGAGCCGGACAGTCGTTTTCAGGTGAGGGACAACGGGAACGGCTGGAGGCTCTTCAGGATACCGCTGTCCGACACTCTGGCCACTGAGGTCGGGCTGCCGCGCTGGGACAACGTCAAGCACGCCAGGCTCTGGTTCGACGGGTTCGCGGAGGGCGAGAGGCTGCAGATAGCCGGAATCGAGATAGTCGGGAACAGGTGGGTGCTCACGCCCGTTTCGAACGAGACCTCGTTCGCGGAGGGCGAAAGGTTCTTCGTTGGAGTGATAAACAACAAGGACAACGGCGACATATACCAGCCGCCGCCCATCCGGATAGGCGAGCAGAACAACATACCCAACAGAGAACAGTCCCTGGTTCTGTCGGCGAAGAACCTGTTCCCGTCGGACACCGTTTCCGCCTACAAGGCCTTCGCCGGCGGCAGCGATTACACGCAGTACGAGAGCCTCAAGTTCTGGCTGAGGGGGGATTCGGACTCGCTCGTCTACTTTATTAGGTTTGGGACGGACAGTCTGAACTACTACGAGTACGCCACCACGGTCGGCCCCACCTGGCAGTCCAAGGAGTTCGGCCTGGAGGACCTGAGCATAATCAAGGAGGGGCTTTCTTCGTCGGTGGCGGACACGACCATCCTGACTGCCGACGGCTGGCTGCGGCTCAAAGGCCGGCCCTCCTTCACGAGCGTCAAGAGAATCACGATGGGACTCGTCAACTTGCCGTCCAGGACCGGCTCGTCCATGGTCGCCTCGGACAGCGTCTGGGTGGACGAGTTGATACTCACTGGGGTCAAGAAAGAGATCGGCATGGCGAGGCGGCTGTTCGTGGAGACCAAGTTCGCCGACCTCCTGTCAGTCACTTCGCAGATGGAGTCCAGGGACCAGGACTTTCTGTCCATCGGAAACACGAGGGGCAGCGGCCGCAGGACCGACACCTACTCAGTCTCGGGCTCCATGGCGCTTCACAAGTTCATACCTAGGGGGCAGTTCAGCATTCCGGTGACGTTCTCGCTTTCGTCCAGAAAGGAGATACCCAAGTTCCGGAGTGGTGACGACATCGTGCTGACGAAGGAGCTCGAAGAGGCGCAGACCGCGAGGGGTGGGTCGAGGACCATCGGCTTCAGCTTCAGGAAGTCCCCGTCGCCCAACAAGTGGCTCAGGTACACTCTCGAGGCCATGGGCATAGGGTTTTCCATCACCAACACTCATTCCGCAAGTGTGACCAGCGTTGATTCCTCCCGCACGATGGCCGGGTCGTTCAGCTACAGTTTCAGTCCTCCGGCGCACTCCGCCCTGAAGATTCCGTTCGGGCGCGGGAAGAAACTCTCGCTGTCTCTGCTGCCGAGCTCTCTGGTGTTCACGGCCCGCGGCGCCAGCTCCAGGTCCAAGTCGTACTCGCGCGACACGGAGGACCCGCTCACGCTGATACCCAGGACGGACGTGCGAAGGAGAGCGGGAGACTTCTCGGCCCAGGCGTCGTACGTGCCCATCTCGATACTGAAGTGCAGCTATTCGATGAACACGAGCCGCGACTGGCAAATATACAACGCCAGTAAGGCCTTCGGGAACATCGGCACCGAGGTATCCCGCAGCCAGAGTTTCCGGGCCGACCTGACGCCCAAGCTGGGGAACTGGCTTACGCCCAACGTGAGCTTTAACAGCTCGTACTCAGAAGACCACAGGCCGGAGATCACCAGGGCAGACGACGAATCTGACATCAGGAACATCGCCAACTCCGGAGCCGTAGGCTTCGGCCTGGCCATCCCGCTGTCCCGGCTGTCCCAGGTCTTCACCAGGGCCGGAGGCGGCGCCCGGAAGGACACCGCGTCCGCCGCGGGAGGCGGCGGACTGAGGCCGGTGGGCCTCTTGCTGGCCAAGATCGGCGACATCCGGGCCAGCCACTCGATCTCGTACGGCTCCGGTTACTCGAGGATGTACGGGAAGCCGAATTTCAGCTACATGCTGGGCATGCGCCGCGCCTACGGCGGCAACGCGCGGTTCGCGGACGACGGAGTGGCAACGTCCAACATCGGGAGCGCGACTTCGCTGGCCGCCTCCGGACGGCTTCTGCGCGGAATCACCCTGGACGGGAAGTTCGAGACGTCCGACAGGGAGGTGGAGAGCCTCACCGGGGTCAGGGTCGAGAAGAAGACCACCTGGCCGGAGCTCAAGCTGGCATGGATAGGCGTCGAGAAACAGCTCGGCCTCGCGGCGACCGTGACTTCACTCAGGCTCGATTCCAGCTTCAGGCGCACGGTCGAGGACTACGGCGCCAAGGGGAAGCCCAGCGAAAAGGTGGTCAGCAGGAGCGACTGGCAGCCGCTGCTGAACGTCACGGCGTCGTGGAAGAACGGGATGAGGACCAGCTACACCTCAAGCTTCTCGACCATCGAGACTGAGAGCTACGTGGGGTCGGGCTACATGTCGACGTCGAGGACCTCCCGTCACTCTTTCAGCTTCCAGAAGACCCTGGACGCGACCAAGGGTATTTCGCTGCCGTTCGCTTCCAGCAAGAAGTTCAAGCTGAAGAGCAGCGTGAACCTGGGCGTGGTGGTCCAGTACTCGAGCGCCAGCTCCACCATCCCGCCTCAAGTCTCCGAGAAGACGGACGATCTTTCGGTCACGTCCACCGCCACGTACAGCTTCAGCACTAACCTCTCGGGCAGCCTCAACTTCGGGTTCACCCAGAACCGGGATCTGCAGATCGGTGTCACCAGGAGGGGGCTCACGATGGGCCTCACCGCCTCCTTCAGGTTCTAGCCGGTTCTCCGGGCGGGCCGTGACCCCGGGTCTCTCGAATCCGGGCCTCTCCGCGGCCAAGTTTTTCCTTGTCATTTGGTTAACCTTGTAGTAGATTGTCCTCGAGAGTGGACCCATTCTTGTCCACTCTTATATTTTGGTGTGATGATGCAACTGGTTGACAAGGTTTGGACGATCTGCGAACCCGCCATCCGCGAGCTCGGGCTCGAGCTAGTCGAGGTGGAGCACGTAGGTGCGCCCGGAGGGGTGGTGCTGAGGCTCTACATCGACCGGGAGGGCGGAGTCACGGTGACTGACTGCGCGGGAGTCAGCCGTGAGGTCGGGCACCTGCTCGACGCCGAGGACGTGATGCAGGGGCGCTATTTTCTTGAGGTGTCTTCTCCGGGCGTCGACAGGGTCGTCAGGAAGCCCGAGCATTTCGAGAGATTCCGGGGACGCGAGGTCCGGGTCCGGACGAAATCGCCGGTCGACGGGAAGCGGAAACTGGCCGGCAGGATCGCGTCGTGCAGCAGCGACACTCTGTGCATTCAGTGCGAGACCGGCGAGGTTGTGGAGGTGCCCCTGGATTCGATAGAGAGGGCCAGCCTCCGCGGCGAGCTGGATTTCGGAAGAGGGAAGGGCGGCGAGCCAAGGAAGAAGAAGAGCGGCAAGCACAAGAGGTAGGCTTTGATGAATTACCAGTTGAGTGAGGCCCTTGCCCAGCTCGTGAGGGAGAAGAACCTCGACAAGAAGCTCGTGGCGGAAACGCTGGAAGCGGGCCTCGTATCCGCGGCCAGGAAGAAGCACGGGCCGGACGCGGACATCCAGGTGAAAGTGGACGTGGAAGCGGGCAAGATCGAGATGTGCATCAGGAAAAAGGTCACGGCGCGCGTGCACGACCCCGACTGCGAGATCTCGCTGGCCGACGCTCACAAGATAAAGAAAACGGCCAAGGCCGGTGAAACCGTCTGCGTGGACCTCCCCGTCGAAGAGTTCGGCAGGAACGCCATACAATCGGTGAAGCAGATGCTGGTGCAGAGGGTGCGCGAGGCGGAGCGGGAACGCATCTACAACGACTACCAGGGCCGCATAGGCGAGATAATGCGCGGCACGGTGCAGCAGGTGGACCGCGCCTCGGTCATAGTGAAGCTGGATAGGACCGAAGGCGTCCTGCCCTCCAAGGAGAGCATGCCGCGTGACCGGTTCAGGCACGGCGAGTACGTCAGGGCGTGCGTGATCGCAGTCGACAAGTCGAGCAAGGGTCCGCAGGTCACGCTTTCCAGGACCCATCCCGACTTCCTGAGGGGGTTGTTCGCCGGAGAGGTCCCCGAGATCGCGGAGGGCATCGTCGAGATAAAGAACGTGGCAAGAGAACCCGGCAACCGATCCAAGATCTGCGTCGTCTCGAACGACCAGAAGGTCGACGCGGTCGGAGCCTGCGTGGGAGTCAAGGGCTCCAGGGTGCAGGCGGTGGTGCGCGAGTTGGGTGGAGAGCGAATAGACATAGTGCCGTGGAGCGCGGACACAGTGGTGTTCGTCACCAGGGCGCTCAGCCCGGCCAAGGTCGGCGACGCCCGGGTGTTCGAGAGCGAACGGCGGGTCGAGGTGGTGGTCAGCGACGAGCAGCTTTCACTCGCGATCGGAAAGGGTGGCCAGAACGCCAGGCTCGCGGCCAAGCTCACCGGCTGGAAGGTTGACCTCTTGAGTCTCTCCCAAAGGGAGAAGCTCCTGGCCGAGGAGAAGACCCTGCGCGTGGACGTCGAGAACGTGGATGGCATCGGTCCCAAGCTGGCGTCCAAGCTGATGCAAGCAGGCATTGAGACGGCTCAGGACATCGAGAAGAAGGGGGTCGAGGGCCTGACCGAGGTGCAGGGCATAGGCGAGAAGACGGCCGTCAAGATTCTGGCGTCCGCGACGGAGGCCATCGCGGCGGCGAAGGAGAATCTGCAGAAGGAAAAGGCGAAGGCCGCGGAGAAGGCGGCCCAGAAGGAAAGAGAGAAGCAGGCCGAAGCGGAGTCCAGGGAGTCGGAGGCGGGCCCGGATGCTGAACCGTCCGGGGACGTCAATCCGGAGGCGGCGGAGACCGGCGACACGCAGGAGCCGGCCGTGGCGGCCGGAGCGCCGCAGGCAGAGCCCGCGGATGACTCGGAGGCCGTGGGGGGCGCAGACGAGCCCGAGTCGCAGGACCCCGAGGGCGCAGAAGAGCCCAACGAACCTTGATTGAATACAGACCGGACCGCGTCCAGCCCGGGAGCAGCCGGAAAGAAATGACCCGTAAGTACTCCGTTCTCGAATGGGGGTGTCCTCTTGGCAAATCCGCGCGTTTATGAAGTGGCGAAAGAGCTGAACATCTCGAGCGTCGCACTTCTAGAAGTGATAAGAGGACTCGGGGTCCAGGTCAAGAGCCACATGAGCACCGTCGACCGCGACGTGGTCGAGAAGGTCAGGAAAAAGTTCGAAAAAGAGAAGGCGGCCGTAAAAGAAGAGTACGCCCGCAAGATGGAGAAGCAGGCCGCCCGGCTGGAGACAGAGGCCAAGGCCAGGGCCACGGCCAAGGCTACGGCCACGGCGCCCCCGGTGAAGGTGGCCCCTAAGCCTCCGGAGAAGAGGATCCGGGCCAGGGTTCCCAAGAAGAGAAAGAGGAACGTGGACGAGAAGGCGGTGCGGGACAGCGTCAAGCGCACCATGGCCGGACTGGAGACGGGCAAGGCCAGAAGGCGGAGGCACAGGGGGGAAGACGGTGAGGCCGCCCTCGTCGAAGAGCCCAAGCTGATAAAAGTCAGCGAGTATCTCACGGTGGCCGAGCTGGCCACGCGGATGGGCGTGAAGCCCAACGAAGTGCTGGCGGCGTGCGTGGAGCTGGGCCTGATGGTCAACGTCAACCAGAGGCTGGACCAGGACGCCATCGTGGCGGTCGCGGACGAGTTCGGGTACAGCGTGGAGTTCGTGTCGGAGTACGGCTCCGACATGATCGAGCAGGCTCCAACGGTGGACACGGCGCTGCTCCCGCGCGGCCCGGTCGTGACCATCATGGGCCACGTTGACCACGGCAAGACTTCGCTTCTGGACTACATCAGGCGGAGCAACATCATCGCCGGTGAGCTCGGAGGCATCACCCAGCACATCGGCGCGTACGAGGTGGAGCTCCAGGGCGGCGTGGTCACTTTTCTGGACACGCCGGGCCACGAGGCGTTCAGCGCGATGCGCGCTCGCGGCGCCCAGGTCACCGACATAGTCATCATAGTCGTGGCGGCGGACGACAGGGTCATGCCTCAGACGATCGAGGCCATCGACCACGCCAAGGCCGCAGGCGTTCCGATAATTATAGCGATCAACAAGATGGACCTGCCGGGTGTGAACGCGGACATGGTGAGGCAGGAGCTGTCCAAGGCCGGCGTGCTGGTGGAGCAGTGGGGCGGCACCACCGTGTGCGTGGAGATATCGGCCAAGATGGGGAAGGGCATAGACCGTCTGCTCGAGATGATCCTGCTGCAGGCTGAGATACTCGAGCTCAAGGCCGATCCCTCGCGCAGGGCAAGGGGAGTCGTCATAGAGGCGAAGGTCGAGCAGGGACGGGGCGTGGTGGCCACGGTGATGGTTCAGGACGGTACACTCAGAGTCGGCGAGCCTTTCGTGTCAGGCCTGTACTATGGGAAGGTGCGCGCTATGTGCAACGAGCGCGGCGAGAAGGTGAAGGAGGCGGGTCCTTCCCGACCGGTGGAAGTGCTGGGCTGGACCGGCACTCCGCAGGCGGGCGACACGTTCGCCGTCACCAAGGACGACCGCGAGTCGAGGGAGATATCCGTCAAGAGGCAGCAGCTCCACAGGGAGCACGAGTACCGGCTGCGGCGTCACATGACGTTGAGCGACCTGTACGAGCAGATCAAGCAGGGCATGAACGAGCTGCGCCTGATAGTGAAGGGCGACGTGGGCGGTTCGGTGGAGGCGCTCTGCGACGCCCTTTCGGGTATTTCCTCACCGGAGGTTAGGCTCACCATAATCCACCGCGGCGTGGGCAGCGTAAACGAGTCGGACGTGCTCCTGGCGGCGGCGTCGGACGCGGTGATAATCGGTTTCGGAGTCAAGACTGACTCGAGCGCGCTGATCCTGGCTGAGCGCGAGAAGGTCGACATCCGGTTGTACGGCGTCATCTACGAGGCGCTGGACGACGTCAAGAAGGCCATGTCGGGTCTCCTGAAGCCTGAGAAGAGGGAGACGATCGTCGGCACCGTGGAGGTGAGAGCGGTGTTCAAGCTGTCGAGGTCCGGGGCGATTGCCGGCTCGTTCGTCACTTCCGGCGTGGCGCGCAGGAACGCCAAGGTCCGCCTGCTCAGGGGCGGAAAAGTGCTGTTCGACGGAGCGGTCAGGTCGCTCAAGCGTTTCAAGGACGACGTCAGGGAAGTGAACGCTGGATTCGAGTGCGGCATCGGCCTCGAGGGCTTCGAAGACTTACAGGAAAACGACGTCCTCCAGTTCTACACGGTGGAAGAAATCGCCAGGTCGATCTAGCTGGACTCCGTCTGGGTCCGGCCCGGTGGTCGAAATTGATAGTGGGTTCCGTCCTCGTAGAGCTCCATATTCCCCAGAGCACGTCGCTCAAGGCAAAGCGTTCCGTCGTAAACAGGATAAAGCAGAGAATCGCGAGCCGGTTCAACGTGTCCGTGGCCGAGGTGGACTATCAGGACCTGTGGCAGCGCGCAACGATAGGCGTGGCGGTGGTGGGAGGCGAGAAGTCCGTGGTCGAGAGCTCGCTGACCAAGGTCGTCAACCTCATACAGTCGGAGCCGAGCGTCGAAGTGCTGGCCGTGGACGTAACGTACTACTAAGTCCCGCTTGAGTCAGGCCCGACGACAGGGAGGTGGCCCGGATGGATTCTCAGAGACTGCAGCGTGTCGGCGAAGTCCTGAGGTACGAGCTCAGCGAGCTCGTGAGGCTCAGGCTCAAGGACCCCCGCCTGGGATTCGTCACGATAACAAGCGTTGAGGTCAGCGCCGACCTGAGACACGCAAAGGTTTTTGTGAGCAGCCTGGGCACAGCCGAGGAGACGGCCAAGAGCATAGAGGTGCTTTCGGGGGCGGCCGGTTTCCTGAGGAGCGAGCTCTTCAAGAGGGTCCGCCTGAGGCTCAGTCCCGAGCTTTCGTTCAAGGTCGACAGGTCGATCGAGCACAGCGTTAGAATAAGCCAGGTCCTGAGAGAATTGAAGGACGAGTCGGAACGAGGAGAGTCTTGAGTCTGGACAGCGTCATACAGGCGGTGAGGTCCGCGAACTCCTTCCTCATCACGTCGCACATAGACCTTGACGGCGACGCCGTGGGCTCCGAGCTGGGCCTGGCCCTCATGCTGGAGCGGATGGGGAAGAGGCCGGTGGTGGTCAACCACGATGCTCTGTCCTGCCTCTACGACTTTCTCCCGGGCCGGCATATGGTCAAGAGCTCCGTCCGGGAAGCCGCGGGCGCGGACGCTGGAGTGGTTCTCGACTGCACTTCGCTGGAGAGGACCGGGAGCGTGGGCCGGTTCCTGGCTGAAAACAATGTCCCCATCATCAACATAGACCACCACAGCGGGAACGTGAGCTTCGGCGCCGTGAACCTGGTAAGGCCCGAGGCCTGCGCGACGGCCATAATAATCCTCGACATGATTCGCGCTCTGGAACAGAGCATAGGCCCGGACGTGGCAACCTGTCTTTACACGGCCCTGGTCGCGGAGACCGGTTCCTTCCGGCTTTCCAACACTTCGGCCGAGAGCCTCGAGGTTTGCGCCCGCCTTGCCAAGGAAGGCGCCGGGCCGTACGCAATCGCTGCCTGCCTCTTCAGCAGGAGGTCGCCTCAGGCGCTGCGCCTCATCGGCGAGGCCCTCAGCTCGCTCGAGATGGGTCTGAACGGAGCGCTGGCGATGCTGTCACTGCGGCGTTCCAGATTCGAAGAGAGCGGGGTGCGGGGGGAGGAGCTGGAGGGCATGGTGAATTTCGCCATGTCGGTCCAGGACGCCAGAGTGGGCGTGTTCCTGCGCGAGCTGCCCGACTCCGTGGTCAAGGCCAGCCTCCGTTCGAACGGCACGGTGGACGTAGACAAGGTCGCTCGCGGGTTCGGCGGCGGCGGCCACGCCAACGCCGCGGGCGCCAGGATACCCGGCACGCTGGACGAAGTGAAGGGGATCGTCGTTGAGAGAATCGCTGAGGCAGTCCGCAACGGACAGCGTCATCAACCTTGATAAGGCGCCCTCCCTGACTTCCTACGACGCAGTTGACGTAATAAAGCGGCTGCTGGGCATCCGGAGAGTCGGCCACGCCGGCAGTCTTGACCCATTTGCGACCGGCGTGCTTCTGGTCTGCACCGGGCGAGCCACCAAGGTGACTCGCTTCCTGATGGAGCTCGAGAAGGGATACTCCGGCACCATAAGGCTGGGCTCGGAGACCGACACAGACGACTCGACCGGAGCGGTGACCTCGGAGACGAGAGACTTCACGGTCTCGCCGGAGGAACTGAACCGCGCCGCCGCGACGTTCAGCGGCAGCATACTCCAGAAACCTCCCAGAGTTTCGGCCCTCAAGCGGAACGGAAGACGCTTCTACGAAATGGCCAGGAGCGGAGAGAGCTTCGAGCCCGACGCGAGGAGCGTGACCATACACGAGTTCGTGATCACGGCGTTCAACGCCCCCGAGGTCGAATTCTTCCTGAGGTGCTCGCGGGGCACGTACGTGCGTTCGGTGGCCAGGGACCTCGGCAGGCTCCTGCGCTGCGGCGGCCATTTGAAGTCGCTCCGGAGGACGAAGGTGGGACAGTTCGCGGTGGAGGACTCGGTCACCCTCGATCGTCTCGGGCAGTTGCTGGGAGAGCGGGACCTGCTGGCGGAGCCGGGGCCGGCCGGGAGAATCAACGGCCTGTGCTCCCTGGAAGAAGCCCTGGGTTTTCTTCCCGGCTTCTTCCTCAAGGACGTCGCCCTGAAGAGCGTCCTGGACGGACGGAGCCCGGGACTGGAGGACTTCGAAACGATTGACGAGCGGGCCGTGGAAGGCGGCCACGTGAGGGTCATGTCGCGGGGCGGCGAGCTCATCGCGATCGGAAAGGCGCCGGCCGGCGAATCAGGGCAGGTGGTCAGACTGGAACGCGTGCTGGCGCGCGGGCGCGGGCCGGAATAGTCGAGCCCCGGAAGGGCGGAGCAAGAACATGGCAGCGGGTCCGAACAGAGGTTCAGTCTCGACGATAGGCGTGTTCGACGGCGTGCACGTCGGGCACCGGCGGATACTCGGGGAAGTCTCTCGGCGCGCGCAGGCAGAGGGTCTTCTGGCGGTCGTGGTGACGTTCGACCCCCATCCTGACGAAGTCCTGGGCGGCCCGACTGAACGCGACTTCCTGCTGACGAGCCACGACGAGAAGAAGGCGCTGCTGGCTGAGGCCGGTATGGACATAGAGGTCGTGCTGGAATTCACGCCCGAGGTGGCCGGCCTGGACACGGCAGGCTTCGTCAAGCGCTACCTGCTGGGCGCACTGAGTCTCAAGGCTCTGGTGGTGGGCCACGACTTCAGAATGGGCAAGGGAAGGCAGGGCGACAGGGAGGTTCTGGGCAGGCTGGGTTCCGAACTGGGGTTCTTCGTCGCTGACGTCGGGGCCGTTCTGATCGACGGACTGCCGGTGAGCAGCACGAGAGTGAGGGAAGCCGTCCGCGTCGCGGACCTGAGCCTGGCGCGGGCGCTCCTCGGCCGGCCCTACTCGGCCGAGGGCGAGGTAGTCAAAGGGGACGGCATCGGCGCCCGGTTGGGTTTCCCGACGGCGAACCTCCGCTGGCCGGAAAGGAAACTGCTTCCGCCCGATGGCGTCTACGCGTGTGTCGCGGAGGTTATCGGCGGGGTCTTCAAGGCGGCAGTGAACCTGGGCACCAGGCCATCCGTGGGAGGCCGGTCGAGACGACTCGAAGCGCACCTCATGGGGTTTGACGGCGACCTCGCGGGCGAGCGTTTAAAGTTGAACTTCATGTCAAGACTCAGGCCGGAAAAGACATTTTCGACGACGGACGACCTCAGAAAAGCGATTAAGGAAGACGTTGAGGCGATAGCGCAATTGCTTGACAATAAACAGATTATCGCCGACTTATAAGAACCTGCTTTAAGACTGCACTGCTCCCGGCACGGTTCAGGCGGATGTTTTTCGCTTGACTTTTTTTTCTTTTGCTCTGTATATGGCGCTGTGCTATTATCCGAACCGAGCTCGGAAGACGAGGCGGCACGTGGCACGCTGCCACTTCGTTCAGATGCAGCAAGGGAGGTGACGTTTTGCCGCTTTCCAAGGACAAGAAGAAGGGAATAATCGGCCAGTACCAGTTGCACGAACACGACTCCGGATCTCCTGAAGTTCAGATCGCCCTTCTGACAGAGAGAATCAAGGCTCTCACCGAGCATTTCAAGATTCATAAGAAAGACCACCACTCTCGCAGAGGTCTTTTGAAGATGGTGGGCCAGAGGCGCAGGCTGCTGGACTACCTGAAAGACACGCGGATCGACAGGTACAGAACCCTCGTCAGGGAATTGGGGCTTAGAAAGTAGAGGGGTAGCTCTCTCCACTTGTGTTGTGCCAGTCGGCTTCTAGCACGCAGGACTGGCGGGAGCTACCCGTTTGTTTTGGAGGAAAATCTCATGATCGAGTCAGTACAAATGGATTTGGCCGGCAGGACGTTGACCATCGAGACCGGGAGGGTCGCCAGGCAGGCCTCCGGTGCCGTCACCGTCCGGTACGGCGACACAGTCGTTCTCGTGGCGGCCGTCGCTTCCGAGGAGCCTCTGGAGGCCCAGCTCGACTTCGTGCCACTTCTCGTGGACTACCGCGAGAAGTCGTACGCTGCGGGCAGGATTCCGGGCGGCTTCTTCAAGAGGGAGGGCAGGCCGACCGAGAAGGAGATAATGAGCTCCCGTCTCATAGACAGGCCCATCAGGCCCATGTTCTCGAAGGACTTCGCTCACGAGATTCAGGTGGTGGCCACGGTCCTGTCGTCGGACCAGGCCAACGACTCGGACGTGCTGGCCCTCATAGGCGCCTCGTCCGCGCTCTGTCTCTCAAACATCCCGTTTCCGGCCCCGATATCCGCCGTCCGGATAGGCAGGATCGACGGCGCCTTCATCGTGAACCCGACGTTCGCCCAGCTCGACACCAGCGACATGGACGTGGTGGTCGCGGGCACTTCGGAGGCGCTGATGATGGTGGAGGGCGGCTCGAAGGAGGTCGCCGAAAAGGACCTGATCGACGCGCTGGCCCTGGCTCACGAGCACATCCGCCGCATCAACGACATCCAGTCGGAGCTGGTCCAGCGGCTCGGCAGGCCCAAGCTGGTGGTGACGCCCCGCGAAGTTGCCCCGGAGATTTTGGCCGAGGTCAGGTCCCGGTGCCTCGAGCAGGTCAGGAACGCCAACAGGATCCCGGACAAGTCCAAGCGGCAGGACACCATCAAGAAGATAAAGAAAGACACCGCCCGGGTCCTGGACGAGCTGTTCCCGGGGAAGGAGCTCGAGATCGTCAGGTCCATAGATGACCTGGAGAAGGACGACCTGCGCGCCATGATCCTGAAGGAGAAGCGCCGCGCCGACGGCCGCTCTCCAGACCAGATACGTCAGATAACGTGCGAGGTCGGCGTGCTTCCGCGCACGCACGGCTCGGCGCTCTTCACCAGGGGCCAGACGCAGAGTCTGGTAGTGACCACTCTGGGCACCTCCATGGACGAGCAGAGGGTCGAGGAGCTGGATGGAGAGAGCTGGAAGGCATACATGCTCCACTACAACTTCCCGCCGTTCAGCGTGGGTGAGGTAAGGCCGATGAGAGGCCCCGGCAGGCGAGAGATCGGACACGGCGCCCTGGCCGAAAGGGCCATACACCCCCTCATCCCCAGCGGCACTGACTTCCCTTACACGATAAGGTTGGTGTCGGACATACTCGAGTCCAACGGCTCTTCGTCCATGGCCACGGTGTGCGGCGCGAGCCTTTCGCTCATGGACGCGGGCGTGCCCATCAAGGCCGCGGTCGCGGGAATCGCGATGGGGCTCGTGAAGGAAGGGAACTCGGTGGAAGTACTGACCGACATCCTGGGCATTGAGGACCACCTGGGTGACATGGACTTCAAGATTACCGGAACGCGCAAGGGGATCACGGCGTTCCAGATGGACGTGAAGGCGACGCAGATAGGGTCCGACGTCCTGGCATCAGCCATGGCGAAGGCCGGCGCGGCGCGCTCGTTCGTGCTGGACGCGATGGACAAGTCGATCTCCGCGCCGAGACCCAGTCTTTCTCCGTATGCGCCCAGGATAACGGTGCTGCAGATCAACCAGGAGAAGATCAAGGACGTCATCGGTCCCGGCGGGAGAATCATAAAGCAGATCACCGCGGAGACCGGAGCCCAGATCAACATCGAGGACAGCGGTGAGGTGAGGGTGGCTTCGTACGACGCCACCGGCGGCGAGAAAGCGGTCGAAATGATCCGGAATATAGTCGAAGACCCGGAGATCGGCCGCATATACACCGGCAAGGTGAGACGCGTGACCGTGTTCGGCGCCTTCGTGGAGATTCTGCCCGGAAGGGACGGACTGGTGCACATCTCAGAGCTGGAAAACCGAAGAGTGGCCAGGGTCGAAGACGTGGTGAGGGAAGGCGACGTGGTCACGGTAAAGGTGATCGGCATAGACAGGGAAGGAAAGATCAAGCTGAGCAGGAAGGCTGCGCTGGGCGCCCCGGAGGCGGCGGGCTCCGAATCGCGTCATTCGCATGACTGATCCCGTGTTCCACAGAGACCGTCTCGACAGCGGGATCACGGTCCTGGCGGAAGAGGTGCCGGGAGTGCGCTCGGCCGCGCTCGGCGTCTGGGTCCGCTCCGGCTCGAGAAACGAGAAGCCGGACCAGTGCGGGCTGTCTCATTTCATGGAGCACATGGCGTTCAAGGGGACCGAGACTCGGAGCGCCTTCGAGATTGCCAGAAGCCTGGAGGCGGTGGGCGGGCATCTGGACGCGTTCTCGTCCAAGGAATACACGTGCTACTACGCCCGGGTGCTCGACGAGCACCTCTCCCTGGCCGTGGACGTGCTTTCCGACATACTCTGCCACTCCGTTTTTGCCCCCCAGGACGTCGAAAAAGAGAAGAAGGTGGTCGTGGACGAGATCCGCGCCATGGAGGACACTCCTGACGATGAGGTCCACGACCTCTTTGCCTCCGCTGTCTGGAGGGGGCACTCCCTCGGGCGCTCCATCCTGGGGTCCAGAGAGACCGTGCGCGGCTTCACCAGGGACGACGTGACAGGGTTCTTCCGGGAGAACTACGGCGCTCCCAACGTCATCGTTTCCGTCGCGGGCAAGTTCGATTACCCGGCCCTCCTCGACCTGGTGGGCCGGAGCTTCACGCTCCCTCCGAATCCGGCACCATCGCAGGACTCCGTAATCCCGGACTACGTCAGGGTGACCGAGATAACCGAAAAGAAACTCTCGCAGGAGTACTTCTGCCTGGGCACCAGAGGCGTGTCCTACGACCACGAGCTCCGCTATCCGCTCCTGGTCATGAACGTGGCCATGGGCGGCGGCGCCAGCTCCAGACTGTTTCAGAGGGTCAGGGAGGAGGAGGGGCTCGCTTACTCGGTTTTCACGTACGTGGACTTCCTCCGTGACTCCGGGCTCTTCTGCGCGTCAGCGGGCGTGGACCCCGGCTCGGCCGGCCGGGCGCTCGACGTGATGCTGGAGGAGCTTGAGAAGGCGGTTCAATCGGGCCTCTCGGACGCGGAGGTAAGGAGCTCCAAAGAGCAGCTGAAGGGCTCTCTGCTCCTGGGCCTCGAGAGCATGAGCAACAGGATGACCCGTCTGGCCAGGTCGGAGATATACTACGGCAGGTACGTGTCCGTGGACGAGCTGGTGGCGATGATAGAGGGAGTGGACGCCGAGAACACAAGGAAAGCGGCCGAGCTCGTGCTCGACCGCGAACGCTTGAGCCTTGTGGCCCTCGGGCCGGCGTCGAAGAAGGATATAGGGGAACGTCTGTAGGCGGTCTGCCGGGGCCCGACCCGGGTCGGGCCTGGCGCGATAGCGCCTGCCCCCGGCGCGCGTCCCCGAAACGGCGCCCCGGGCGAATCAGTACTTGAAGCCCGCCTGCTGAATCCTCTTCACTGCCTCGGCGCACCTGTCGTCGGGCACCGTCAGCGATATTCTGACGTATCCCTCACCGTATTTCCCGAATCCTACGCCCGGCGTCACCAGGACTCCAGTCTTATCCAGCAGGTCGTTGGCGAACGCCTCCGAGGAAGAATAGGAGCGCGGAATCTTGAGCCACAGGTAGATGGTGGCCCTGGGCGGAGTCACGTCCCACCCCATGTCCTTCAAGCCCCGGACCAGGATGTCGCGGCGCTTCCTGTACACAACGGACGCGGCCTTGACCAGCGCCTCGGCGTTGTCCAGAGCCGCAATCCCGGCCCTCTGGACCGCCATGAAGATCCCGAAGTCCATGTTCGATTTCATCTTCAAGAGGTTCTGGACGGCGGCGCTGTTACCGCTCACCATGCCCAGTCTCCACCCCTGCATGCTGAAGGATTTCGAGAATGAATGAAACTCGACAGAGATCTCCTTCTTGGTGTCGAACTCGAAGAAGCTCCTGGCCTTGAAATTCTCGTCCAGGGAAAGGTCGCAGTAGGCTATGTCCGACATGATGAAGATGTCGTTGTCGATGGCGTACTGCATCAGCCGGCGGTAGAAATCGTCGGTTGCCACGGAGCCCGTGGGGTTGTTGGGGAAGTTCACCAGGAAGAGCTTGGCCGCCTTTGCTACGTCCGCCGGTATCTTCTCCAGTTGGGGCATGAAGTTGCCCTCCTCCACCAGCGGCACCTGGTACACGTTGGCCTGCGCCACTGTGGCCGCGCCCAGGTAGGCGGGATAACACGGCGTTGTTATGAGCATCGTGTCGCCCGGGTTCAGGAAGGCGAGCATGAACTTCGCCAGTCCCTCCTTGGAGCCCACCAGCGGCAGGATTTCCTTGCCCGGGTCGAGCGACACGCCGAACCGCCTCGAATACCACCTCGCGATGGCCTGGCGGAACTCAGGCAACCCGGGGAAATCCGGGTAGCGGTGGTTTTCCTTCGTGACGTCGTCCAGAGCCGCGTGAAGGGCCTGAATGATGAGCTCGGGCGGCCTCATGTCGGGGTTGCCCACTCCGAAGTCTATGACGTCCACGCCCTCGGACTGCTTCTTGGCCTTGGCCGCGAACAGCTTTGCGAGAGCGTAGGTGGGAAGGGACTTTACTTTCATCGAAGGTTCAAGCATGGAGGCCTCCTTGAAGGACTGTTCCATCGCACCCGGGGTTTCGTGACGTCACTCGGGCACCGCGCGCAAACTCAAGCGACCAAGGATACCACGCCGGCGCCGCCGGTGGAAGGCCTTTCGGGCCGCCCGGTCCGAACTTGTCGCTTGACTGGGCGCGGGGCGTGCAATATCTTGAGCGGTGCTTTTTCTCTGCTGGTTCCAACACACAACCGCGGCGAGGACTCGCGCTTGAAAGACCAAGTCAGCATCCTGGGCGTGACCGTCCACAACGTTTCCTCGGCTCAGGCCTTAGACGCAATCGACCGGTTCGTCGCCTCCCGCGCGCCTCACAAGATCATAGTTGCCAACGCCGCCAAGCTGGTCAAGGCATGGAAAGACGCCGAGCTCAGGCAGGCGCTTCTGACCTCCGACCTGGTCACCGCCGACGGCATCTCCGTGGTGTTTGCGGCCAGAGTGTTCGGCGTGAGACTGGTGGAGAGAGTCACGGGGTCGGAACATCTCCTGCCGCTGGGCTGCCGGTTGGCCGCCGAGAAAGGATACTCCGTTTTCTTCTTCGGCGCGGCTCCAGGCGTGGCGGCCAGGAGCGCGGACATCATGGCTCAGCGCTACCCGGGCCTGAAGGTGGCCGGGACCTACTCGCCGGCCTACGACATCCTCGTGAGCGAGGAAGAGACCGCGCGCTCGATACAGAAAATAAGGGCGGCCGCTCCGGACATACTGTTCGTGGCTCTGGGCACGCCTAAGCAGGAAAAGTGGATTTCGCGCAATCTGGACAGACTGGGCGTTCCGGTCTGTGTGGGCGTCGGCGCCACGCTCGACTTCATAGCGGGGAGCTCCAAGCACCCGCCGGAGTGGGTGCACGGGGCGGGGCTGGCCTGGCTTTACAGACTCGCGCACGAGCCGCGGCGGCTTTGGAAGAGAAACCTGGAAAGCGTCGTGTTCGTGTGGCTGGTCCTGAAAGAGCGGCTGAAGGGCTGCAGGCTCTGAACGTGAGCCGGGCGAAGCCGTCGGCTTCGCGGGAAATGCGCCGGGATTCCGGCCGGCCTCAGCTTCTGCCCGTGTCCAGAGCGTGGAGGACCGAGGCCACGAGGATGGGTATCATGATCTCGTGGTGCCCGGTCAGCGAGATACCCACCGAACCCGTTCCGACTCTCACCGGCCGTTCGACCACGTTCCTGAGAGGCCTGTAGTGCTGGATGGTGTCCAGGTTGGCGGTCGTTACCGGCCAGTACCGTACCCCCTTGCTCCTGGCCACGGCCACCGCCTTCAGGAACACCTCAGGCAGGACGACCGCGGAGCCCACGTTCAGGACCACCCCGCCCCTCAACTTCTCCACGAGCGAGCTTAACGTTCTGAAGTCTCTCATGCTTGTGTCGCCGATTGCCTGGCCCGACGCTTCGGGATGCTGGTGGGTCACGTCGGTGCCTATCGCGACGTGGACGGTGAAGGGGATCTTCCTTCTGCGGCACGACGCTATCAGGCTCTTGTCCGCGTGCGGCGCGCGGGCCGAGGCGAGGGCCCTGCCCAGGGCGGCTCCCATGCCTTCTTTTCTGGCGAACCCGTCGTTGACCGCGGCGTTCACAAAAGAGGAAGTCTCGGAAGTCATGCCGAAAACGCCGCCGGCGAGACCGTCCTGGACGTCCTCGGACGTCTTTCCCCACATCGCTATTTCCACGTCGTGAATCGCCGCCGCGCCGTTCGCGGCCACCGCCGTCACCACTCCCCGGTCTATCAGCTGGATGAGGAGCGGAGAGACACCGGTCTTGACGACGTGCCCGCCGATCATCAGGATGACGGGGCGTCCGTTCTTCTTCGCCGCTACGATCGCCCCGACCAGCTTCCTGAACTCCCGGCCGGCCAGGACGTCCGGGAACAGTCGGTGTATCTCGCCGCACTTCAGCGAGGCGGCGTAGCCGGGCGAGAAGTCAGAAACCGTGACCTTGCTCTTCCGCCGCGAGATGGACACGCGCGATGCGGCGGCACGCGCGTCGGCCGCACGCGAAACGACCGCGCGCGAGATGGAACTGGAGCGGCGAGGCCGAGGCTTCACCCTACTTTTTCGGAGCCCTGGCATATTTCCCTCCGGCGGTGGGCGAGTGCATGTCGGTCAGAATCGCTGAAATGGAGCCGACCAGTATCTTGCTCTTCATCAGAATCGGGATCTTGTATTCGTCGTCGGTCAGCCAGATGGTTAGCTTGCCCTTCTGCTTGAACAGGCCGGAGGTCTTCAGCACCGGCTCGACTACGAGGCAGGTGAATTGACCCGCGGGCGTTTTCACCTTCTCACGCCTGTGCACCTTGACCTCGAGCGGGTAGTTCTTCTTGTCCGCGTGGCACGGCACCTGGACGCTCCGGCCCACCTCCAGGTCCAGGGTGCGCACGTAGTAGAAGGCGGACAGTATGTCCTGTGAACATGCCGGAAACTCGAACTCAGCCCCGTCGGAGTACTTTGCCTTGCCGGTGACGTGGTCGAAATCTATGGTGAAGTTGTCCCTGTGTTTTCCTTCGAGCGTGTTCTTGGAGAATCGCCTGCTGACCAGCTCCTCCACGTCCATGTAGGAATCCACCCTGTCCCTGACCTTGAAGAACATCGAGAAGAAGCTGTTGGATTCCGCCTTGGACACCAGGCGGTAGCAGGGCCTACCCGCGACGCTCTCCACCGACTCCACCTGCATGAGGGCGTCGCCCGCCCTGATGGCTCCGTACTGTATGGAGAACTGAAACCACTCTCCTTCGGCGAAGGCCCTGTTGGACGTCTGCGGCCGGCAGCGCTCCGGCTGTCCCGCCTGCGCGCCCGAAGAAGAGCGTGACGACGCCGCGGTAGTGCGCGTCTCAGCGCCGCCGGAGACCGGGGCTCTGAACGACAGAACCGAGAGAACGACCAACGCCGCGACGGCGAGCGAGGAAGAAGCAGGCCTCAAACGGCCCTTGTTGTCATGATTCCGGGGCACTCTCAAGCCTCCTTAAAGTCTGTGCGGCCGAAGCGGTCGTCCGCGAGACCCAGTAGCCGCTTGGCCACGGGTGTTCCCCTCGCGCACCAGTTTATGGCCCGGCACTTGGCCCTCTCGATACCTCCTCCCACTCCTCCCTCCAGCTTTCTCCTGAGAGAGCCGGGCGTGTCGATCCTGTAAACTGCCACCCTCTCGATGGAATAGCGGTGGTCGACGTCCCCGGCAGTGTTCCTGAACAGCGTGAACGCCGCCTCGTATCCCGCGTCCCTTGCCCCCCGGGCCACTGCTGCATTATAGATGCCAAAAGGATACGAAAGGTACGTCGCCGACTGTCCCAGACGACTCTCCAGCGTCTGCTTGGACAACGCGAGCTCCTCGGCGAGTTCGCCCGGCCCCAGCCTGGTGAGGTCCCTGTGAGTGTGCGTGTGCGAGTGGAACCTGGTTCCCCGCCCGGCGGCCTCCTCTATGTCGGGCCAGTCCATGTGTTCGAACCTCCTCCAGCCCACGTTGACGTCCCAGAGATTCTTGCGCCCCACGAAACCGGTGACCACAAACACCGACGCGGGGATTCCGAGACTGTCGAGGAAGGGGAGGGCGAAGTCCTTGAGCGCGAGGTACCCGTCATCGAACGTGAGCGCGGCCGACTTCCCCGGATGCGCGTCCGGCCGCAAGAGCTCTTCCAGCGTCAAGAACCTGTATCCGCGCCCGAGCAAGTGCAGCAGGTGCCGCTTGAATTGTGATGGCGTGACCCAGGTGCCTCCCCACTCGAACCGGCTGTCGACCTTGTGGTACAGCAGAATGGGGAATTCCGGACGAGCGGGCCTGTTAGACGTCACGTTTTCCTCTCGGCTTGACACGGCGGCCACTTTGCTCTTGAAAGCTCGCGGCCCGTGTGGCAGTATTGCTGGCTTGAACTCCATGTTACTCTAACACATCTGTCTGGGGAACGTGATGCAGGAATTCGGGAACGAGGAGTACGTGAGCCCCGGCGATTCGCCCGAGCAAGACAGGACCGGGCCGGCCTGGGAGAGCAGGAACGGCATGGGACTCGTTCGGGCGCTGCTGGTGACGCTCCAGGGCTCCATGCTCGGGCCGTCACGTTTCTTCCGGACCATGAGACGAGACAACGGCTTCTTCGACCCCCTGGTGTACGCGATTGTTTTCGGGAGCCTCTCGATTGTCATCTCGGTGATCTGGGAGCTGACGCTGTCCGCGGCCAGGAACCCGTTTCTCGAGTCGTCCCCCTCCGGGGAGCTGCTCAGGATGGGTCCGGTGCTTTACGGTTTGACCATCATACTCAGTCCCATCGCCGCCACGATCCTGGTGCTGGTCACAAGCTTCATACTGCACTTCGCCCTCCTTGTCCTCGGGGGAGCCCACCACGGGTTCCGGACCAGCTTCAGGGTAGTCTGCTATTCGCAGGGCACCGGCATGCTGAACCTGGTGCCGTACCTTGGCGCCTTCGCCGGCAGCATATGGAACCTCGTTCTGCTGTCCATCGGACTCAGAGAGTCGCACCAAACGCAGGCCTGGAGGGCGGTCCTGGCAGTGCTGGGGCTTATCGTCGCCTGGCTTGGCCTGGTCCTGGTGCTGGGTATCCTCGTCGTAGCGGCCGGGCTGCTGTGACGGCGAACCCCCGGGTCCCGCCTCCGCAACCAGTTCCAAACATTTGAGTTGGGCAAAAATACGTTGACTTTCAGCCCGCCGGGTGGTATACTGAATTTCGGTTAAGGCTGTGTGCAGAGTACCGGGCGAGTACTGGGCCGTTGTTACTTGACTATGTGGTGACCTGTTGCCGCCAACCAGCGACGCGTTGCCGCAGCCAAGCCGGGGGGTTGATAAAGAGGGTCGCGGTCAGCCTCTCTGAACCGTAGGCTGCCGTGTCCTGACTCGCCGGCCGCCAGCGCATCTTGCTAACGGTAACTTTGAGTTGGCCAGGTGGGTAACTTGCTAGGTCGTTCGGAAGCCCTGAGACGCCTGATCGACGTTGGGGTCTCTTCTGCCTGTCTTGTTTTGTGTTCGCCTCTCTTCTTCCTGATCGCCGTAGTCACAAAGCTGGGGACCCGCGGTTCGGTTCTGTTCAGGCAGGAGCGGGTGGGGTCAGGGGAGAAGAGGTTCACGATATTCAAGTTCCGGAGCATGCCCGAGACCGGCAGCGCGTTTCTGCGGGAAGGGCTGCCGCCGAAGAAGGAGGCGTCGAGGGTAGGGCGTTTCCTGAGGGGGCCGGGGCTTGACGAGCTTCCCCAGCTCGTGAACGTTCTGCGCGGCGACATGAGCCTGGTAGGACCGCGGCCCCTGATTCCGGAGGAGCTGTACTGCCAGGACGAGCTGCGGTACCTCGTAAGAAATCGCTGCAGGGTGAGGCCGGGAATGACCGGTCTCTGGCAGATTACGAACAGGGAGAAGGGAGCCGTTCCCCCGTACTTGAGAGAGATGCTGGCGTGCGACGCTTTCTACATCGAGAATCGCAGCATCTGGCTCGACTGTAGAATACTATTCGTGACTGTCCTGTATGTGGCCGGTTGTCTGATGAAGAACCTTACGGTCGCGAGGAACGGAAAGGGGCAGGTGACTCTGGTGCCTTCGAAGGAAGTCGCCGTCATCGCGGAACCCCAGCCCTATCAGGGCGCGCGGTCGTCCAAGGTGGTTTGATCCGTTTCAGTCGTTGGAGGTGGTGACTAGCTCAAGTTTGCTAAGGGCGTTCTGTTGAAGACCTGACGCCGCCTTCCCGTCAATCAGGCGGGCACGCGAGTCTGAGTTTGCCCTTGGCTTCTTGGGCACCGGTGTCACGACAGCAGTGAATTCTCTTCACGGCTTGGCCGGTCTTGCCTCGGAGGCAGGGCCGGCCATACTGTTTAGGGAGCCAACGAGGAATCAACGATGAGAACAGCACCTTTTCGCTCTCCCTTCGAGCCCATGGTCAAGACGCGCAGGAGTGCCGTCGCGGAAGAGACGCCGCGCGCCGGCGCGCCGGGTCGGGATGCGCCCGCCTTCGGGCGGGCCGGCCGCCACGTGCCCGACGTCGAAGTGTTGACCCCTGTCTGGACGATTCCCGACGGGACTCTGTATCTCAAGTTCTTGAAGAGAGTCCTGGACGTCAGCGTCTCGGGACTCGGAATCGCTTTGAGTTTCCCCCTGGCTTGCCTCATTGCGCTGGTGACAAAGCTGGACTCGCCCGGTCCTGTCCTGTTCAGACAAGTGAGAGTGGGCCAGGGGGGAAAACCCTTCGTCTTCTACAAGTTCAGGTCGATGTACGTCGGAGCGGAGGGCATAAAGAGGGACTATCTTCATCTCAACGAGATGGACGGGCCGGTGTTCAAGCTCTTCAACGACCCCAGGATAACGCGCGTCGGCAGGCTCCTCAGGAAGAGCAGTCTGGACGAGCTCCCGCAGCTCTACAACGTCTTCATCGGCGACATGTCCCTGGTCGGGCCGAGGCCGCCCGTACCGGAGGAAGTGAGACTGTACAAGCCGTGGCAGATGCGGCGACTGGCGGTGAAGCCCGGCATCACGTGCCTCTGGCAGGTGAGCGGCAGGAGTTGCATCGGCTTCGATGAGTGGATGAGGCTGGACATCCAGTACATCCAGACCCGCTCCTTTCTACTGGATCTCAGGATACTTGCCATGACAATCCCCGCCGTGCTCTCGGGCAGGGGAGCGTACTAGGCCTGGCATGCGTCTTGCTCCGATCTTGGCCGGGATAAGAGGCTTTTGGGGTAGCAGCTTTTCTTTGACACCCTGATTTGCCTCTGTTATTTTAAGCGCCGCCCTCGTTCGGGCCTGAGACCCGGACTGAAACAGAGGCCCTAAACAGGAGTTGTTCCCAGTGGTTGTGCAAGAGCTCGCGCGCAGCAGAGTCTCCCCCGGAAGAGGCCGCGCAGCGGCTACGGGCGGCGGCGCACCGATCGGGAGCCGTCTCAGAGCAGTTAATCCTTTGTCCTGGTGCGCGTTGTGCCCGGCAAGTGGCTTGCCGGCCCTGGTGACGATTCTGTCCCTCATGGTAGGAGGTTGTGCGGCGAGTCAGAAGCAGGCACCGCCCACGGACGTGGAGACCGGCACGGTGCGCCTGGAGAGAATGGAAAAGCCCGAGCAGGCGGGACAGTGGGCGTCCGGACAGGACAGGATCGGATGGGAGGCGGAGGCCTACCGTTTGCAGCCGGGTGACGACATAGAGATACGCGTGTTGTACAACGCTGACCTGTGGACGACCACGAAGGTCCTGCCCGACGGGACTGTCTCGGCTCCGATCCGGGGCCAGATTCAGGCGGCCGGCAAGACGCTCGCTCAGCTCGAGCAGGAAATCGCCCTCGGCTTGAGCGACTATTTGGTCGACCCCAAGGTGACGATCATCCCCAGGAAGCTCGCCGGCAATTACGTCTTCGTGCTGGGCGAAGTCAAGAACCCGGGAGCGTACGAGATAGCCGGCACCATGACGGTCACGCAGGCCCTTGCCAGGGCGGGCGGGACCACCGACAAGGGAAAGCTCAACAGTGTCCTG
The DNA here is from genome assembly GCA_964570935.1 of uncultured bacterium. Classification (GTDB taxonomy): domain Bacteria; phylum Eisenbacteria; class RBG-16-71-46; order JAFGJU01; family JAFGJU01; genus JAFGJU01. The sequence goes on from CAZMZP010000041.1 coordinate 28,111, forward strand.
GTGGTGAGAAGGACCGCGCCGGACGCGGTGACCGGGATGAGAGTGAACGTGAGCACTCTGCTGGGAAACCAGGCCAACGCCAGGGACAGAATAGTCCGCGCTTACGACATCGTGTACGTCCCCACGACGCTGATAGGCAGGATAGACACTTTTCTGGAGCAGTTTTTCACGCGGACCGCGGCGCCGTGGGTGTGGTACGTCTGGCTGAGGACCGCCGTGGACATGAGCGAGAACAAGGTCACTACGTTGCCGGTAGCGGAGTGAGAGTCAGGACTCCGGGACCGCGTACCAGTCCGGCGACTGAAGCCACAGGAAGGTCGTGAATGGCAGAGCTGGAAACGGAAAGACACGAAGCCACGCTGCGGGACTACCTGGGCATCATGTTCCGCCAGAAGTGGGTCATACTCACCGTGCTCGCGATACCCACGGTCATAGTCCTGGTGCAGACGCTGGGGTCAAGGACGTTGTACAAGTCCACCTCGACCGTGCTGCTCCGGAGAGGGCAGAAGGAAAGCGCCATCGTGCCGTACGTGACGGTGCTGCCGTGGGAGGAGCAGGTCAGCTCGGAGGAGCAGACGGCCACCAGCATGGTTGTCGTGACCAAGGCTCAGAGGATACTCGACGGCTGGCAGTCCGGCACTCCGGAAGACGAGCGGATAAAGATACGGGCGGCGGCGGTGGAGGCCGGCATAGTGGGTGAGTCGAACGTCCTAGCCATTTCGTACGTCGACTACAAGCCGGCCGTGGCAAAGCAGGTCGCTGGCGCAGTCACCGCGGCGTACATGGAGTACCGCCAGGAAACAGGCCTGGCGCCGGCCCTCGCGGGTTTCTTCGACACGCAGATCGACACTGTGAGGTCGCGCCTGGAGCAGCTCAGGGCGGAGCGCGAGGCGTTCATGAGACAGCAGGGAGTGAACGACCTCGGGACTAAGACCAGGACCCTGCTGGAATTCTGGAAGGACCTCTCGGGAGACCTGAGTGAAGCGATCACCGCCAGACTCGTGGAAGAGACAAACGTAAGCGAGATGAGGAGGCTGCTCCAGGACCCCGACGTGGACGTTCCGCTACTGACCGAGCCCCCTCTGGGCGGGTCCAGCATAGTGAACTCGCTCCGTACCACCAGGGCCGTGCTCAAGGCTGAGCTTCAGAAGATGCAGGCCAGCTACACCGAGAAGGACCAGCGGGTGGTGGCGGTGCAGCGGCAGCTGGCGGAGGTCGAGCGGCAGTTCGACAAGGAGATAAAGCAGAACCTGGCCCTGGCGCAGGCCCGGCTGGCGCCCCTGGTCGCGAAGGAGAACGAGCTCAAGAGACAGGTGGCCGCCGTCGAGTCGCAGCTCCTGGGCTACCCGCAGCAGGACGCGGTGATGGCTGACCTCAACACGAACATACGCATAATGGAGCGGGACTACGAGACTCTCACCAGCAAGAAGATAGAGGCCATGGTGTCCCGCGAAAGCTCTCCCGAATGGACCGTGATGCTCCTGTCGCCGCCTTCGGAGCCGGCGGCGCTCCGGACCAGGGACTACGTGCGACTGTCTATGGGGCCGCTGCTGGGTCTGCTGGTCGGCATAGGTCTGGCGTTCCTGCTCGACAGCCTTGACCATACCGTCAAGAGCAAGAGCGACGCGGAGAACGTCCTCGGGCTGCCTGTCCTTGCCTCCGTCTCTGAGGTCGACGCTCTCGGGAGGCGTAAGTGACGTACGAGCAGTTCTACGGGCTGACAGAGAACCCGTTCGGAGTAACCCCCGACCCTAGGTTCTTCTTTTCTTCGAAGAGCCATCAGGACGCTCTGGCCTACCTGCGCTACACACTGGGCGAGAGGAAAGGGTTCGCCGCGGTCACGGGCGAAGTCGGGGTAGGGAAGACGACCGTGGTGAAGAGGTTCGTCGAGACTCTGAACGGCGGCGTGGACCTGGCCGTGGTGTTGAACCCGAAGCTCTCGTTCAAGCAGCTGCTGGGCACCGTCGCCAGGGAGCTGGGTTTTGCGGTCAAGGGGAAGAACAAGGCCGACCTCCTGCTTGACCTCAAGGATTTCCTCGTGGAGGCCAGGCGTAGGGACAGGAGTGTCGTCCTGATAGTGGACGAGGCGCAGAACCTGCCGGCCTCTTCGTTGGAAGAGATCCGCATGCTGTCCAACCTGGAAATGGAGTCGAGCAAGCTCCTCCAGATCGCCTTCGTCGGGCAGCCCGAGCTGTCGGACATGCTAAATCTGAAAACGCTGAGACAGCTGAGGCAGAGGATCCCGGGCATCTGCACGATCAGGCCGCTGTCGAAAGAAGACGTCGAACAGTACGTCAAGACGCGCCTGGAAAGGGCCGGGTCGTCCGGCGCGCCGGAGTTCTCGCAGGACGCTTTGGAGGAGATCTTCAGGTATTCGGGGGGCATCCCCCGACTCATTAACTTCGTCTGCGACCGCAGCCTTCTTCTCGGTTTCGTGGAAGAGGCCAGGTCCGTCGACGGACGGCTCGTGCGGGCGGCGGTCAAAGACCTCGAAGGTATCCAGGAGGTTCTGACGTGAGCAAGATCTCGGACGCTCTCGACAAGGCGGACAGAGAGAGAAGGCTGCGCGCGGAGGCCGGCGAGCCCGAGCCGCTGCGCCCCGAGCTGGGCCAGCCGCTGTCCCGGAACGTCCCCGACGCGCTCTGGCGCGAGCTGGGCATGATGAGAAACCTCATCGAATCGCACCTGCCTTCGAAGAAGTCCCGGTCGCTCCTGGTCACGAGCGCGGCCACCGGCGAGGGCGTCTCCTCGGTGACGGCTAATTTCGGCAGAATCCTGGCCGATGACCCCGCCGTGAACGTGCTGGTGGTGGACGCAAACCCGGAGACTCCTGTCCAGCACGAGCTCTTCGGCGTCGAGAAAGAACGCGGATTCGTGGAGCTGGTCAGGGGCGACGTCAAGTCCGATGAGGCCGTCAGAGTCACCGCCCGGAAAAACCTCTGCGTGATTCCCAGCGGCACTGCGACTGGAGGCGTATTCCAGCTGGCGGGCACGGAGAGAGTGCCCGGAATACTCACCGCCCTCCAGGCCCGCTTCCAGTATCTTCTGTTAGACGCTCCACCCGTTCTCTCGCATCCCGAGGCGGCGGTCCTCGGAAGCCACGTGGACGGAGTGCTTCTGGTCGTTCGCGCCCTCAACACCCGGAGGGAGGCGGCCGCCAGCGCCAGGGACGCGCTCACAAAGTCCGGCTGCAACGTGATCGGCGTCGTGCTCAACAGGTACAAGTATTCCATCCCTGAGTTCATATACAGGAGAGTCTGAACGGCGGCGCTCTTCCCGGAACGGAAAGGGTGTCCCAGAAGTTCCCTTCATGGAAGAATTAGTCTACCGGGGTTCGCCTGAAGAGCAGGCCAGAATCCTTTTTGCTTTGAAGGACGCGGCGCGGTCCGTGGCCGAGAAGGCGCGCCTGGCGGACGGCGACGCCGTTGTGCTTACCGGCGGGTTCGGCAGGGGCGAGGGCGCGCTGTCGAGAGAGCCGGGCGGCGCGGGCCGTCCGTTCAGCGATTTCGACATTCTCATCGTTGGGGCACGGCCGGCCGTGCCGGAAAGCGTTCTCGCCGGGATGAAACCGGGCCTGGCGGCCGCCCTGGGCGCCGACTTCGTGGACTTGGGCTACGTCCGGGCGTCGAGCCTGGCCGGGGCGCCACCCACGGTGTTCCTGTACGACCTCAAAGCGGGCAGCCGCGTTCTGTGGGGCTCGGAACGCGTCCTGGACGCGGTGCCGGCCTTCGGGCCCTCCGACCTCCCGGTGACCGAAGGCACGAGGTTCTTTCTCAACAGAGGAGTGAGCCTGCTCTCGCTGCTGCTGATGATCGAGAGGGGAGAGGACGGGGCGGCGCTAAGGAAGTCGGCCGCCACGGCATGGAGCAAGACCGTGCTGGCAGCCGGCGACGCTTTCCTGCTCGACAAAAAGTTGTATCACTGCTCCTACGCGGCGCGAGTGAAAAGGATGGAGGAGGCCGGCGGCGGGCCAGCCGGAAACGGGTTCGTGCGCGAATACCGCGACGCAGCTCTCTTCAAGCTGACGGCCGATTTCGACAGGGTCCCGTCGCAAGACCCGCTGGAGCTTTTTGCCGCGGCCAGGTCTCTGCACGAGAGGCATTTTCGGCTCTTCGAAGAGAGACGCACTTTCACGGGCATTCCGGATTGGCGGGACTATCCCGCGACGGTCGTGCGGGCCGGCCTGATTCCGGTCAGGAGAAGGTTGAAACAATCCCTTCGGACCATGGTGGGGAACGCCCTCAGGCCGCGCGAGGTCGCACGGTTCGTCAGACTCCCCCTCGTCGGAGAGGAAAGGCGCCTCGCGCTTCTGCCGCTCCTGCTCTACGCCGTCAGGGGCCGCGTGGGGCGGTCGGTGGACGGGAAACTAGTCGAAACGGCGTGCCGGCTGGAGCTGGGCAGGGCCGGAGGGGGTCCGGAGGATTGGACTCGCCTGGCCGCGGAGCTGGCCCGCGGCGCGCACCCATAGGACACGTCTTCACGGTGTCGGGAGAAAAACAGCAGTGACGCGCGGAGACTACGGAAGGATCTCGATCTTTGTGCTGGTGGACGCCCTCGGGTGGCGGTTCGCACAGAAGCACGCGTTCCTGTCCGACATCCTGCCCCGCAGGCACGAGATGACAACGGTGCTGGGCTTCAGCTCGGCGGCCATACCCACCGTGCTTTCGGGGCGGATGCCGGAAGAGCACGGTCACTGGTGTCTCTTCCGCAGGCGCAGGTTCCTGTCTTGTTTCAGCTGGGCACTGCCGGTTCTTGCACTGCCGCCCGTCATCAGGGAAAACTATCGCACCCGCAACGCCGTAGGCGCTCTCACCAGGAGTCTGTTCAACATCACCGGCTATTTCTGCCTGTACGAGGTGCCGGTCTCCGTCCTTCCCCGCCTCGACTACGTGGAGAGAAAGGACCTGTGGGCGCCGGGGGCGCTTTCCGGGTGCAAGAACATCTTCGACGAGCTCAACGTGAACGCCGTGGCCTACTACGCCAGCGGGTGGCGTAACACTGACGAGCAGAAGTTGGCGTCCTGCCTGGGCGCGGTGGCGGAGTCGCCGGTTCAGTGCTGCTTTCTGTACTTGAGCGAGCTGGACGCCGCTCTGCATGCGCAGGGGCCGGATTCGGAGGGAGCGAGGCAGGCCCTCGTGGCCGCGGGCGTGAGGATAAGGCGACTGCTGGCCAGGGCCGCGGACCTTTATTCAGACGTGCGCCTGTTCGTGTTTTCCGACCACGGTATGACGACCGTGAGCGGCACTCATGACCTCCAATCGGCGCTCAGACAGGCGCGGGCCTCGGGCCCGCTCAGGCGCGCGGCCTTCTTCGCCTTCTACGACTCGACGATGGCCAGGTTCTGGCCCAGGAACAGGGACGCCAGGCTGGCGCTCGAAGAATTCCTGTCCTCCCTGCCCTACGGCAGGGTGCTGTCGGAGGACGACAGGGCCGAGCTGGGCCTGCGATTCCGAGGCAACGAGTACGGCGACGTGATCTTTCTGATGAACCGCGGCCGCGTCATAGTGCCCAGTTTCGCCTCGAGCGCCGCGCCCAGGGCCATGCACGGCTTCCATCCGTCCGACCCCGACAGCGCCGCGTGTCTTCTGGCCGCGAACGAGGTCAAGGCGCCGCCGGTCCACGTGAAGGACATGTACTCGGTATTCTTGAACGAGCTCGGCATATGACGGACACGGAGAGTATGGGCAGAGCCTCAGAACAACCCGGCCGGGCCGGTGCGGGGTCTACTGCGGGCTCCACGGCAGGCAGGGTCACGACCGCCATGGGCTGGAGCGTGGGAGCCAAACTGGCCAGGACGGCCATCGCCCTGGCCTCGTCCATAGTGGTTGTGCGGGGCCTGGGCGCCCACGACTACGGGGTGCTGAGCAGCGTCAGAACCATCCTCACGTTTCTGGCTTTCCTGTGCGGCCTGGGTCTGGGCCAGGCGCTTCTCAGGTTCATGCCCGAGCTCAGGGTCAAGCGCAACGCCGAGGGTGCAAGGGGGCTTCTGGCCTTCGCTCTGCTGGTGCAGCTCGCGGCCTGGGCGGCCTTCTTCGTCGTCTTCCTCCTGTGGGGCGAGAGCCTCGGGGCTTTCTTCAAGACCCCCGGCCTGGGCCTGATACTTAGGGTGGGGGCTGGGCTGCTGGTCATCGACCTTATGGCAGTGCTGGCCTCGCAGCTGCTCACTTCCTTCTACGACGTCAAGCTCCTCAGCGTCTACACCACGGTGTCGCTGGTGGTCACTCTGGCGCTGACGGTGGCGTTTTTGCGGATGGGGCACGGCGTGCTGGGCGTGCTCGTGGCCGCGGCCATATCCGGCGGGCTTCTCACCGCCTTGCTGCTGGAGCGCTGCGCCCTGCACGTGCCGCTCACGCTCAAGCCCTCCTTCACCGGTGTCGGCAGGGTGATGAAGTATTCTCTGCCGTTCGCGGTGATAGGAGTCCTCAACCTGGTCACGTGGCGGCAGTCGGAGACACTTTTCCTGTTGTACTTTAGGACCGCCGAGGACGCGGGTCTCTTCGACCTAGGCTACAGGGTGCCGCAGCAGGTGCTGGAGATGGTTCCCGGCGCGGTCTGGCCGCTCCTGATGGCCACGTTCGCGGAAGTGTACACGCGGAGGAGGGAGGCCCTGGGAGACGCCATAAGTGCCTACTACAAGCTTCTCTTCGTCCTGGTGGCCCCGCTGTCCGTGTTCGGGGCCGCTGTATCGGCGGCCGGGGTCCCGATCGTGTTCGGAGCGCCGATGGCTCAGTCGGGGGCGCTCGCGCAGATGTTTTTCCTGATATTCTCGGTGTCTTTCTTCGCCACGCCGCTGAGCATGTCGCTTTACGTGATGGAGCTGACCTGGCTCAACCTCATCATCTACTGCGCCAACGCGGCGGTGAACATAGGATTGGACTTCGTCCTGATCCCGCGCTACGGCCTCTTCGGCGCGGTCGTGCCAGTGACTATTGTCATCGCGGCCTCGCCTTTCGTGTATTATTATGCGCTCAAGAGAACTGGAGTCCGTTTTGCCGTCCCCTGGGGCTTCATAAAGCGGTGCTACGCAGCGTCGCTGCCCCTGGCGGCGTTCTTCTTCGTGGCAGACTACCTGCACTCGGTGTTTGCTTTTCTGGCGGCCTGCGCCGGAGGCGTCCTGCTGTTCTGGGTTTCGGCCAGACTGGTGGCGATTTTCCGGGACGAAGACGTTTTCCTTCTGGACGGCCTCGGGCCGCGGCTCAAGCCCCTAGTGCTGGGCTTCTTCGGCTGGAAGAGCAGTCGCTGACCCGGACAACAGGGCCCGAGGACACTCCCGCGGCGTGGAGCGGGAGCAACACTGTGACTTTGAGAGGTGTGACGCAATGGACAAACCGAAGATTCTCGTGACCGGGGGAGCCGGGTACGTGGGCTCCACACTCGTGCGCCGTCTTCTGGCCCGGGGGTACGCCGCGCGCGTACTGGACAATCTGCTTTTCGGAGACGGGTCCGTCAGGGAGCTCTACGGCAATCCCGATTTCGAGCTCATGAAGGGCGACATACGGCACATAGAAGACGTCGTCGAGTCCATGGACGGCTGCTACGGAGTGATACACCTGGCCGGGCTCGTTGGAGACCCGGCGTGCGAGCTCAAACCCGACGTGACGCACGCGATAAACCTCGAGGCCACCAAGATCCTGGTCGAGATCACGAAATACAAGGGACTCAAGCGCTTCGTGTTCGCTTCCACCTGCAGCGTCTACGGAGCCGCCGAGGACTACATCCTGAACGAGGGCTCCATCGTGAACCCGGTCTCGCTCTACGCCGAGACCAACTTGAGGTCGGAGGAGATAATCCTGAGGGGCTTCGACGACACCGACGTGGTCACTGCCATCATGCGGTTCGCCACCATCTACGGCTCCTCGTACAGAATGCGCTTCGACCTGGTCGTCAACATACTCGCGGCCAAGGCCGTGAACGACCGCAAGATAAAGATATACGGAGGAAGACAGTGGAGGCCCAACGTCCACGTGGAGGACGCGGCCGAGGCGTCGATCATGCTGCTCGAGGCCCCCGGGTCAAGCGTCAACAGGGAGATATTCAACGTCGGCAGCGACGAGCAGAACTACCGCATCTCCGAGCTGGGCGACATCGTGAGGCAGTGCGTGCCGGGGACAGCCGTGGAAGTGGTGGAGGAGAGCACAGACTTGAGAAGCTACCACGTGTCGTTCGACAAGGCCAGGCACGTGCTGGGCTACAGGGTCGGCCGCACTGTCAAGTCCGGCGTCGTCGAGATCCAGAAACTGTTCGATGAGAAGCGCATTCCCAATTATCTGGACGACGTCTACTACAACGTCAGGTATCGGTACAAATGACACGGCGCGCCAGCGCCCGAGTGAGGACTTAGATGACATCTCTTCCTGCGTCCGCCGGGGGAACGCCGGTCCGCAAGCAGTTCCTGCCGTTCGCGCTGCCTCTCGTGGGGGAGGAAGAAAAGAGGGAAGTGCTGAAGGTGCTGGATTCCGGCTGGATTACCACCGGCCCCCGCACCTTCGAGTTCGAGAAGCGGCTGGCCTCTTACACCGGGGCCGCTCACGCGGTCGCGCTCAGCTCGTGCACTGCCGCCCTACACGTTTCCCTCGCCGCGCTGGGCGTGGGCGAGGGGGACGAGGTGATCACCTCCACGATGACGTTCTGCTCCACGGCCAACGTCATCATCCATCTCAAGGCGAGGCCGGTGCTGGCTGACGTCGAGCCCGGCGCCCTGACCATCTCGCCGGACGAGATAAGACGCAGGATGACCCCGCGCACGAAGGCAATCGTGCCCGTCCACTACGGCGGACATCCCTGCCGCATGGACGAGATAGCGGAGATCGCCGCGGGTCGCGGTGTTCCGGTCGTGGAAGACGCCGCCCACGCCCTGGGCGCCGTTTACAGGGGAAGGAACGTGGGCACGTTGAGCGCGGCCACCTGCTTCAGCTTCTACGCCATAAAGAACGTCACGACCGCCGAGGGCGGCGCCGTCGTCCTGGACGACCCCGACCTCGCGGCCAGAATCCGCCTGTACGGCCTGCACGGCATGAGCAAGGACGCGTGGAAAAGGTACACTTCCGCCGGCTCCTGGTACTACGAGGTCATGTATCCCGGGTTCAAATACAACATGACCGACATACAGGCCGCCCTGGGCCTGTGCCAGATGGACAAAATCAACGAGTTCATGGCGCGACGGGACAAGATCGTGTCACTTTACGACGGAGAATTCGCCGGGATGGAGGAAATCGCGACCCTGTCGGTTGACAGCGGGGTACGGCACGCGCGGCACCTCTACCCAATTCTGCTCAACCTGGACCGACTCACCATAGACAGAGCCAGGTTCATTGAGGAGTTGAAGGCAGAGAACATAGGCACGACAGTGAATTTCGTACCGGTCCACATGCACCCTTACTACAGGGACACTTTCGGACTCAAGCGCGAGGACTTCCCGGTCGCCGCGCAGGCTTACGACAGGCTGATATCGCTTCCGCTCTACCCCAAGATGACGGACCAGGACGCGGCGGACGTGGTGGCAGGGGTGAAGAAGATAGCTCTGCATTTCCGCAGACGTTGACGGCCGGTCACCGGATGGCCCGGTCGGCCGGTTTCGAGAAGGGAGGTCGTTCTCATAATGAAGGAAAGAAAGGTCGTGCTTTGCGCCCTGGACACCGAGCACGTTCAGAGAACACTGAAATGGGTCAACGACCCGCAGGTCACCAGGTTCACCGGCACCGTCTTCCCGATCGGCGCCAGCGAGAACGAGGCGTACTGGCGGGAGGTACGCAAGGAGCGGAGCAGGGCCATCTTCGGCGTGGAGACGCGCGAAGGCAAGCACATCGGCAACGTGGAGCTCAGGAACATAGACTGGATCTCCAAGAACGCCGAAACGACCTTCTACATCGGCGACTCTGAATTCAGGGGAAAAGGCTACGGCAGCGAGATGCTGGCGACCCTGTGCGATTTCGCCTTCCTGCGACTGGGCATGCACAGGTTGAACTGCAGGGTTTTCGACTACAACGAGGTCGCAGCAAGAATGGTGGCCTGGGTCGGATTCAAGCAAGAAGGCGTGATGAGGGAGCAGCTGTTCAGGGACGGCGCATATCACGACATAATAATCTTCGGCGCGCTCAGGACCGACTACGAAAACGCGCCGTGCAACAAGTAGCAGCGATAGGGTGCCGGCCGCGGCTGGCGGCCGGCGCCACTCACGACCGGCAGGAGCGCGCTTGAACAGGACAAAATCGAGAAAGATCCTGATAGTCGGGGCGGGCTTCCTTCAGAGCTTCGCGATCAGGCGGGCCGCGCAGATGGGGCTTCACGTGGTCGCCCTCGACAGGGACCCGGACGCGCCCGGATTCCGATGGTCTCACAAGCGGGAGATCGCGGACACGAGGGACGCCTCGGCCTGTCTGGAGGCGGCCAGAAGAGAGAAAGTGGACGCGGTCGTGTCCGTATGCACGGACTTTGCCGTCAAGAGCGTGGCCTTCGTGGCCGAGAGCCTCGGGCTGCCGGGCCTCTCCACCCAGGCCGCCAGGGTCGCCACGGACAAGTGGCTGATGAGAGAGGCGTTGGCCGTGGCGGGCGTGGGGTCTCCGGAGTTCGGGAGGGCCGCGTCACTGGACGAGGCGCGGGAGCTTTCGTCGCGCGTGGGTCTTCCGTGCATAGTGAAGCCGGTGGACTCAGTGGGCAGCAGGGGGGTCACCAAGGTGGAGACTCCATCACAGGTGGACGCCGCGTTTGCGTCCGCGGTGGACGCCTCTGCCAGCGGCTCTGCCATAGTCGAGAGCTTCGTGGACGGGCCCGAGATGAGCGTGGAAGCAGTGACGTCGCGCGGGAAGACGTGGATAGCCGCCGTCACCGACAAGATCACCACCGGCCCCCCTCATTTTGTGGAGCTCGGGCACACCCAGCCGTCGGCGTTCTCTTGGCACGCCTCGGTCCGCCAGGCGGTGGACGCCTGTGTTGGCGCGCTGGGCATAGATTTTTCCGCGACGCACACCGAGCTCCGGATGACCCCAGGTGGTCCGGTGGTCATGGAGGTCGGCGCCAGGCTGGGGGGAGACCGCATCACCTCCGACCTCGTGCCGTTGTCCTGCGGAGTGGACCTGATGGAGACCGTGATTAGAATAGCTTTGGGTGAGGACCCCGCGGTGACTCCGAAGTGGGAGAGAGGCTCCGCTATTAGATATTTGCGGGTGCCGCCGGGTGTCATCGCCTCCGTGGACGGAATCGAGGCCGCGAGTTCCGTCAAGGGCGTAGTGGACGTCCATTTCGACATGAACCCCGGGGACAGGGTGCCGGAGCTCAAGAGCAGCTCCGACAGAGTGGGTCACGTGGTGGCCGAGGGTCCCGGCGCCCGGGAAGCGGCCGAAGCGGCGGAGAAAGCGTTGTCCAGAATAAAAGTCGAGGTAGTCGCATGAACAGAGACCCCCGGATCCTGGTGGTGATTCCCGCCTTCAACGAATCCGCCAACGTGGGCAAGGTAGTTACCGAGGTCAGGAAGGACGCGCCGCACGTGGACGTCGTCGTGGTGAACGACGGGTCAACTGACGCCACTGCCGAGATGGCCAGGGCGGCCGGAGCCCTCGTTCTCACCCACCCGTTCAACCTCGGCATGTTCGAAGCCGTCAGGACCGGGTTCGTGTACGCCCACAGGCACGGCTACGACATCACGATACAGGTGGACGCCGACGGACAGCACGTGCCGGCGGAGATAGGAAAGCTGGTCGACCCGGTCGTCCGTGAGGGGTACGACGTGGTGGTCGGCTCCAGGTACCTGGGAAGGGGAGACTACAGGACGCCGTTCATGCGCAAGTGCGGGATACTGTTCTTCGCCTGGGTCACCTCCGGGATGCTCCGGCAGAGAATAACCGACACCACGTGCGGGTTCAGGTCGTACGGCCGCCGCGCCATTCTGCTTTTCGCCAAGTACGATTCCACTGAATTCAGGGACTCGGTGGGGCTGGTCATAATCGGCAGGGCGGGCCTCAGGATCAAGGAAGTACCGGTTACCGTGCGCGAGAGGATCGGAGGCACTTCCACGATTTCGGCCATCAAGGCGCTGATATATCCGTTTGACTTCCTGCTCTCGCTTGTGGCCGTGCTGGCCAGGAAACGGCTTGTCGTACCGGGAGGTGACGCATGATATCGGTCAGAGTGGCGAGAGTGGCGATAGTAATCAGCATAATACTCGTCCTCATCGTCCTGGACATGGTGCGAAAGAAGAGACTGAGGGAAAAGTACGCTCTCATATGGCTGTTCACCGTGGCCGGCATGACAATGCTCGTGGTCTGGCAGGATCTCCTGCTGCGGATAACGGCGCTCATCGGCGCCATAGACCCGTCTTCCACGCTCTTCCTGTTCGGCATTCTGTTCGCCCTGGCCATACTCCTGCACCTGTCCATCAAGGTCTCGGAATTCTCCACCCAGCTGAGGATCCTGGCCAAAGAAGTGGCCATGCTGAACGCCAGGGTCGAGGAGCTCTCCGGCTCGCCTTGCCGCGGGGATGCAGACCCTGTCGCCGGCTCCCCCGCAGGCGGCCGTAAAGAGGAGGGTAGGACATGAGAACCATTGTGTACGTCGTGACGTGCGTGGTGATGTTGGTGGCGGGTCAAATGCTGGTGAAGCACGGACTGACCCTCAAAGGCGGCTTCCAGTTCTCTCTGGGGTCTCTGTGGCCGGAGCTGGCAAAGGTGTTCACCTCGGGTTATGTGTGGCTGGGAGCCGTTTTCACTTTCGGGAGCGGGTTCCTGTGGATGGACGTGCTGTCCAAGAAAGAGCTCAGCTTCGTGTATCCGTTTATCAGCCTTACGTACGTGGTCTCTCTCGTCGCCTCCACGCTGATATTCAGAGAGCACGTGTCGGCGCTGCGATGGTTGGGCGTGGTGGTCATCTGCGCCGGCGTGTACCTGGTTTCCAGGAGCTGAGATGGTGAGCGCATGGGGAAGAGACAGGAGCGTTCTCAGACTTCTCTTCGCGGTGTTTCTCGCCCTGGCGCTCTCTTTCTGGCTTCTCACCGCCCTTCACGGCCCCGCGGCCGCCCGTCTGGGAGTGTGCCTCTTCCTGTTCCTGGTCAGTCCGGGGCTGGTCCCGGCGATCCTGCTCAGGGCCAGACTTGGCTTCTCCTTTCTCGAGACGCTGCCGCTGGCGGTCAGTTTCAGCCTCGGGCAGGCGGCGCTCCTGCTGGTGCTGTTTGACCGCACGGGCCTTCCACTGCGCGGAGTCGGGTGGGCCCTTGCCTGCCTGGCCTTATGCTGGCACCTCCTGGCGGAGCTCAAGCCGGCTGGCGCAGCAGGGATTCGTTTCGGCGACGCGCTTCCGGAAACGTCCGGCCGTGTACCCGCGTGGGGGCACGTTCTACTGCTCCTTCTAGTCGTCTGCGTCGCCGTCCTGCTCCTGGCGACGGGGGCGCCCCTCATGTGGCAGGCAGACTCGGCAGCTCACCTGGCGGCCATCAGGGGCGTCGTGGAAGAGGACCGGCTGTTCCCCGTCTCGCAGCCTTACGGACCCAACGGGGTGCAGGGCGCGGACCCGCGCTTCGGGATATTCCACGGACTGTGCGCAGTACTGATGCAGGCGTCCGGCATCCAGGTGCATCGGCTCTGGGCCATTCTGCCCTCATTCTTCGCGCCCATGCTGATACTGGGCTTCTTCCTGGCCGCGAGATGCGTCACCGGCAGTGCCGGGGCGGCGCTCCTGGCCGCGGTGTTCTTTCCTGTCTGCTACGGCGGCATAGAGGGCGAGGCTCTGCGGGTGGCGGGCTACCCGAACAGGGTTTCCATGCTCGTCTACCTGGTGTGCCTCGGTGTCGCGTTCCTGTACTTGAGGAGGCGGCAGGGATGGCTGCTCGCGCTCATGGGCGTTCTTGCGGTCACGGCGGCCTCGGTGCACGTCTACTATTTCATTGAATTCATTTTTGTGATGACCTGCTACTTCCTGCTCGGAATCGCGGTGGACTGGAAGCGGAAAGCAGAGGCGTTGAAGGACTGGGCCCGGGTGGTCGGAACGGCACTGGGGTTTTCGTCTCCTCTCCTCCTGTACAGGTTTCTGACGTCCTTTTCGACGGCCAACACCTACGCCGTGGAGGGTCAGGGCATTCTGTATCTGGGTGGTGGTCTCTACATCCTGAATCCCTTTCCGGCGTACGGGTGGCTGGGCTTCGTGGGCGCGGTCTCGGTCGTTCTCCTTCCGTACTTCCTCTGGAACGCCAGGCGGAGCCGGGCGCACGCTTACGTGGCGGCAGCCACGGCCGGCCCGCTCGCGCTCGTGTTCAACCCGGTGCTCATGCCCCTGGCCAGCAGGTTCCTCAGCTATCTGACGTCCAGACTCGTCTGGGCCGTGCCGTACTCGCTGGCCGCCGCCATGTTCCTAATCGAGGCGCCCGGCAAGACGAGGGCGGCGTCGCCGCCCAGGAAGCTGGTCTACGCGGTCTCTTGCGCCCTCGTCGTGCTGGCGCTGGCGGGAACGCTGAATCACAGAATAGGATTCTACAGAAGCACCGCCGCCGTCGAGCGGGCCTTCCCCGAGGACATGGCCGGCATCGCGGGTGTCGTGGCGCGTCTGGACGGCGTTGCCCGGGACAGGAGCGTCTTTCTGTCGGACCCTGTGACCGCCTACGCCATCCCGGCGTTCTCCAGGCACTACGTGACCGCGATTCCGGTCGCTCACTCGTCTCCGGCGGATCCCCGCCCGGTCAGCAGAATACGGGACGCGATGGACGTGCTGAACGCCGGAGTGGGGGCCCGGAGGACAGTTTCGATTCTCAGGGAATACAAAGTGGACTTCGTGGTGGTGAACACGTCTTTCGACGAAACGCTGTTCGCGTTCGAATACCAGGTGGACCCCGCGTTCCAGAAACGGGCCCTTGCCAAGCTCCGTTCCTCGCCCGGCCTGTTCGGGGAGGTCTTCTCGGAGGGAGGGGTTCACGTGTTCCGGGTGCTGAGCCTGTCGGCGGAGGCGCAGCCGGCCGACCCAGTCCCGGTCTCGCTCCAGGCCGGCCGGGCTGCGTCCGCGCGAAGACCGGTGGCGAGCTTCTCGGGGCTCTTCTCTCTCGGCGAAGCCGAGTTTCTCGGAAGAGAAGTGGCGGCGGGCGACACCCTGGGCATGAGCCTTGTCTGGCGCTGCCTGTCGGAGCTTCCGGAAGAGGACGTGTACAAGCTGTTCGTCAGGCTGGAGACGCCGTTCCCCGAGGGGCGGTTCTTCAACCGGGTGTACGAGAAACCTTACAGGAAGGCTTTGGAGAAGAGACTTCACAAGAGATTCCGTTTCAGGTCGGACGTGGACCCCGAGAGTCTGGACTATCCCCTGCATCTCTGGAAGAAGGGGGACGTGGTGCTGCAGTCCGTGCGAGTGCCGGTGCCCGAGGACGTCCAGCCCGGCACGTACAGCGTGAAGGTCAACCTCAAACGCACGACCCCCGGAACGAACTTCAGTCTCTCCGACTACTTCACGGATGTGGATTACTACTCCGGGGTCGAAATAGGCACGGTTCTCGTCAGGTCGAATGCAAGCGCCGCCAGCCGATAGCCGGCCCCGGCGGTGTGGAGTCACGCGATGAAAGTGGCCTTCGTCGTCGAGTCATTCGCCACGGCTGAACAAGCCAGCGGCGGGGTTCGCGTCAGCGTCAGGAAGCAGGCGGACCTCCTGAGCCGCAGGCACGGCGTGGTCGTCATCGCCCCTCACAAGGTCTTCCCGCCCCTCGGCAGATACTCTTCGTCGAGACGGCGCCAGGGGGCGTGGCCCGGGTTTCGGACCCGCGAAGGAAGCACGCGAGTGTACAGGCCGCTTCTCGTTCATCTACCTGTGTTGGGCGGCCTGCTGGAGCCGGTGCAACTCGTCCTCTGCGTGCTGGCCGCCTGCGCGTTCTGGGAGAGGGGAGTGTCGTTGATGCACGCTCACAGGTGCTATCCGGCCGGGTTCGCCGCGGTGCTTGCCGCCCCGTTCCTGCGGCTGCCTGTGGTCCTCACGGTGTACGGCTCGGACGTGAACGCCGGGCTGGACAGAAAAGCCGTGGGCCGATGGGTGAGCTTCGCGACGAGACATTCCCTGCGCCGCGCGAACGCCGTGATCGCGGTGAGCAGCGCTCTGGCCGACAGAGCTCGCGCCGCGGGCGCGAGGGGCGGCGCGACGAGAGTCGTCCCCAGCGGAGTCGACCTGTCGGAGCTGGGGCGCGTGAGTAAACAGGCGGCACGGGCCAGGTTGGGCCTCCCGGCCGGCTCGCCGGTCGTGCTGTTCGCCGCGAACCTGGTGCCCGTGAAGGACCCCCTCACGATGTTGAAGGCGTTCGCCGGGCTCAAGGGCAGCCGGAAGGACGCGGTCCTTGCGGTGCTCGGCCGGGGAGAGCTGGAGAGTCTGGTGTCGGACGAGTGCCGTTCGTTGGGGCTGTCTGATTCTGTGATGTTACTGGGGAGGAGGCCGCGCGAGGAAGTGCCGCTCTGGCTGGCCGCGTCCGACCTGGTCGCGCTGTCCAGCACCGACGAGGGTTGTCCGGTCATCGCGCTCGAGGCCTTCGCGTCCGGGAGGCCGTTCGTCGGGACGGCCGTCGGCGGACTCCCCGAGATCGTGCCGAAGGAGGCGGGTATCCTGGTGGAGGCGCGAAACCCGGCCGCGCTGGCCGGAGCGCTGGAAGAGGCGCTGAGTAGGACCTGGGACGAGAAAGCGCTGGTCGCCCACGGCGGAAAGTTCTCGTGGGAATCGGTCGTGTCGGGAGTGGAGGCCGTGTACGGCCGCCTCGGGAGCGGGAAGAACGCATGAAGGCTGAACGGGAAAGGATCAAGAGACTCAGGTTCGCGGTGGCGAAGGTGGGCACCGGGTCCGTGCTCCACGGCTACTACGTCAACTTCAAGAATTGGGTGCCGTTCATCGAGGAGGGCGGATACGGCCCTCTGGACGCGCACGGCATACCGCTCGTGGACTACGAAAAACACTCGGGCATAAAGGGCGGAGCCAAACAGTATTTCTCCGTGACGGTCGCGCAGTACGCCCTGGGTCTTTTCGAGCTCTGGCTGGAGACGAGCTCGGAGGAGTTCAGGGACAAGTTCCTCCGTCTGGCCGGATGGCTGGAGGAGAAGGCGGAAAAGGTCGGGGACAAGGTCGCGGTCTGGCCGGCGCACTTCGACTTCCCGGTCTACGGCCTCAAGGCTCCATGGATCTCCTCCATGGCGCAGGCGCAGGCCGCGTCGGTGCTGCTGCGGGCCCACCAGCTTGAGAAGCGGCAGTCGCAGGCCGACCTGGCGCGCATGGCGCTGGCCTCGTTCCTGGTCCCGGTCGGTCATCCGGGAGGCGTGAGGCACGTCGACGCGGACGGAGACGTCTGGTTCGAAGAGTACGTGACCGACCCGCCTGCTCACGTGCTCAACGGTTTCATCTTCTCGCTGTTCGGGTTGCTCGACTACGTCAGGGTCTCGCCCGAACGGCCCTTCAGGGAGGCCTGGGAACAGGGCGCGCGCACGCTGGACAGAAAGCTGTCCCTGTTCGACACCGGCTACTGGTCCAAGTACGACCTGGTGCGGGACTGTGTGGCGAGCGAGTTCTACCACGCCAATATTCACATACCCCTGCTGACGGCCATGTACGCCGCCACGGAGAACGACGCTTTCCTGGAGCGCGCCCGGCGGTGGGAGGAATACCTGGGCAATCCCATTTGTAGGGTGAGAGCCCGGTACTACAGGGCGCCGGAAAGGGCGCTGAGGAAACTAAGGTCGCTGGCGGGAAAGCAGGCCCGCGCCGCGGGGGACGGGAAGCGATGAAGATCCTGTACGTGTGCCCGGACCCCAGCATAACTCCCGGAAGTCGCGGAGGCGGCTTCACGACCCACATGGAAGAGACGATACACAGTCTCAGGAAGCTGGGCCACGAAGTGGTGGTGCTGGACACGAAGGCCGCCGGCAGTGGGAATGCAGCCGCCTCGGCTGCGGCCCGCTCTGAAGCGTCCGAGGCCGGGAGCTCCGCCCTCGCGGGCCCCGCCGGGCGCGTCCCGCCGCCCTCCCTGGCGCGGCGGAGACTGGCGCGGCGGAGACTGCCGCGGAGTTTAAGGGTCCTGGCCAGGGACACTTTGTACTGCCTGCACAACGTGCGCTTCCGGCGCACCTTGGAGTCTCTGCTGAGACGGCGGTCGGATTTCGATTTCGTGTACGAGCGCTACAGCATCTATCAGTTCGCAACTTCTTCTGCAACAAGAAAATGGCATATTCCTCTCATACTCGAGTTTAATGCTTCGATAGACGAAATGGAGCTCAACGACGGCCTGGGCCTGAGGCCCCTGGCTGCGGCCATTGAGAAACTGGTGGCGTCCAGGGCGGACGCCGTGCTCACCGTCTCGGGCGTGCTCAAGCAATACCTGGAAGGAAGAGGCGCCTC
>CAZMZP010000042.1:0-37786 GCA_964570935.1 uncultured bacterium
CGCGCGGACCACTGCGGGCCCGGAAGCGACGAAGAGCTCCAGCCCCACCTTGAAGTACTGGACGTCCGGGAGGAGAAGCTCCACCATCGACAGCGCTTCTTTCTCACTCGGGAAATCCAGGGCGACTATCACCTTGGTCACGTCGGAGCTCCTCGGGAGAGAACTTCTTGGCCCGCAGCGGGTCACTCCGCCGCGGAAAGTACCATCGTCCCTCTCAGCTCGTCGAGCGAACGGAGAGAGTTTTCCCTCAGGTATTGGGCTATTCCGTCTGCTATCGACTCCGGGGCTCTGAAGCTCCTGAAGCAGGCCGTGCCCACCTGGACGGCAGTCGCGCCCACAACGATGTACTCCAGCGCGTCCGCGGCCGTGGAAATCCCGCCGCACGCTATAACGGGCGCCTTTACCCGCGACACGACTTCCCATACCCTGGCCAGGGAGAGCGGCTTTACGGCCGGCCCGGAGAGGCCTCCTGTCCCCGCCCCCAGCATCGGTTTTCGCGTGCGCAGGTCCACGGCCAGAGCCTTGTACGTGTTCGCGACCGTGAGTCCGTCAGCCCCCTCCGACACGCAGGCCGCGGCAATGGCGCCGATGTCAGTGACGTTGGGCGTCAGCTTGACGAGCAGCGGCAGGGTCGTCAGAGGCCTCAGAGCTCTGACGACAGCCGCGGCCCTGGAGGCGGAGGACCCGAAGTTGATTCCGCCGGCCCGTACGTTCGGACAGGACACGTTTATCTCGAAAGCGTCAACGCCGCCCGCGTCGTTCACGGACGCGAGCACACTCCGGTAATCCCTGATGCTGAACCCGCCGACGCTGACCACTATACGAGTGCGAAGGCGCTTCAGCCGGGGAAGCACTTCCTCCACGAACGCGCGGCAGCCCACGTTGGCCAGACCGATGCTGTTCATGAGGCCGGCGGGAGTCTCGAGCAACCGCGGAGGCCGGTTGCCAACGCGTTCTCTCGGCGTGATGGTCTTCGTGACTATCGCGCCCACGCCCCCCAGACCCGTGGCGTTCCCGAGCTCTTCACCGTAACCCGCGACGCCGGACGCCAGCAGGACCGGGGTCGAGAGCCTGAGACCGCCGATCCGGACCGACAGATCCGGCGGCCGCTTTCTTGATTCTGTCGCGCTTCTAATCTTCATATCATGCTTGATGTCACTGCCGTAACACGCTGCGTGTCAATTGATAAGATGACTCTAGATTGGCCCTAGGGGCTCTCGTAGCGCGCCCAGTCAACCAGATCGGACTGGAACACCGGGCCGTCCTTGCACACGAGCGCGTAGCGTGAGCCCTTGACTCCGACCGCGCAGCCCTGGCACACCCCGAGTCCACAAGCCATCCCGGCCTCCAGCGAGACAAGACACGGCAGACCCTTCGATGCGGAATACGAATGAAGCGCGCGCAGCATCCCGGCAGGACCGCAGCCGTAAAGCACTGCTCCTGGACTCTTCCCCGAGACAGGGGCCGCGGCCCGGCGCGCAGAGACGACCTGCCGGTCCAGGCCTTTCAAAAGCTCAATGACTGTCCCCTTTTTTCCCAGACTGCCGTCGTCCGTCGATACGAACACTTCAGTTGCCCTGATCCTATCCAGAAGCGCGAGCTCAGCCGCTGTGCGAGCTCCGGCGAGGAACAGGACGGGGCCGGAGGCGATCTCCTTTCTTGAGGTCATGCTTTCCGCGAGAAAGACGAGGGGCGCGATTCCCCTCCCGCCGGCTACGAGCACGTTCAAGGGTGCCGGCACGCCGGGGCCTGCGGCGCGTGGGGCAACGGTGACCGCTGCCTGCGGGAAATTGTTCCCCAGAGGGCCCAGCAGACTGAGCTTCTGACCTCGCGTCACCTCTGACAGAATCCGCGTGCCGGAGCCCTCCACGGAATACAGTATCTCAAGTGATTTCCGCGAGGGGTCGTGGCCCAACACGCTGAATGGCCTTCTTAGGACCGGAGCCGCGCCCTGAGGGAGCCCCAGCATGATGAACTGGCCGGGGCGGGCGGCAGGCATGCTGACCCTGAGGTCGAGCAGAAACCTGTTCGCGGAGAGAGCCCTGTTCTGGCGAACTTCCGCGACTGTCTCCGCAGGCGCGTTGACTTCCGTCGGCGCGGCTTCACGCGGCTGCCGCGGGTGCGTGGTCCTACTTCGCGGCACTCGTGTCTTCTTCGGCTTCATCTTGGAACAAAATGTCCGGCTTCTCGGGCTCAGGCACGGTGACGGTGTCGGCAGGCGCCGCGGTTCCGGCCGGCGCGGCTGTCTTCAACGAATCCACGGGTACTGCACCGGCCCGCAAAGTATCGGCGGCGGGCGCCGCAGCTCCGCCGGGGGTCGTGCCGGCGGCCAGGGTGTCAACGGGCGCCGGAAGCCCGCTGGGTGCCGCGACCGAATCAGGCGGGGCGGCCGACGCGGGACCTCCCGCCCCGGCTTGAAGCGAGTCTGCCTGCGCGGGAGCTCCCGGCCCGGCTTTCAACGAATCGACTGGTGTCGGTCGCGCCCGCACGGTGTCCGCCGGCGCCGGCTCCGGCGGAATCGTCTTTTGGAGCAGCTCGGGCGACATCTCGACGTTGAGGGACTTCAGCATCCCGCCCGCGGCCTCGGCGTACTCGGTGTTCGGAAACTTCTCTATCACCCTGCGGCCGGTCTCGACCGCTGAAGCGGTGTCGTGCTTCATGTGAAGGAAGGCGTACGCGGCCGCAAACGCGGACTTGGGTGCGTACACAGACTTGGGGAAATCGCGCTCCACGCTCAGGTACTTCTCTATCGCCTTGTCGGGTTTTCCCAGTTGGAAGAGCGAGAGCTCCGCAAGCAGGAAATCCGGCTCGGCCGCCTTGTCCGCTTCCGACGCGCCGGGCCTCCTGCCCGATTCTTTCAGTCTCGCCAGCCCCTTGCCGCGCAGCTCGGCCTGCGAAGCGAACTCCGACTTGGCCAGGTGTTCCTTGACCTTGTCGTACGCCTGGCCGGCCTGGTCAAGGTCCTCCATGTATACCTCGTAGATGTATCCCATCCGGAACTGCGCCTCGCTGGCGAAAGGCGTCCTGGGGAACTCGGTCACCACCGAACGGTACAGCTCGATTGCCTTCTCGTAGTTCTCCTTGGCCAGCTCCACGTCGGCCATCTTGATTCTCACGACCGGCACCCTCCCGAAGTCCTCGGCCAGCACCAGCGCTTCCTGATAGCTGCGGGCGGCGGAGTCGAGATTCTTCTCGGCGGCGTGAGAATCCCCGATCTTTATGAGGGCTTCCAGGACCTCGTCGTCGTTGCTGTCCTCCCGCACGACGCTGGAGAAGCTCATCCTGGCGCTGTCGTAATGGGCCAGCTCGAAGTAGCATTGCCCCGTCTTGAGCAGAGACTTGAAGTAGAACTCCGATTTCTTCCCGCCGCCGGCCAGGAGCTTGTAGTTCACGAGAGCCTCGGCGTAATTCTTCTTCTGCCAGTAGGCCTCGCCCAGGGTGAACAGCGCGCTTGCGCGCTCGCTCTGCCCGGCGCGGGGGTACTCGAGAAGCGCCTTATGCAGCACCTGGATGGACTGGTCGTACTCCTTCTTGCCGTAGGCGCACAGTCCGACCATGAACGCGGAGTTCGGAACGAACTCGCTCTTCGGATAGTAGACGGGTAGCTCCGCGAACTTCTTGAGCGCCCTGTCGTAGTCCTGCTTGAGGTAGTAACACCGCCCCATGAGATAGATGGCGTCGTCCACCCACTTGCTCCTGGGGTAGAAGGTGATGACCTTGGCGCATTTCTCAATCGACTTGTCCAGCAGCGACGAGGTCTGGCCCGATATGCCGGCGGACTGGGAGCTGCCGCCGGGCCCGGGCTTGGTGGGCTGACGATTCGCCCTCACGGCCTGGTTGTAGTAGCGCCTGGCGAAGAAGAACGTGTTGTAGTAGGCGCAGGAAGTCGCCAGAGCCGCCGTCAGCAGCACTGCGACCACTGTCCCGGCCGCGCGCAAACCCGGCCTCGGCAGGCCCGGTCTCAGGCATCCGGGCGCCTGACAAGCCCTCGGCCGGCGCCGGTGAAGTCTTGTGAGCCCCTCGATCCTACGCTTCATAGACAAACTTCCCGGCGACCATCGTTGCCACGGCCTTGCCGGTGAGCTTCATTCCTTTGAAAGGTGTGTTGCGGGACCCGGAGGCAAACCGGCTCGGGTCCACCTCCCACTCCAGCTCGGGGTCGATTATTGTGATGTCCGCGCGCTGTCCGGCCGCGAGCGTTCCACCCTCTATCCCCAGCGCGGCGGCTGGCCTCACGGTCATGGCCGAGATGGCTTCCTTCAGCGGGACGATTCCTCTTCTGACCAGGAAGGTCATTATCACTCCGACGGTCGTCTCGAGCCCTATCAGACCGAACGCTGCCGCGCCGAACTCCACGTCTTTCTCCTCCTCGCAGTGCGGAGCGTGGTCGGAGGCGATCACGTCTATGGTGCCGTCTTTGAGGCCCTCCAGGACGCGGTCCCGGTCCTCCTCGCTTCTCAAGGGCGGATTCACCTTGGCGCTTGTATCATAGCCGCAAACCGCCCTGTCTGTCAGCACCAAGTAGTGCGGCGCGGTCTCGGCCGTGACGGAGAGCCCGCGCTTCTTCGCTTGTCTCACAAGCTCCACTGCGCCGCCGGTGCTGACGTGCGCTATGTGCACCCTGGCGCCGGTCAACTCCGCCAGGCTGAGCTCCCTCGCGACCGCGGTGGTCTCGGCCGCGGCAGGAATGCCCTTGAGTCCCAGCACAGTCGACCAGTAGCCCTCGTGCATGACGCCTCCGGCCGACAGGTACTGGTCCTCGCAGTGTGATATGAACGGGAGCCCGGCCATTCCACAGTACTCAATCACCCTCCGCGCGACCTCGGAGTTCTGAATGAACTTCCCGTCGTCTGATATGGCGACTGCGCCCGCGTCGCGCATGTCCATGATCTCGGCCATGCCCTCGCCCTTGAGGCCGACGGTCGCGGCCGCGACACAAAACACGCGCACCGGGCTCTCCTTCTCTGCGGCCTCCAGGACGAACCTGACCATGCCGGCGTTGTCTATGACCGGTTGTGTGTTGGCCATGCACGCGACGGCGGTGAAGCCGCCGGCCGCGGCGGCACGACCGCCCGACTGGATCGTCTCCTCGTCCTCTCTGCCAGGCTCCCTCAGGTGCACGTGCATGTCGATGAGACCCGGGACGACTAGCTTGCCCTGGAGCTCCATAACGCGCGCGCCCTGCCCGACGGCGATTCCCCGGCCGACGGAGTCGATCCGGCCGTCACGTACGAGCACGTCGGCAGTCTCGTCCAGCCCGCCGGCGGGGTCCACGACCCGTCCGTGCAGGAGGAGCACCGCGCCTCCACCACTGTTGTTACCACTGCCGCCGCGGGAAGGTTCCGCACTAGAGTTCATGTTCCGCCTGATCATTTCGCGTTCGCAACCTCCACAGACACAAGACCGACCGAATCCGGGCTCCGGCCTTGGAGAACCGGACCGCGCCGCACCCTACTCGGGCTTGGGCTCGACCTCTGAACCACTCAAAAGATACAGCACGGCCATGCGCACGGCCACGCCGTTAGTGACCTGTTCCAGAATCACCGAGAAGGGGCCGTCCGCCACGTCCTGCGAGATCTCCACCCCGCGGTTGATGGGCCCGGGGTGCATCACCAGCACGTCGTCCCTGGCCGCTAGGAGTCTCTCCCGCGTGAGGCCGAAACACCTCGAATACTCCCTGATGCTCGGGAAGAGGCCGCTCTTCTGTCTCTCCAGCTGGATGCGCAGCACGTTTACGACGTCGGCTCCGTCCAACGCCTCGTCCAGGTCGCTGGTAGGCTCCACGCCCAGGCGCTCTATGCCCTGGGGCAGCAGAGTCCGCGGGCCGCAGACGACCACCCTGGCTCCCAGTTTTGTGAAGCCCCAGATGTTGGAAGCGGCCACCCTGCTGTGGGCGATGTCGCCCACGATGACCACCTTGAGCCCATCGATCTTACCTTTGTGCTCTCTGACGGTGAAGATGTCCAGTAGCCCCTGGGTGGGGTGCTCGTGCGTGCCGTCGCCGGCGTTGATGACCGAACAGTCCAGAGAGCGGGCCAGGAAGTGCGGCGCGCCCGACGCCTGGTGCCGCACCACGATCATGTCCACCTGCATCGCCTCTATGTTCCTGGCGGTGTCCTTCAAGCTCTCACCCTTGGACACGCTGCTGCCGGAGGCGGTGAAGTTGACCGTGTCGGCGCTGAGGCGCTTCTCGGCGAGCTCGAACGAGATCCTGGTCCTGGTGCTGGGCTCGAAGAAGAGGTTGGCGATAGTCTTTCCCCGGAGCGTGGGCACCTTCGGAATGGGCCTCTCGAGGACTTCTTTGAAGGACTTGGCGGCGTCCAGTATCTGCTCGATCTGCTCCCGCCGCAGCTCCTCAAGCCCCAGGAGGTGCTTTCTCTCCTTCAATTCCGGACCACCTCCCCGATTGACACGGCGTCCACGCCG
The DNA here is from genome assembly GCA_964570935.1 of uncultured bacterium. Lineage (GTDB taxonomy): Bacteria > Eisenbacteria > RBG-16-71-46 > JAFGJU01 > JAFGJU01 > JAFGJU01. The sequence goes on from CAZMZP010000042.1 coordinate 6,427, forward strand.
TCTTCTTCCTTGACGCTGACCTTGACCACTTCCTTCTCCGACGTGGGAAGGTTCTTGCCCACGAAGTCGGCCCTTATGGGAAGCTCCCTGTGGCCCCTGTCCACGAGCACGGCCAGCTGAATGACCCTGGGCCTGCCGAAATCTATGAGCGCGTCGAGGGCCGCCCTCACGGTCCGGCCCGTGAACAGCACGTCGTCCACCAGCACTACTATCTTTCCGGTTATGTCCACCGGCAGCTCGGAGGACCGCACTACCGGGGCCGGCCCTATCTGCTGGAGGTCGTCCCTGTACAGCGTTATGTCCAGGACTCCCAGCGGCACTTCGGCTCCCTCGTATTCCTTGAGCTTCTGCTGAATCCGCCTGGCCAGCGGCACGCCCCGCCTGCGAATGCCCACAAGCACGAGGTGGTCCGTGCCCTGGTTCCGTTCGACTATCTCGTGCGAGATGCGGGCGATGGCCCTGGCCATGGCCTGCTCGTCCATTATCTGGGCCTTCTCGACGTACGTCACGACCGTCCCTCCGGGCAGGAATCAACAACCTCTCGAACAAGCTCTTGTCCGGCGCTTGCAGGGCAAAAAAGAAGCCTCCTCGCCCTTGCAAGAAGGCTCGCGTCAGTTCTCGTTTCCGACATCAGGCATTTCCCCTTGCTGGCCTCTCTGAGCCAGCTTAAAAGGTCAGGCCCAAGACTACATGTTCATCCTTTGAAAATTAGCACCTCCGCATCTGAAGTGCAAGGGGTTTCTTGCCCGGCGGCCGGCCCGCGGCGGCTGACCCGGACGGTGTCTGGCCCCCGGCCAACTGGCGCTAGGCCTGCTGCTGCGCGACTTCGTACAGCTTCGAGAAATCCGCCAGCTTGAGAAACTCGGACCGCACCATGGCCAGGATCGAGAGGCGGCGGTTGCGCACCCGCTCGTCGGGGTCCATTACCAGCACTCCGTCGAAGAAAGCGTCTATGGACCCTTTGAGGGTGAGCAGGCGGGCGATCGCGTCCGCGTAGCTGGCCTGCGATATGAGCTCCGCGGTCGCGGACGAGATTTCCTTCACACCCGAGAAGAGGTCCCGTTCCACTTTCTCCGTGAGCTCATCCGCGGCCACCGGCGGGTAGGAGTCGGCCTTCAGGATGTTGGACACTCGCTTGAACGATATCGCCACGTGAGAGAAGTCGGCGTTGGGCTTCCACTCCGCCACGGCCCTGGCCTTGAGGAGGCTTCTGTAAGGGTCGTCGCTGTCGACGGACAGCACGGAGTTTATGACGTCCTGCTCGAGCCCTGTCTCCGACAGGACGAACCCGAGCCGCTGAACCAGGAACGCACGAACCTCTTCGGCCAGCGTTTCCGGCAGCTTGAACTGGCGCGACAGGAGCTCCACGGCCTTGTCGAGCGCGTGGCCGAGGGAGAAATGCAGCTCTTTCTCAATCAGTATTCTCATGAGCCCGTTGGCCTGTCGTCTCACACCGTACGGGTCCTCGGAACCGGTGGGAGTCTTTCCGGTGGCGAAACAGCCGGCGATTTCGTCCAGCCTGTCCGCGATGCCTACCGCGGCGCCTGTCAGGGTCGACGGCACCGCGTCTCCGGGGAACCGTGGAGAATAGTGTTCCTTGAGCGCCTGGACCACGGGCGGAAACTCGCCCGCCCTGGCCGCGTACTCGCTGCCGATTATGCCCTGGAGCGTCGTGAACTCCTTGCCGTCCTTGACCATTTCGCTCACGAGGTCGGTCTTGCAGAGGAGGCCGGCTCTCTTCGCCATCTCGACCTTGCTCTTGTCCCACTGCTCAACCACGGACGCCGCGAGCTCGGACAGTCTCCTGCCCTTCTCGTGGACCGAGCCGAGCGATTCGTGCCAGACCACACTCTTGAGCAGCTCGAGCTGTCTCTCGACGCCGATTGACAGGTCTTTCTCCCAGTAGAAGCGCGCGTCGTCCAGGCGGGCTCGCAAGACTCGCTCGTTACCCGTCCTGATGTTCTCCTCGCCCTCGCTGCCGCCGTTTCGCATGGTGATGAAATGCGGCAGGAGCTTCCCCGATTCGTCCTCCACCGCGAAGTAACGCTGGTGCTCCCTCATGGCCGTGACCACGACCTCACGCGGCAGCTCGAGGAAATGCTCGTCGAAGGAGCCCACGATCGGTACCGGGTATTCCAGGAGGTTGGCCACGATGTCCACGAGATCCTGGTCCTCCACGACGTGGCCTCCCCTCACCTTCGCTCCCCGGTGAACCAGCTCGCGCACAAGCGACCTGCGCTTGGGCAGGTCGGCCATCACCGAGGCGGCTTCCAGCTTCGTGAGATAATCGGACGGCCTCGCCAGCTCTATTGCCCCGGGGCAGGCGAAGCGGCTGCCGTAGGTGATCCTGCCGGACGGAATGCCGGCGATCTCGAGCGGCACGACGTCGCCATCCAGCAGGGCCGCGACCCAGCGGATGGGCCTGGCGAATCTCGCGGCCGGCGCTCCCCACGTCATGGTCTTGGGAAACGGGAGCGACAGAACCAGTCCCGGCAGAAACTCCCGAAGGACTTCCGCCACCGGTTTGCCCTCGATCTTCACATGCGCGCAGACGTACTTGCCCTTCTCCGTATCTTTCAGGAAGAGGGATTCGACTGGCACACCCTGGCTCCGGGCGAAGCCCTTGGCCGCCTGCGTTGGCTGCCCGTTCGCATCGTACGCGGCCTTGGCGGAGGGACCGGTGACCTCTTTCTCCAAATTCGCCTGTCGTTCGGCCAGCTGCCTCACGATCACGGCCAGGCGTCTGGGGGTGGAGAACTTGTCGACACCCAGAAAGGTCACGCGCCTGGCGCCGAGCTCCGCGGCAGTCCTGGCGGCCAGCTCGTCCATCGCGGGTTCGATGTAGCCGGATGGCAGCTCTTCGACGCCGATCTCAAGGAGGAAATCCACTGTCTGCACCTCGTTCGGTTCCAGTCGGGAATGGCCGCGCCGGCGCGCGGACCCGTCATTCCGGTTTGCCGCCCTGTTCCGCCAGCTTCGCGCGTTCCTCCGGCGGCAGGAGCGGGAACCCCATCTCCTCGCGCTGCCTGAGGCAAGCCAGCGCGGCCCTGCGCGCCAGGCGCCTCACTCTCGCGATGTATCCCACTCTCTCCGTGATGCTTATCGCTCCGCGAGCGTCCAGCACGTTGAAGATGTGCGAGCACTTGATCACGTAGTCGTAACCGGGGAGCACCAGCCCTTTGTCCAGCAACCGCACCGCCTCTTTCTCGAAAGACACGAACAGCTGCTGATGGAGCTCGATGTCGCTCTCCTCGAAGTTGAACTTCGAGAACTCGTATTCGTGAGTCTTGAAAAGCTCGCGCCAGCGGACGTCGCTGGACCATTTCAGGTCCGCGAAGCTCTCCACGGCCTGGATGATTGTGGCGATGCGCTCGAGGCCGTAGGTAATCTCCGCGGAGATGGGGTCCAGGTCTATTCCGCCGGCCTGCTGGAAGTACGTGAACTGCGTTATCTCAAGCCCGTCCAGCCAGACCTGCCAGCCGAGCCCCCACGCTCCCAGCGTGGGCGATTCCCAGTCGTCCTCCACCAGTCTCAGGTCGTGCTTCTTGGGGTCGATACCGATGCACTCGAGGCTCTTGAAGTACACGTCCAGGACGTCCGCCGGCGAGGGCTTCAGTATCACCTGGTACTGGAAGAACCGCTGCACCCTGAACGGGTTGTCGCCGTAGCGGCCGTCCTTGGGCCTTCTGGAGGGCTCGACGTACGCCACCTTCCAGGGTTCCGGACCGAGTGCGCGAAGAAAAGTCTCGGGGTTGAAAGTTCCCGCTCCCACTTCGGAGCTGTATGGCTGGGCCAGCACGCAGCCGTAGTCCGACCAGAACTGTTCCAGCTTGAGGAGCATTTCCTGAAAGGTCATCACATTCTCCAAACTCACTTCAGATTCCTGACCAGTTTCAGCGATTTGAGTCCCGGAAGCCTGTCAACATGATACTGCAAAAATACTTCGACAATCCTATCAATTTCGGCTTCGAGCCTGGGACCGGCCGCGTCCAGCGCGCCGTCCAAAACTGGCACGGCCTGGAGCTTCTTCAGTGTGTCCCTCGCCTCGGCCGACACTTCGAAGGAGTCCGAGTCCTTCGTGCTGCACGCTCTGCAGATGAGGCCGCCCTTGAGAGGGGCGAACCGCAGAAGCTCTTCTTCCTTCCCGCAGCGCGCGCACTTCGAGAGCTCGGGCCTGTATCCCAGCAGGTCCGCGGCCTGGAGCTCGAAAGCCCAGAACACAGTCCTCAATGCGGACCTGGGACAGGTCTCCAACCGGGCCAGAGCATCCAGTAGAAGCCGAAACAGGGGCGGGCTCGGTTCTTCGCCCATGACCATGCTGTCCAGCAGCTCGATCACGGCACTGGCAAAGGCAAACTTAGCGACGTCGGTCTCGAAGGCGCCGAAGTGGCGCACCGTGTCGCTCTGCGAAAGCAGTTGCAGGTCGCGGCGGTCCTTCTTGTAGAACACGACCGCGGAATGCGTGAAGAGCTCGAGGCTGGACCCGAACCGGCTCTTGTGGCTCCTTGCGCCCTTGGCGACCACCTTCACCTTGCCGAAGTCCCTGGTGTAGAGCCAGACTATCTTGCTCGTCTCGCCCAGCTTAAGGCTCTTTGTTACTACTGCTTCGCTCTTGCAGATTGCCAAGTGGTCTCGCTCCTGCGTCAAAAGGGCGCGCGCCGTGCGCCGGCGCTCGCTGAACTCGCCGCGGTACCCGCCGGCGTCAGTTCGCGGCGTCCGCCGCGTCCTGTCTGGGATAAAGACCCTCGAACCAGACGCGGACCAGCTTTATCTTCCTCTCGTTCGCCTCGACGATCTCGAAAAGCGTGCCGTCTCTGACGAGCTTCGCCCCGGGCTTGGGGATCCTGCCGAATTCCTGCAGCAGGTAGCCCGCCAGAGTCTCGTAGTCGCCCCTGGGTATCCGAATGCCGACCGTCTCCTCGAACTTCTCCACCTCCACCTGGGCGTGCACCAGGAACATGCCGTCCACCACCTTGCGCATGGTGCGACGCAGGGTGAGCGGCTCGTAGCCCATCTCACCGACCAGCTCCTCCAGCACGTCCTCCACCGTAACGAGCCCGGCAGTCCCGCCGTATTCGTCCAGCACCACGGCCATGTAGCTCTGCCTGGCCTGGAACTCTTTGAGGAGCTCGTCGCACTTCTTGGTCCGCGGAACCATGAGCACGGGCCTGACGATTTGGCGCACACTTCTCGATAGGTCGGTCTCTCTCAAAAGGTCCATCACGTGCACCATTCCCACGATGGACTCGGGGTCGTTCTCGTAGACGGGCACTCTGGAGAACTTCTTCGCGGCAAACACTTCCACGCACTTCGCGAGTGTCATCGAGCTCGATACCGTGACCATGGCGCTACGGGGCACCATTATGTCTTCGGCCGCGGTCCGCGCGAACTCCCTGACAACCGAGGCCAGGGGCTCCACGCGAAGCAGCGTGGCCGTCTCGGCCGAGAACAGCACGTTCAGCTCCGCCGTCAGTCGTTCGTCCAGCTGGCGTGAAGCCGGGCCCGTCACTCTTTCGGACATTCTAACTGCGAGCCCTCCGACGGGCAACACGAAAACTCGGCAGAAGAGCCGCAAAGCGCGGGCGCCGAGCCCCTGCGGACCTGGCGCAGCCGAGAACCAGAGAGGCGCGACCACGACGCCCGCAGTCACGAGGCCGAGCCAGGCAAGTGACAGAATCACAAGTAAGTATACTGAGCCGCCGGCCACGGCTCCTCCGGCGGTCACTCCAGCCATCGCGGACGCCACGGCTGCGACCAGTATGAGGGCGGACCTGGCCTCGACTCCTCTCCGTTCGCGGCCAGGCCCGTATGAAGCCTCGCGCACGACCAGCACGCTCGACAGCGCGGTGAGACTACTCAGAACCAGTCCCAGAAACCACGAATACGCCACGTCAGCTCTTCCTCTCAACTCTCACGCTCCAGATGGCCTTCCCCACCATTCGCGTGACTGTGTACAGAAACGCATCGTCGGACACGCTGTCTCCGGACACCGCGTCGGCGCCCAGCAGGCCCCGCACGTATTCACCGAGCGACAGGCCGGGGTCCGCCGGCGGCGCCGTCCCGAGAACTTCCTTCAAGTCGTCAACCTTAACGGTAGCCCTTATCTGAGCGGTCTTCTCGTCCAACATCCTGTAGGCAGGTTCCTCCGGCTCGAAGTCCTCGTAGAGGTCACCCACCACCTCCTCCAGGATGTCCTCGCTGGTGACGAGCCCCAGCGTCTTCCCCGCGCTGTCGGCCACTATCGCGAGCGCCGCGTGCTCCCGCTGGAGCTGCTCGAGACAGTGTTCGATGCTGGCCTGCGGCGTCACGAACACGGGTTTTCTGACGACGGAGGACGCCCCGTCCGCTCCGCTCCCCTTGTGCAGTTTCAACACCACGTCCTTCGCAGTCACGTATCCGCTGATCGAGTCTATGGTGTCTCGGAAAACGGGGATACGCGTGTGGCCGCTGTCTGTCGCCAGTTCGGCCAGCTCGCTGATGCTGGAACTCTCCTGCGCGCACACCATGTCCACCCTGGGCACCATCACTTCAGATATGTGACGTTCCCTCAGTCTCAGGAGCAGCTTGAGCAGGTCCCTGCCGAACGGGGACGCTATGGGAGGCACTCTCGAGACGGATGACACGGATGACCCGGATGACGCGGGTGACACGGGCTCTTCGGCGGACCCCGCTCCCGGGCCGGCGGTCTGGCGCCGCGCCGCATGTTGAGCCGGCTCGGGTACTGCCCGGGCCCCACCACGAAGGGACAGCCCGGGAAGGAGCTCCAGCAGAGCTCCTGACAAGGCCAGCGGGCGTCTCAGAAGGCGCACGATCCGGTCGCTCGCGCCGCCGCTCGAAAGTGGAGACCTCAGCGTAAGGGGCACAAGGAGAAGCGCGGTCGAGAGCGCGTACACCAGCGCGGAGCCGCAGGCGGGAGCGAGGCTCAATCCGTGCAGTCTCAACCAGAATCCGAAGAACAGCGCGCTCGCGGACAGGGACAGAATGCGCGCCACGTAAAGCTCTGCCAGGAGCCTGCGCGCTTCCAGGAAGGCCCGATCGTCCAGACGCAGCCGCCGCAGCGTCGTGGCGGACATCCGTCCCGGCCTCGCGGCGTGACAGACCAGATATGTGAGCAGTCCCGCGACGGACAGGAGCAGGAACACGACCTCGGAAACGCTCATTCGGCTATGCCTCGCCCTTCCTGCCAATCGGTCGCGACGGACGAGGGCCGCCCGGGACCAGGCGCCGGACGAGATCGTCCAGCCGCCGCAGGTAGAAGTCCTCGCGGCGCCTCATCCTCAGTCTCTGTGCGGGCGTGGCGTCGTCCAGGCCGCAAAGATGCAGAAGCCCGTGGACCGTGAGGCGGGCGAGCTCTTCGTCCAGCCCCACGCCGTAGTACTCGGCCTGCTCCACGGCCCTGTCCACGCAGACGACCACGTCTCCGAGCCGCACGCCCCGGACAGCGTTCGGGTCGCCCGCTCTCCGCGCGGCGGGCCGACGGGCCGGATTGCCGCGACGCGTGGAGACCTGTCGCGCGATGGGAAGCCGGTCGGGAGCGATCTCGAAGGCGAGGGTGTCGGTGACTTCGTCCCTGCCGGTGAAATTGCGGTTCAGCGACCGCACGGCCCTGGCGCCCAGAAAGTTGATGGATATCTCCTCGAAGCAGGCAGACTCGTTCACGAGAACCCGACAGGCCAGCATTCGGACGTGCCTAGTACTGATACCTGTCTTTCTCTGTCTGTTCGTTACCGATATCTCCATTCTCTTTCTTCTTCACGTCTTCCGGGTAGGAGGGACGCGCGTGGAAGATGCTTATCAGGATGGGTATGAAACTCTCGCGGATCCTTGTGAGCTCTGCCATGGTGAGCCCGCACTCGTCCAGCTCGCCCTCCGTCGCCCGGTTCTCCACTATCCTGGCGACCACGCCCCTGATCCTGCTCGGGGTGGGGGACGTCAACGAGCGCGATGCGGCCTCCACGGAGTCGGCCAGCATTATGATGGCGGCCTCCTTCGAGGACGGCTTGGGTCCAGGATACCGGAACTCCTCAGCCGGCGCGTCGCTGTCGATCTCGAGCGCCTTCTGGTAGAAGAAGGCCATGAGACTCGTGCCGTGGTGCTCCCCGATCAGCTGTCGGATGACCCTGGGCAGTTTCTCCTGCTCCGCCATCTCGACACCCTCCCTCACGTGGGATTCGAGTATCAGACAGCTCATCGTGGGGCTCAGCTTGTCGTGCCTGCTGCGGGCGTTTCTCTGGTTTTCCACGTAGTATTCGGGCTTCGATATCTTGCCGATGTCGTGGTAGTAGGACGCCACCCTGGCCAGCAGCGAATTCGCCCCTATGGCCTCCGCCGCGGCCTCGGCGAGGCTCCCCACAACCATGCTGTGATGGTAAGTGCCTGGCGCGTCGATCATCATCCGTCTCAACAGCGGCCTGTTCAAGTCCGACAGCTCCAGCAGTGTGATGTTCGTGGTCAGGCCGAATATGCTCTCAAGGACCGGAAGCAGCGCCATCGCGGCCAGCACGCAGACGAAGGAGTTGAGGATGCCGTATCCGGCCGACATGAGCACCGTCGAGCCCGGGACCGTCGACCCGAACCCGCCCGCGAATATGGCCGTCACGTACGCGCCCGCCACGAAGAGCATGGACCTGTAAAACTGCCGTCTGTGCCTCACGCCAATGACGGTGTAGACGCCGGTCGTGACCGCGGCCAGCGACGCCACTATGAAGACCAGGTCCAGCCCGGCCAGCGTGGCGATCATCAGGGTCGTTATTATTCCGGCCAGCAGGGCGACTTCGTCGTCCAGCAGCAGGGTGATGAGGAAGGGCACCAGCACCACCGGAATCAGGAACGGAGGCAGCCGCAGCACGTTCGTCACGAGCGAGCCCAGGGCCAGGACGAGAAGCGACGTCACGGCCAGAAGCACGATCATGTGGCGCTCGGCCAGGAGCCTCCGGCGGCGGGTGTGCAGGTACGCCCAGAACACGACCAGGAACAGCGAAGTGATGACGAACTTGCTGGCGTACGGGAGCGAACGCTCGAAGCCGGAGGTCTTCTCACCGAGACCCCGCTTGTAGTACTCGAGCGACCGCAGTTTCTTGACGTGTTCGGCCGTGATCCTCTCGTGGTTGCCGATTATCTTCTCACCCTGAAGCACGACTCCGTCGAACCTCGACACCGCGTCCCGCGCCCGGGCCCGTTCCATGTCGGTTCTGGCCGGGTCGTAGTGAGCGTTGGCGTCCAGGAACTGGCCGGCGACCTCGACGAAGGCCAACGCGGCAGCCGGGTTCCTGGAGAACACTGCGGCGGCTTCGGCGCTGGCTCTGGGCGCCACCGCGCTCCTGTCCACCAGCGACGCAACTGGCACCGCCAGTTCGAATTTTTCACTCCGCATCCGGACGGTGTCGTAGCCGGCCGTCTCCGCGGCTCTCTTAGTCCGCACGACGCCCGTCTCCAGGACCTTCCCTGCGAACCTCTCGACTGCTTCTATGACCTCCGGTCCTGTGCGCTGAGCCGCCAGCACGGACTGCGTCGCGGCGGACAACTTCACGTCGGGCAATTTCGAAAGGTCCAACGTTCCGGCGCGAGACGCCCGGTCCGCGACCACGGTTTGCCTCAGGGCCGCAAGCCTGGCCATGTATTTCGTGGTTTGCTGACTGTCTATGGTGAAAATGGGCTGGACCGCGTCACCGGCCGCCTTCCTCTCCGCCTCGTACCGCCCGTCATCTTTAAGTATGCTGAACTCGAAAGGAGCGATGATCTCCTTGTCGGAGACGGCGCCTTCCCGGTACTCGCTGCCCGGAGAAACGCCCGACGGCGGAAACAGCAGCACAGCGAGGATGACGAAGCCCAGTGCCACGGCCAGTTTCTCGGCCGCGCGCACCCTGGCCACGAACTTCTCAGTCTTCGGGAAAAGGGTTCCGGGGGCCTTCTCCCTCAACTGCGTCTTCCTCGTATTGTCTTTACCGAACATGATGCCGTCTTTCCGGCTGACCGGCGCCCGGTCCCCCGCGCGGGAACCCGAGCCGTCGTCTCAGCCCTTCTTCTCTCGTTCCTCGAAGGCCCTTATTATGGCCTTCACCAATCTGTGCCTGACGACGTCCAGCTCCGTCAGGTAAACGAACTTGATGCCCTTGACGTCGCTAAGGATGCCCTGGACCAGAATGAGCCCCGACTGAGACTTGTCGCTGAGGTCCACCTGCGTGATGTCGCCCGTCACGACCGCCTTGGAGTTGGCGCCCAGACGGGTGAGGAACATCTTCATCTGGCCCAACGTGGTGTTCTGGCCCTCGTCCAATATCACGAAACTGTTGCTCAGCGTGCGGCCGCGCATGTAGGCCAGGGGGACTATCTCTATCACTCCCAGCTCCACGAGCCGCCTGGTCCGCTCGAAGCTCAGCATCTCACGCAGAGCGTCGTGCAGCGGACGCATGTACGGGTTTACCTTCTCCTGGTAGTCGCCGGGAAGAAAGCCCAGGCTCTCGCCCGCTTCCACGGCCGGCCTCACGAGCAGGATCCTGTCCACACTCTTGGTCTTCAGGGCGTGGACCGCGGCTGCAACGGCCAGATAGGTCTTTCCCGTTCCGGCGGGGCCGATCGAGAACACGATGTCGTGCTCTTCGATCGCGGCCAGGTAGGCCGCCTGCGCTGGGCTCTTGGCGGAGACGGAGAGGCGCTCGAGGTGATAGACGATCCGCTCCGGCCTGGTCAGCCCGCTCTGTCTGTCGGGCCCGTCGGCACCGTCCTGCCGCGTACCCTTCTTCTCCGGACGGGGCGAGGCGGACTCGACGGCGTAGAGGATCTCCGGCTCCTCCAGCATTCGGCCCTCTCTAGCCAGACGCACGAGCTCCTGGAGCACCATGGCCAAGGCCTTGACCTCGTCCTCCGGCCCCGTGAGTGTCATGACGCCGTTCCTGACGACGATACGGGCCTTGAATCGCTCTTCCAGCAGCCGGAGGTTGCAGTCTTCCCTGCCCAGCAGGTGCAGCGGGTCGATGTCTTCTATGGAGAGTCTCTGAGTTGTTTCTTCTGTCACTTACTGTTCACCAGTCCCTGCTTCAAGCATACCCCAATTACAGTAATCGGCAACATCATTAGAGGGGCGCGGCGGAGCCGCCACGCGCTGCCTCTGTGCCGTCAGCCAAGCCCCGCGGCGCCCGGGACGTCCCCGCGCAGGCACCGTCGCCGCCCCGAGAATTGCCCTAAGAAAACAGGGAACTCTTGCCCGGAAAGGGCAAGAGTTCCCCGCTCGGCTTGCTCGTAACTAATTAGCAGCCTTCCTGATAGGACCAGCCTACCTCGGGATCTGCAGGACCTGCTTCGGATAAATGAGGTCCGGATCCTTTATCTGGTCCTTGTTGGCCTCGTATATCTTGGTCCACTCGCTGCGGTTGCCGTAGACCTCTTCGTACCCGGCTATCTTGGCCAGGAACTCACCTTCGTAGACCACCCATTCAACGGGCAGGCCACGCGGCACCATCAGGACCCAGCCCGGATAGATGAGGTCCGGATCCTTTATCTTGTCCCTGTTCGCCCTGTACAGCTGCGGCCACTTGAGCGGATCGCCGTAGATCTGCTCCTTGCCGGAGATCTCGTACAGACAGTCGCCGTCGACAACGGTGTATTCGTCGGCCGAGGGCTTCGCAGCCATCTTCTTCGCCTCGAGGTCGCTTATCGCGGCCTGGAGCTCGGCGATCTTCGCGTCGAGAGCCGCCAGCTCGCTCTCCAGCTCGGCGATTCTCTTGTTGGCTTCAGCCAGCTTCTGGTCTGCATCCGTCACACACATGCTCTGCTTCTCCAGCTCGGCAGCGAGCTGGTCGCAGTATGCCGCCCTCTGCGCCTTGGAAAGACGCTGGAACTCTTCGGCAGTGTAGTAGTCGCCCGCTGACACTTCGGCTGTGCGGAGTACCCGCTTCCCGCAACCGGCCAGCAGGAACAGAGCCAGAAGGGCTACAACCGTGAGCACAATGTAACCCTTTTTGCTTCTCATAGCTCCCTCCTCAAATCCTTTCCGGTCATCGCATGGACTCAGTTCGGACAGACGCGGCTACTTCGCCGGCGCCAGGGCCGCCTCGAGCTCGGCCTTCTTTGCCTCCAGCTCCAGTATGGTGGCCTGCCTGCTCGCAATCTGAGCCTCGAGCTCGGCGATCCGCGCGTTGGCCTGCTGGAGCTGCTTCTCTGCGGCCAGGCACTTGGCCCTCGACTGCGTCACCTGATCCTCGCCCACGGGGCAAGGAAGGTTGGCAGCACAGCCGGCAATCAGTCCGGCCACAAGGAGGACGGCTAGCGAGAAACACGTGAACTTGACTGATCTCTTCACCTTCGAATGCACCCCCTTTCGTCAGATAAAGATTGTGTTGAGTCTTCTAACTTATTGAACGATAAACGGTTGGCCTGCGCCTACCGGTTCCCAAACGCGCAATGTATCACAGGGCCGAAGAAACTGTCAAGAAAATTCTGAGGGAGACAGTCGGGCCTCGGACAGCGCGCGGAGACATCCTCGTAGCCAGATGAGCAACTTCTGTACCATCCTAGACCAGCTTGATGCCAAGGTCCGAGATATCCTTGCTGTCCACTTCCGACGGGGAGCCGTCCATAAGGGAGCTGCCGCTCGTCGTCTTAGGGAAAGCAATCGTGTCTCTTATGGTCTGCCTGCGGCTCATCAGCATGATCATCCTGTCCAGACCCAGGGCTATGCCGCCGTGCGGCGGAGCGCCGTATCTCATTGCCTCCAAAAGAAATCCGAACCGCCTGCCGGCATCCTCGGGAGAGAGGCCAAGGACCTTCATGACCCTCAGCTGAAGCTCGGGCACGTGAATCCTGATGCTCCCCGAGCCCAGCTCAACTCCATTGCACACAAGGTCATACACGTGCGCCTTCACCCTGCCCGGGTCCGTCTCCAGGAGCGGTATCGAATCGTCGTAAGGCATGCTGAACATGTGGTGCGCCGGCTCCCAGCGCTTTTCCTCCTCGTTCCATCCGAACAGGGGGAAGTCCCGCACCCATGCGAAATTGAACCCGGCATCTGCAATCTGCATTCTCGACCCGACTGCCGTGCGAACCACACCCAGTCCCTCGAACGCGCGCTTGCCGGAGGCCAGGAACACGACACCCGCCTTCCCGGCAGCCAGGGAGACTATCTTCGCGGCAAGCTCCTGGCTCAGGGACTTGGCCACTCCGCCTTCCAGGCCGGCCTGCGTGAGCCGGGCCCAATAAAGCGGTTTCACCCCAACGGCGGCAGCCTGCGTTTCCAGCCCGGATATCTCCTTCCTGGAGAGCTCCGAGGCCGAGACCAGGCATCCGACGCGTCCGCCGGCGGTTACGGCTTCGGCGAACGCCGCAAAACCGCTCCGCGCCGCCTCGTCAGTGACGTCCGCGATCTCCAGCGGGATCCTCAAGTCGGGTTTGTCGCTCCCGTAGCGGGTCATGGCCTCGAGATGCGTAAGACGCGGGAACGGAGTGTCCAGCTTCTGGCCCATCGTCTCCTCGAACACCGCCTCGAACATCCGTTCGATTACGCCGAAGACGTCGTCCTCGCTGGGGAAACTCATCTCGATATCGACCTGCGCGAACTCGGGCTGCCTGTCCGCTCTCGGGTCCTCGTCCCGCAGGCATCGGGCCAGCTGGAAGTACCTGTCGAATCCGGACACCATCAGGAGCTGTTTGTACAGCTGCGGCGACTGGGGGAGAGCGAAGAACTTGCCCTTGTGGACCCTGCTGGGCACAAGATAGTCCCTGGCGCCCTCGGGCGTCGGCCGCACGAGCAGCGGCGTCTCTATTTCCAGGAACCCTTCCCTGCTGAGCGCCTTGCGCACGCTCTGGTAGACTCCGTGCCGGAGCGCGAAGATGGCCTGGAGGGGTTCCCTTCTCAGGTCGATGTAGCGGTACTTGAGCCGCAGCTCCTCGCTCGCGGACGGCTCGTCCGCCGGCAGGAACGGCAGCGGCTCCGATTCGTTCAGTATCTTGAACTCGCTCACGAGGACTTCCACCTCGCCGGTTGGAAGATGAGGATTCCGCGCCCCCTCGGGACGGCCCTGGACGGCGCCCCTCGCGGCCACGACGTACTCCAGTCCGATCTTTCGCGCCAGGTCCATCCTGTCGGCTGGAAGGACCTCCGGCCTGAACACAAGCTGCGTGACACCGTGCCTGTCTCTCAGGTCGACGAATATCACTCCGCCGTGGTCCCGCACGCTCCTGGCCCAGCCCATCAGGGTCTCGGTTCTTGAAACGTGAGAGCCTCTCAGTACTCCGCAAGTTACCGTTCTTTTCCAATCGCCCAGAAGCTCGGCCATTCTGACTACCTTCCGCGGCGCAGACGCGCCCGCGCGACCCGGCTGCCCGGGACCGCGCCGTCCCTATTTCCCCAGCATACGTTTGAGATACCCGGACACGTCCACCTCGGCCACTTTCTCCTGGCCGCCGCTCGTCATGTCCCTGACCGTGAGCACACCGCTGGCCATCTCGTCTTCGCCGACGATGATGGCGAACCGTGCCCCCAGCGAGCCGGCCGTCTTCATCTGTGACTGAAGACTCCGTTTGCCCAGGTCCAGCTCCACAGTCAGGGTCTCCCTCAGCCAGGCCGCGATGGAGAAACACTTCTGCCTCGTGGCCTCCGAAATGGACACGACGTAGGCGTCCACTCCGGCCTCGACCGGCACCTTGACGCCTTCCTCGTCCACCGCCAGGAGAATCCTGTCGAGCCCCGCGGCAAACCCCACCGCCGGAGTCGGCTCGCCGCCGTAGAGCGCGATCAGGTTGTCGTACCTGCCGCCGCCGCCCAGCGCGCTCTGCGCGCCCAGCCGGCCGTGATGAATCTCGAACGCGGCCCTGGTGTAGTAGTCCAGGCCCCGGACCAGGCCCGGGTCTTCCTGGAACTCGATTCCGATCGACGTGAGGAGGGCCTTGAGCTCCTCGAAGTGGCTGCCGCAGTTCGAACAAAGGCTCCCGATGATGGTCGGCACCGAGGCTGCGATGCGGCGGCACGTCTCCACCTTGCAGTCGAGGATCCTGAGCGGATTCTTCCGGAGGCGCTCCGCGCAGTCTTCGCACAGCTCCCCGACTCTGTCGTTGAGCGTGTTCCGGATGAGGCTCGAGTAGCCAGGCCTGCACTCCGGGCAGCCGACCGAATTGACTTTCACCGTGAACTGCCTCAAGCCCAGCGCCCTGAGCAGCGCCACGTGCAGATGAATACTTTCAGCGTCGCCTTCGGGCCCAGCCGCTCCGATGAGCTCCGCGCCCAGCTGGTCGAACTGTCTGTAGCGGCCCGCCTGCGGCCTGTCGTGCCGGAACATGGGGCCGAAGTAATACAGCTTCGTGATCTTCGAGCGCCTCAACAGACCGTGCTCTATGAGCGCCCTGGCCACGGACGGAGTGCCCTCCGGCCGCAGAGTGACGCTCCGGCCTCCCCTGTCCAGGAAGGTGTACATCTGCTTCTGCACTATCTCAGTGGTCTCGCCGGTTCCCTTGTGGAAGAGCTCGGTGTATTCGAAGATGGGCGTACGTATCTCGGAGTAGCCGAAACGCTTGAGGACGCCCCGGCACTTCTCTTCCAGCCAGAGCCACTTCGAGCTCTCCGGCGGAAGGATGTCCCGCGTTCCCCGTATGGCCTGTATCCTCACGCCTGTCGGTCTCTGTTCCACTAACTCTCTCCCCTGCCGGCCAGCCGCTTGAGCCATTTCTCCCACAGTCTGGAGCCCTGTAGGAGCGCGACCAGTCCCGCCACGGCGCCTATCATGTCCGCCGTGAAGTCCATGCGGCTGCTTTCTCTTCCGGGCACCGTGCTCTGGAACGCTTCGTCCAGCATGCCCACCGAGATCGTCGCGATTATAGCAAGTCCGAACCAGAACCTCGTGACAAAAGGGGGACTCGCGCTGCGGAACGCCCTTCCCACGAGGAGACCCAGGATTCCGTACTCGGCCAGATGGGCCGCCTTGTCCATGTGCGGGAACAGCTTCGGGCCCGGGAGGTCGGACACCGAGGACAGCGCGAAGATAAGAGTGATGTACCCCAGAACGGGAAGCCAGAATCTCAAGAACAACGAAAGGTACTTGAGGTCCCCTTTTTCCAGCTCGCGCAATACGATCTCCCCGGAAAACGATGAGGGCAAGTCGAAAGGACAGGTTCGGTCGCGGGGGCGCGTCGAGCCTAGCCCCCGAGCCACAGTCTAACAGAATCGCGGGCGATTTCAATAAGGGGCGCCGGGAAGAGCCCCAGAACCAGCGTGAAGAAGACCATTATGACGAGAGCGGTCCTCATCGCCGGAGTGGTGGCCACGGCTGAGGCCGGGAGCGCGGGCGACTGGGCGACTGCGGGCGAGCCCTCCGCCGGCGCGTCCGCCCTGGTAAAGTACATGGCCTTGAGAATCTTCGCGTAGTAGAACAAGCTTATCACACTTGTGAGCACCCCGATGACGGCCAGCGCGTACATCTGCTCCCGGATGGCCACCGCGAAGATGAAGAACTTCCCGATGAACCCCGCCAGCGGAGGGATGCCGGCCTGCGAAAGCAGAAACACCGCCATCGCGGCCGCCAGCACCGGGGAACGTCTGTTGAGCCCTGTGAAATGGCTCAATCCCTCGCCGCCGGTCGCGCGGGACACCGCCGTGACGACCGAGAAGGAACCGATGCTCATGAAGAGGTAGGCGAACAGGTAAATCACGATGCTCTGGATGCCGGCCATGGTGCCCGCGCACACGCCTATGAGGATGTAGCCCACGTGAGCGATGCTCGAGTACGCCAGGAGTCGTTTCACGTTTGTCTGGACGACGCCGATGACGGTCCCGACGATCATCGTCATCGCGGAAAGCACCGAAAGCACGAACGTCCAGTCCATGTTGAGCGCCAGGAATCCGGGCTTCAGGGCCGCCATCACGCGGATCAGGACGACCAGCCCGGCTGTCTTGGACACCACCGAGAAGAACGCGGCCACGGGCGTTGGGCTTCCCTCGTACGTGTCCGGGACCCACATGTGGAAAGGAACAACGGTCATCTTGAAGGTGAGGCCCGCGAGGAAGACCCCGAATCCGATCGTGGGCACGAGCGTGTCCGACCCGCTCGCGAGCGCCCTGCCGATGTCGGTCAGGAAGGTCGAACCGCACAGCCCGTACAGGAACGACATGCCGTAGAGCAGAATGGCGGACGAGAACGCTCCAAGGAGGAAGTACTTGATGCCGGCCTCGTTGGATTTCACGTCCTGGTACGAGTAGCCTGCAAGCACGTAACAAGGCAGACTGGCCATCTCGAGACCGACGAAAATCATGATCAGGTCGCCGGCCGACGCCAGCACCATGAACCCGAACGTCGCGAAAAGCATGAGACAGTAGTACTCTCCGACGCTGATCCTCGCTATGAGGCGCTCGTCGAGGCTGGTCATGACCGCCAGGAACGCGGCCAGCAGGAACACGATCTTGATGGTGGACGTGAACGGGTCCGCCACGAAGGCGCCGTTCAGGGTCGTGCCCTTTGCGTACCAGCCGGCACCCGCCGTCACGAGCGCCAGGCCGAGGCCGGCCAGTGACAGCCACCACAGCAGCCTCTTCCGCTCGGGCGGCAGGAAAAGGTCCGCCACGAGCACCGCGAAGGCCGCGAACGCCACGACAAGTTCCGGCGCTATGAGCCGGGGGTTGACACTCACGAAACTCAAAAAACGCCTCCTCGTTCGGTGCTAACCGGCGCCGCGCGCCGCCGGGCCGTTACGCTCCCGTCAAGAGTCGCGAAAGTGACTCCATCGAGCTGTTCATGAAGTCGATGATGAGCCACGGATAGACTCCCACGAAAACCGTCAATATCTGCAGGGGAATCAGTGTCACCAGTTCCCTCGCGCTAAGGTCGGAAAAACCGGCGTACTTCTCCAGCGGTTTGCCCAGGAACATGCGCTGCAGAGTCCACAGGAAATAGCCCGCCGTTATGACTATGCCGACGGCGGAAATCATGACGATCGCCTTGAACACCGGGAACGCGCCCACGAACACCATGAACTCCGCGATAAAGCCCGCCAGGCCGGGCAGCCCCATCGACGCGAAGCACGCGAGGCTCATGATGCCGGTGTAGATTGGCAGCTTGACCGCCAGGCCGCCGAAACCTTCGATGTCCCTGTGGTGCGCCCTGTCGTAGATCACTCCCACGAGAAGGAACAGGGAGCCCGTGATGATGCCGTGCGCGAACATCTGGAGCATCGCGCCGTTCATGGCCGTCGTAGTCATGGCCGCCAGGCCCAGCAGCACGTATCCCATGTGGCTCACGCTCGAGTAGGCCACGAGCTTCTTCAAATCCTTCTGTCCCATGGCCACGAGCGCCCCGTACACGATGTTGATGACTGCCAGGATGGCCAGCACCGGAGCGAAATCTCTCGCGGCGTCGGGCAAGATTGGGTAGCTGATCCTGAATATGCCGTAGGCCCCCATCTTCAGGAGCACGCCCGCAAGTATCACGCTGATGGCGGTCGGGGCCTCCACGTGGGCGTCAGGAAGCCACGTGTGGAAAGGGAACACCGGCACCTTGATGGCGAACCCCAGGAACAGCGCCAGGAAGACAATCATCTGGAACTTCGGAGCGAACGGGTGTGCCGCGCTGAGCGCCACGATGTCGAACGTGTGCGGGGTGGTCGAGAAGTACATCGCCAGTATGGCCAGCAGAATCGCCACGCTTCCCAGAAGAGTGTACAGGAAGAACTTGATGGCGGCGTACTCGCGCCTCGGCCCGCCCCAGATCCCTATCAGGAAGTACATCGGCACCAGCATCGCTTCCCAGAACACGTAGAAGAGGAAGAAGTCGAGCGAAACGAACACGCCCGTCATGGCGGTCTGGAGAAGCAGGAAAAGCGCGAAGTACTGCTTCACGCGGTCCTTTATGCCGTAGCTTCCGATCACCGACACGAACGACAGGAGCGCGGTCAGGAACACCATCGTGATGCTGATGCCGTCCACCCCGACGTAGTACCACACGTTTATCTGTGGTATCCACGAGGCTCTCTCGATGAACTGGAACCCCGGAATCACCCTATTGAAGGCGATCACGAGGAGCACCGAGAAGACGAAGGAGATCCCGCTGAACACGGTCGAGACCGCCTTGACGGCCTTCTCGTTCTCGTTGCTCATCATGAGCACCACGATGCCGCCCAGGAGAGGGATGAACGTGACCAGTGACAGAATCGGAAGCTCCATTCAGTTCTCCTCCGTCTTAGCTTGGTTTTCTCTCGTGTCGATCCGGTCCCCGCGCCCCTAGCGCAGGAACTTCACAATCAGGATTGTTCCGAGCCCTATCAGTATCATAAGGGCGTACTGCTGCACGTACCCGGACTGGGCCCTGCGGCCCACCCTGCCGAAGAGCTGGGTCAGCCACGCCACGCCGTTCACCAGCCCGTCTATGACGTAAAGGTCAAACCATCTTTTAGCTTTGCTCAAGAGGACCGTGAGCGACGCGGTGCCGTTCACCGCGCCGTCTATCACGGCGAGGTCGAACGCGTACAGTCCCCTGGCCAGCTTCACGACCGGCCCAATGACGAGCGTCTGGTATATCTCGTCGACGTAGTACTTGTTGTAGACGAGTTTGTACAAGAGCGGCAGTCTCCTGGAAAACGCCTCCCTGCTCACCCAGTTCTTCATGTACGTCGCGTAGGCCAGCAGAATGCCTCCGGCGACGACCAGGAGCGACGTGCCCATCACGGCGTAGTCGGGACCGTGGTGCGCGGCGTGCGCGCCCGCCTCGTGCGTCCGGGGCCCCGTCAGGAAGCTCACAATCCCCGTCTTCATCCACGGCAGCCCGACCCACCCCGCGCAGACCGACAGGACGCCCAGCACCGCCAGCGGCACGGACATCACGG
This sequence comes from uncultured bacterium, assembly GCA_964570935.1. GTDB lineage: Bacteria > Eisenbacteria > RBG-16-71-46 > JAFGJU01 > JAFGJU01 > JAFGJU01. The sequence continues at coordinate 26,224 of CAZMZP010000042.1, forward strand.
CCGGCGACTCGTGCGCCTTCTTCTTCTCGGCGCCGGCGAACACCACGAAGTAGAGCCGGAACATGTAGAACGCCGTCAGCGCGGCGCCGACCACCGCCAGGACGTACAGGGTGGTGTTCCCGGACTGCTTCACGGCAACCAGTATCTCGTCCTTGCTCCAGAAGCCGCTGAACGGCGGCACTCCGGCGATGGCCAGGCAGGCCACCAGAAACGTGAGGGAGGTCACCTTCATGTACTTGCTGAGTCCGCCCATCTGCCTGATGTCCTGCTCGTGCATGGCGTGGATGACGCTGCCGGCGCCCAGGAACAGGAGCGCCTTGAAGAAGGCGTGGGTCATCAGGTGGAACATGCCGGCCACGTAACCGCCGCTCCCCAATCCCAGCATCATGTAGCCGAGCTGGCTCAGGGTCGAATAAGCGAGCACCCTCTTTATGTCGAACTGCGTGCACGCGATCGTGGCCGCCATTATCGCGGTGATGCCGCCGATCGTGGCCACGACCAGGGACGCCTGTGGGCTTGCGGAGAAAAGCGGGAAGCAGCGCGCCACCATGTAAACTCCGGCGGCCACCATCGTGGCGGCGTGGATGAGCGCGCTGACGGGCGTCGGACCCTCCATGGCGTCCGGCAGCCAGACGTGCAGCGGGAACTGCGCGCTCTTTCCGACGGCCCCGCCGAACAGAAAGATGGTGGCGATGGTGAGGAACGCGGGAGCGAACTGGCCGTTCTGCGCGGCGTGGAAGACCTCTTTAAACTGGAAGGTCCCCGCCGCGGAGGCCAGCATCAGGACTCCGATCAGGAATCCGAAGTCTCCGATTCTGTTCGTGATGAACGCCTTCTTGCCCGCGTCGGCCGCGCTCTTCTTCTCGAACCAGAACCCTATCAGCAAGTACGAGCAGATTCCCACCAGCTCCCAGAAGATGAACAGCAGGAAAAAGCTGTTCGACAGCACCAGGCCGTACATCGAGAAGATGAACAGCGAGATGTAGGCGAAATAGCGCGAGAATCTGACGTCGCCGTGCATGTAGCCGACGGAGTATATCTCCACCAGGAGGCCGACGACCGACACCACGACGAGCATGAGGGCCCCCAGTGGATCCACCGTGGCTCCCAGGGAGATCAGGTAGTTGCCCGTTGCGAACCAGGGGTAGCTGACGTCCACTCCGCGGCCGGAGATGACGTAGAACAGCATCGCGAACGAGATCCCGGCGGACATCGCGGCGGCAGTGATCGCCGGAGCGGCGGCGCTGTTGCCGCGCAGTCTCCTCCCGAAGAAAATCGTTACCACGAACGCCAGAAGCGGAAGGAGAGGTATAAGAAATGCCGCGCTAATCAACTAAGTTCTCCTGGTTGTCTTCTTGGCGCCGGCGCCCTTTTCACGCACCGGCGGTGCATTCTTCTCGAACAGAAGCTCACCCAGTATCAAGCGTGCCGAAGGGTCCGCCGGGTCGAGCTCGAGAGCCCGCTCGACCTCGTCCAGCGCCTCGTCTATGGCGCCCTTCTCGACGTAAAGCAAGAGACCAATCTGATAGTGCGCCTCCGAGAAGCGCGGGTTGACGTCGATCGCCCGCCTGAACATCCCGATGGCCGCGTCCACGTCCCGCAGGTCGCTCAGCAACACACCCAGCCGATAGGCCGACTCCGCGTCGGTCCTGTCCAGCTCAACCACCCGGCCGTAATGCCGGGCCGCGTTTTCCTTCTGGTGAAGGTCCGCGAAGACCTGCGCCAGCTTCCTGTGGGCCGCCGTGAAGTCGTCCAGGAGCCCCACCGCCCTCTCGAGTCTCGTCACGGCCGAATCGAGGCTGCCCTCCTCGAAGTCCAGGACCCCGGCCATGTAGTGGGCCGCTGCCGAGTCCGGCTTCCTGGCCAGCAGTTTCTCCACGACCGGTCTCGCCCTGGAGTATTTCCTCTCTTCGATGAGCAGGAGACCCGCCCAGTGAAGAGAAAGCACGAACTCGGGGTTGAGCTCGTAACACTGCTCCAGATGCTGCGCGGCGGCGAACTTCTCCTCTTCCAGGGCCTCAAGCAGGCCCAGGAGAAACCGGGCTCCCTGGAGCTTCGGGTTCAGCGCCACGGCCTTTTTCGTGTAGTCCCTCGCGGCGCCCAGCTCCCCCAGCGCCAGACTGCACGCCCCTCCGTAGAGGTGCGAGAGCTCATGCAGAGGGTCCACCTGGGCGCTCGCCCTGAACTCCTCCAGAGCGCCGTGGAAGTTGCCTTCGTTGAACAGGGCCATTCCGGTCGCCATCATGTCTCTGACGCTTCCCTTCGCCCGCGTCTTCTTCTGCTTCTCCCCCAGTCTCGTTCCGCACTGGAAGCAATACCTGTGCGGGTCGGGGTTGGTAGTCTGGCATTTGGGACAGATCATGGCCGCACCCCGTCAGGCCCCTACCACTTGAGAATGTTGAACTTGTCCGCAAAGACCGCCCTGATGCTCTTGTACAGCGTCAGAATCAACGCTAGTCCGACCGCCGCCTCGCCGGCCGCGACCGTCATCACGAACACCGAGAACACCTGTCCGTTCAGAGTCGTGGTCTCGACGAAGCGCGAGAAGGCGACCAGGTTCAGGTTCACGGCGCCAAGCATTATCTCGATGGAGATCAGAATGCCGATGGCGTTGCGCCTGGTGAGCACCCCGAAGAGCCCTATCACGAATATGACCGCGCCGAGCGCCAGGTATTGGGACAGCGGCGTCATTTCTTGGTGATTTCCTTTCCCAGGAAGACCGCGCCGACGAGAGCCGCCAGAAGCAGCACCGATGCGACTTCGAACGCCTCCACGTGCGTGGACAGGAGCTGCCTCCCGATTATCTTGACCGTGTCCTGCTGCGGTCCGGCCGTGAGCGGCGGCCAGGCGGCAGCGCGTATGACCGAGACGAGCCCCGCCAGCAGGGCCAGGCAGAGCAGAGCCCCCGGTACGACCAGATGATTTGTCTGTCTCACCGACGCGGACGTTATCCGCTCGGTAAGCACTATCGCGAATATCATTAAGATTATGATCGCTCCCACGTAGATGAGAATCTGCACGACGGCCAGGAAGTCGGCGTCCAGCAGCACGAACACGCCCGACAGCGCGAAGAACATCGCGGCCAGGGAAAGCGCGCAGTGGAACACGTTCCTCAGCGTGACGGCCCCCACCGCGAAGACGACGGCGGCCAGCGCCAGCGCCTTGAAGGCCAGCGGCGCGCTCAGCAGCTCAGACCAGTTCACGCGGCGTCCTCCGGTTTCGTGGACTCAGGGTTCGTGGGCCGGGGACTCGCGGGTTCGGGCCCGGTCGCCCCACGCTTCGTGCCGTCCGGTTTCTCAAGCAGTTCTTCCTTGTGATAGATGAGTCCGTCCCGGGTGGTGGTGGCCAGCTCGTACTTCGACGAAAGCTCCAGCGCCGAATGCGGGCACGCCTCGGCGCACAGGTTGCAGAACATGCACCTGGAAATGTCGACGTCGAAAACGTCCACCTTCCTCTTCTTGGTCTCTCCCGGTGACGTCTCTATGGTTATCAGGTGGTCCGGACACGCCCTGGCGCACAGAGTGCACCCTATGCACTTCATCTCCTGAGTCTGCGGGTCCACTTTAAGCACGTGCAGACCCCTGTAGCCGGGCGGCAGTTCCCTCTTCTCGTACGGATACAACATCGTTATCGGGCGCGAAAACAGAAACCGTAGCGTCAGCTTGAGGCCGTCTATCAACGGCTTTATGGCTGCCACTACGAGGGACGGTATGTCGTTCTTTTTGCTCATCTACTCTCGACCGACTCCTGCTGCTCCGACGAGCGCCTAAGAGATCACCGCCATCACGAGGCCCGTGACTAGAAGGTTCAGGAACGCCAGCGGCAGCAGCACCTTCCAGCAAAAGGCCATCATCTGGTCCACCCTGAGCCGCGGGTAAGTGCCCCTGAGCCAGACCATCAGGAACATGAAGAAGAACGCCTTGCCCATGAACCACACGAAGCCCGGCAGCACCGGACCGTGCCATCCTCCCAGGAACAGCACGGTGGCCATGGCCGACATCACAAACATGTTGGCGTACTCGGAAAGGAAGAAGAACGCGAACCGCAGCCCGCTGTACTCTGTGTGGAACCCCGCCACGAGCTCGGACTCCGCCTCCGGTATGTCGAACGGAAGACGGTTCACCTCTCCTATGCCGGCGATGACGTATATCATGAACCCGACCGGCTGCAGGAACACGTACCAGACGTGCCTCTGCGCCTCCACTATGCCGCTCAGGCTCAGCGTTTGCGCCAGCATGAACACACCCAGCACGGACAGAAGCAGCGGCACTTCGTAGCTGACTATCTGCGCGGCCGCCCTCATGGCCCCGAGGAGCGAGTATTTGTTGTTGGAGCCCCAGCCCGCCATGAAGATCCCTATCGTGGCCACCGACGAGACCGCGAACACGAAGAGGACTCCCATGCTGATGTCACGGGCCACGAGGCTCTTGGAAAACGGAATGACGATGTACGCCACGATGGTGCTCATGAAAACAACGAGCGGAGCCAGAATGTATACCGGCCTGTCCACTCCGCGCGGCACGATGTCTTCTTTGAAAAGAAGCTTAAGCGCGTCCGCTATGGGCTGCGCCCAACCGTGGAATCCGCCGGTGTGCAGCGGGCCTCTTCGCACTTGTATGTGCCCGATGACCTTCCTCTCGAACCAGATCATGAAGAGCACCACGAGCACGATGAGGATCACTACGCCCAGGAAGGCCACCGCCATCTTGCCGAGTTCGTATATCTCCCTCGGCATCAGGTCCGGCAGAAAGAGCCAGATGAATTTGAGCGTCTCAATCAGTCCCATAATGCTTTCTTACGCACACTGGCGGCGCCGGCGCGGCGCGTCCCCCGCATCGGCCCTCGGCCACCGGTCCCCTACCGGTCAATCTCTCCCAGCACGATATCTATGCTTCCCAGAATCGCGACCACGTCCGCCACCAGAGCGCCATTGCTCATGGTCGGCAGCGCGGCCAGGTTTATGAAAGACGGCGCCCTTATCTTGACCCTGTACGGGTTCGCGGTGCCGTCGCTAACGACGTAGAAACCCAGCTCTCCCTTGGGAGCCTCGACTCTGGAGTACGCCTCGCCCTTCCTCGGCTTGAGCACCCTGGGCATCTTGGCGGTGAAGTCTCCTTCGGGAAGGCCGTCCAGCGCCTGCCTGATGATCCTGGCCGCCTGGCGCATCTCCATCACCCTCACCGCGTACCTGTCGAATACGTCTCCGGCCTCACCCGTGGGGATCACAAAGTCCATTTCCGGATAGACCGAGTAAGGCGCGTCCTTCCTCAGGTCCCACTTCACACCCGAGCCCCTGAGCATCGGGCCGCTCACTGCGTAGGAAATCGCCTCTTCACGCGACAACAGGCCGACTCCCTTGGTCCTGTTCAGGAAGATCGCGTTCTTGGTCAGAAGCTCCTCGTATTCGTCCACGCGCTTGTCGAACGTGGACAGGAACTTCCTGGTTTTCTCGATGAACGCCGGAGTCGCGTCTTTGGCCACCCCGCCGAAGCGCACGTAGTTGAACGTCATGCGGGCGCCGCAGAGTATTTCCAGCGCGTCCAGTATGTCCTCCCTTTCCCGGAAGCAGTAAAGGAGGGGCGTCGATGCGCCCAGGTCGTTGGCGAAAGACCCCAACCACACCAGGTGGCTCGCCAGCCGGCTCATCTCGGCCACGATGACCCTGATGAACTCGGCGCGCCTCGGGACCTCGACGTCCAGGAGCTGCTCCACGGCCAGCACGAACGCCAGGTTGTTGGACATACCGGCAAGGTAGTCGAGCCGGTCGGTCAGAGGAATCGACTGGACGTAGGTCCTGGACTCGGTCAGTTTCTCGATGCCCCTGTGCAGAAAGCCCACGTCCGGGAACACGTTCACCACGCGTTCGCCCTCTATGGTGAGGCCCAACCGCAGCACGCCGTGCGTGCTGGGATGCTGAGGTCCCATGTTTATGAAGAGACTGTCTGTCTTGAGCTCAGGCATCTATTTGCTCCCCACCCCCGGCACTCCCCAGCCACCCTTCTCGGGGTCAAACCCCTCGTCTCCGGGGAACTTGTCCTCGTCGGCAAGAACGTAGTCCTTTCTGAGCGGATGGCCTTTCCACTGATCGGGCATCAGAATCCTGCGCAGGTTGGGGTGACCACTGAAATTGACGCCCAGGAGGTCGAACACTTCCCGCTCGTTCCAGTCGGCGCCCTTCCAGGTGGAGGTCAGCGACGGCACGACGTCAGTGTCGGCCGCGCCCACCTTTACTTGAAGCGTGTGCTTGTGCTTCAACGAAACGAAATGGTAGACCAGGTCGAAGCGCGGGGCGCGCTCGGGATAGTCCACCCCGGACACACACGTGAGATAGTCGAAGTCGAGTGAAGGCTCGTTTCTCAGGAACCCGGCCACTTCTGGAAGAGACGCGAGCGCCACCCTGACGCAGGGCCAGTCGGTCTCTTCCTCGACCCTGGACACAATCGAGGGGAAGCGGCGCTCGAGCGCGTCTATTACCGGCGACTGGATGGGAGGCCGCGGCGGCGCTTCCGCCTTGGCCGCGGTACGCGCTTCCGCCGGCTTGCCCGGTGCTTCGGGCTTGCCAGATGCGGCCGGTTTGCCCGGCGTGCGGGCCTCGCCCGTCTTGCCGGGGTCTCTGGGTGTGCTGTCGGGTTCCGTCAACTGTTTCTCCCAAACGCTGTTGTCAGGACGCTCTGCCGGATGAATGCCTGGCTATCGTCTCTTTGTCTATCTTCTCTCTCAGAGTGAGGAGGCCGTGCAGCAGGGCCTCCGGCCTCGTCGGACAGCCGGGGATGTAAACGTCGACCGGGACAATGAGATCGACTCTTTTAACCACGGAGTACGAATCGTAGAAGGGCCCGCCGGCTATGGCGCAGCCGCCCATGGCGACCACATATTTCTTCTCAGGCATCTGTTCGTAGAGAAGCCGGAGCCGAGGAGCCATCTTCTTCGTGACGGTCCCCGCCAGTATCATCAAGTCGGCCTGCCTCGGCGACGCCCTGAACACCTCCATACCGAAACGGGCAAGGTCGTACCTGGACGCCGCGGTGGCCATCATTTCTATGGCGCAACAGGCCAGGCCGAACCCGAGGGGCCACAGCGAGCACTTTCTGGCCCAGTTTATGGCCTTGTCCACGCTGGTGATGACTACGTTGGAATCGAAACGGTTCTCTATGATGCCCATTTCAGGGCTCCCTTCCTCCACGCGTAAGCCAGGCCGATGAGCAGCACGCCTACGAAAATGACCATCTCGACGTAGCCCACGAGGCCGAAGTCCTTGGATACGACCGCCCACGGCACCAGGAATATCGTCTCGATGTCGAATATCACGAAGCAAAGCGCGAACACGTAAAAACGGATGTTGAACTGCGACCAGGACTGGCCGACCGGGATCTCTCCGCACTCGTAAGTCGTGAGCTTCCGGCCTGAGGGGTCGCTGGGCCTTAAGAGGGAGCTGATGAAGAGCGCCAGGAGGAGGAACAGAAGACCTGCGAGCGCGAACCCCGAAGCGTATAGGTAGTCAAGAAACATATCGTTAGAGGTACTTGGCCTCCGCCTCTTTCAGGACTTCGAGGAACTTCCGGGCGGTCGGAGCCTTCTTCAGGCCCTCTCGCACGTGCTCTTCCCTGAGCAGCCGCGAGATGTTGGCCAGCGCCCGGACGTGGGGCCCTCTGCACTCCTCGGGTGACACCAGCAGTATGAACAGCGTTACGGGCTGCTGGTCGACCGCCTGGAACTCTATCCCCTTGGGCGCAATCCCGCACGAGGCAAGCAGCTTATCGAGGGACTTCGCCTTGCCGTGTGGGATGGCCACTCCGTTCCCGATTCCGGTGGACATCATGGCTTCCCGCTCGGTGACCCGCTTCAGTATCTCACCGCCGGTCTTGACGCCGTGAGCTTGTTCCAGGAGCGTCACGAGCTCTTTGATGACCTCGTCCCTGCTCGTGGACTTGAGGGCCGTGCTGATGGCCTGTTCGTTGAGAAAGCCGGATAACTTCATTAGTTACCGATAATTACAGTGACCGCGTCGCCGGGTGCTGAAGACCCGGCTAACAAAAAAAGACCCATAGGGTCAACGTGAGAAGAAAATAGACGAATGGTTCCCGGGTGTCAAGCGGACATTTCGCACGAGAATACGACCCGCCGGGCGGGACCCGGGCGGCTCCTCAGGTCCGTGCTGGGACGGCTCACCAGGTTGGTCACCGCACGGAAGTCCACAGGACAACGCTTGATCAGTCCTTCCTTCTCGAGGAAACTCCGGGAATGTCTAGAGGTCATCCTCTTCTCCCACCAGCATCGTCTTCGGCGCTCTCAGGACCTCTTTGACGAAGCCACCAGCAGCCTTCTTCTGCGCCCTGTACTGTCGAAGAGAATACACCGTCGGGTTGATTTCCCGCCGCAGTCGTCGTTCCAGTCCTGCAATCTTCTCGTTCAGTTCCGAGACGTCTGGCTCACCGATTATCATCAAGTCAACATCACTGCCCGCGTTCTGCCGGCCTGAGGCGAAGGAGCCATAGATGAAAGCCAGCCTTATTCCCTTCACGGACACCACCGCCGTCCTGAGCGCGCCCGTGACCCCGACGGTCTTCGAGACGATGCCCTTCAGCTCGCCGAACAGGGGGTGTTCTGTGTTTAGGGAGTAGTACAGCATATGTCCGAGCCGGTTGGTGACGAACAGGTTGTCCGTCTGGAACCTCAGGAGCTCTCTCCTTATGCTTCCAGCTGAGTAGCCCAGAATGCGCTCCAGCTCTCTCAAGTAGTACCGTTGAGAAGGGTTGCTGAAGAAGAGGGCCAGCAGGTCCTTTCTGATTCTCGACTTCGAGACATACAGTGCTTCCAGCATGTTGAACTCCATTTTGAGTACAATTGTACTCAATTCTGAGTACAATGTCAAGCGCCATTTCTCACGCCTGTTTGCGGCGGTAGGAGAAACGTCCTCGCTGCGGCGTAATTGGCACTTGCGGCACGGGCAGCAGAAGCCCACTCGCACGCGTGCTACTTGGGGGCGTTCGCATCCGGCCCAAGACAACGGTCTCTTCCTTGTTGCCAATGTGCGTTGCGGTGATTCTGGGCCTTCTTCTAGAACCCCCAGGAAACCCCGACGCGCATGCCGATGCTGTTCATCTGGATTACGTTGCGCACGGTGGCAGGTCCGTAGTCCTGGATGTACACGTCTACTTCGCTGCCGACCTCGCCGCCGTTGAACAACACCTCGGCGTCCAGACGCATGCCAAGGTCGAGCGGCACTCCCGCCCCAACCCATGCCTGCCAGCCGAATCCACCGAAGGTCTGGTCAAACGATTCGTCAGTCAGGTAGTCGTTGGCGGTCAGAAACAACCACTCGTAACCGATGCCGACGCCCGCGTAGGGGATGACAGACATGTTCTTGTCAAAGCTCACCTGTGCAAACATCATCATGGGGACGAGGCTCGCCGAAGACTCCGACAGTATGAGTTCCTGCCTGGCGATGCCGCCCGGCGCCTCGACCGTTCCCAGGTCCAGCACCGTGTCATCGGACCGATGCCACAATTCCATGGCCAGACCCACCTGGATATGCGAATCGACCTGTGGCCCGACGCGGAAGCCGCCGTCGAACCCAGCGGAGAAATTGTCGATCGGGTCCAAGAAGCCAATGTGGGCTCGCGCGGTGAGCTGCATCGCCGAGACGGGCGAGCGGCGGACGCGCGGGCGCGGGGCATAGGGATCAGGGCGGTAACGCACGCAGCTCACGGGCTCGGCCGAGATTGCCGGCTCGGGCCGTACAAGAACCGCGCTGATTGCGGGCGCGTCGGGCAACATCGCGGGGACGGACAACTCCAACGGAGAACTCAGAGGCAGGACTGAGAAGACGCCAGGGTCGGCCGCCGCGATGGCGGGAAACACCACGGCAGCGAGCACAACCAGCCACAGATTCGTGCGCATGTCGGATACCCTCCGTGCTTCACGGCCACGCATGACGCCAGCCACCGCACGGAGCCTCTCGGCGAGTGCCTGGCACGTCTGAGAGGAGCCGCCCGACTGGGTGCGCACAAAAAACCCATGCGTCACCTGGCACACCAGGACAGGAAGCACGGGTTCGAAGGCAACTGTAGGGCAGATTCGACTGGGTGTCAATACATTCTTGCGCCTACCACGTTGCGCAGCGGGCGAAGTTCTGCAGTCTCCGCTGACCACAAGGATGTTGTGCGCCAGGCCTGAGCGCGCTATAGTCGGATGCAGCATCGGGTTCAGGGGTGTGCCCGCTGGGACCGGTGGCAGGAGGTTAGCGTTGAGTCATAGTGCCGCTGCCGCGCACAGTCGTCTCGCCCGCGTTCCTACAGCAGCTCTGCTGTTGGTCTTGGCCGGGCTTCTGTGTGCCTCAGCATACGAGAGGCCGGCCGCCAGAGGGACCTGGCTTCCGCTGGGCGAGGGCACCGACCTTTTCGTCGGGTGCCTGACCACGTATGAAGGTCGGCTGATTGCCGCGGGCCAGTTCCACAAGGCAGGCGGCGACTCCGCCCACCACGTGGCTGCCTGGGACGGCAGCGAATGGTCGCCGCTCGGAACAGGGCTGAACTACGCAGCGCTTGCTCTCTGCGCCTACGAAGGCAAGCTAATAGCCGGCGAGCATTTCATCGTGTCCCCTGGAGAAGTCCCGGAACCTTTCGCCGAAGTCTGGGACGGCAGGGCGTGGGCACCGCTTTGGGGGCCCCAACAGGGAGTCGCAGCTCTCACAGTTTACAAAGGAAGGCTGATAGCCGGAGGCATGTTCACCACCGCGGACGGGAAGGCAGCGAACTACGTGGCTGCCTTGGACGGAAGCCGCTGGACGCCTCTTGGGGACGGAATGAACCAGGACGTCGCTGCCCTGTGTGTGTACAACGGACGCCTCGTAGCCGGCGGATACTTCACGTCCGCTGGCGGCAGCCCCGCCAACTACATAGCTGCCTGGGACGGCAACTCCTGGACGAGACTGGGCGGGGGTACCGACGGCTTCGTGCTCGCCCTGACAGTTTACAACGGACGGCTGATCGCCGGCGGCACGTTCTCGACCGCCGGCGGGGTCGCTGCCCGCGGCGTTGCCGCCTGGGACGGCACCAGGTGGTCTAACCTGGGAGAGGGACCGAGGGGTTTCACCTTCGCGCTCGCCTCCTACCGGGGAAGGCTGATAGCCGGCGGTGACTTCAGGACGGCAGGAGGCATCAACGTTGGCTACGTAGCTGCCTGGGACGGCACTGCATGGTCTGACCTGGCGGGCGGAATGAACCAACCTGTCCGCGCCCTACTTCCGTTCAGAGGACAGCTAATTGCCGCCGGATACTTCACGGCCGCAGGCGGCACTCCCGCGAACCGCGTTGCCGCCTGGAGCAACTGAAGGGGCCGGCTCCAGACCGGCCCCTTGTCATTCTGTCTATTCATTCGTCGCGCTGAGTAGGCCGGCGATGCCGCACCAGCCGCGCACCAGCGCTGTCAGGCTTCCCTACTTTCCTGTTCCGCCCTCTCCCTGGCCACCCTGGCCGTCGCCTGTCTGACCGCTGCCACTACCACTTCCGCTGCTTCCGCTGCCTCCGCCGCTTCCGTCAGGGTCACCCATTCCACCGGCGCC
>CAZMZP010000043.1:0-4907 GCA_964570935.1 uncultured bacterium
GGATGTCAGAACACGCCGCCGCCCGGGTGGCTGCTAATGGCCGGAGGTGGTGGAAAAACTCAGCCCTGGCCATACACCTGGCACTCCCAGCACGCTACTTCGACCAGCTTGGAGTACCCCGGCTGGCCACCTCACGACTCAGTTGCTGAACCGCCCGGTGCGGACCCGCATGCCGGGTGGGGTGGCAGGGGATGTCGGGGTTTACCCGACACCCCTATGCCGATTGCGCGGCGTGCGCTGGCTTGACAGGCTTTCCGCCGTCTGCAAGAATACCCAGTCTAGGAGGGCAAATGCGCATAACCGGCGGCAGCTTACGCGGCCGACTCCTCAGGGCTCCGGAAGGGAAGGTCACTCGCCCGACTTCGAGCAAGGTCAGGGAAGCCATCTTCAACATCGTCGGCGATAGAATAGTGGACGCGAGGGTGCTAGACCTCTACGCGGGGAGCGGCGCCCTGGGAATCGAGGCCCTGAGCAGGGGAGCCCTCTTCGCGGCGTTCGTGGAGTCCTCCGCGACGGCGGCCAAGGCCATACTCGGGAACCTGGAAGAGTTGGAGCTGGACGACAGGGCGCAGGTGGTCCGCGGGAGCGTTGCCGGCGGTCTGGAGCGGTTGTCCGGGGCGGGAGAGAAGTTCCGGCTGGTGTTCGCGGACCCGCCGTATGCCGGCCGCGCGGCCGAAGAGACGCTGGCCGCAGTCGCGGCGTCCGGAGTGCTGGCTCCGGAGAGTCTGGTGATAGTGGAACACACGAAGAGGCAGGAGCTGAGCGGGGAGTTCGGTTCGCTCGCGCTGGCCTCGAGCCATAGATACGGAGACACGATGGTGTCGGTGTATGCCCTTTCTCGCGGGTAGACACGACCCGTGCGTGCGTGCCGGCGCCGGGAAAATCGCTCCGGCGGGTCCGGCTGCGCGCGCCTGAATCCCACAAGGAGGTAGTGAATGAAAACGGCCCTCTTCCCGGGCGCATTCGATCCTGTGACCAACGGGCATCTGGACCTGATGGAAAGGGCGCTCAAGCTGTTCGACCGTCTGATAGTCGCGGTGGCGCACAGGGAGGAAAAGGGAATCCTCTTCTCAGTCGAGGAAAGGCTCGAGATGTTGAGGGAAGTGACGAAGAACATGGGAAACGTCCACGTCACGCATTTCTCGGGCCTGTTGGTGGACTTCGCGGCCACGAGCAAAGCGGATGTCGTGGTCAGAGGCCTTCGTTTCATATCGGACTTCGAGTACGAATTCCAGATGGCCCTCATGAACAGACGGCTGAGCGAGTCATTCGAGACGGTCTTCCTGATGCCCAGCGAGCAGTACACGTACCTCAATTCGTCTCTGGCGAAAGAGATCGCCGGGATGGGCGGCTCGGTGGCCCAGTTTGTGCCTCCGTTTGTGGAGGCAAAGCTGAAGGCGAAGCTGTCGTCCGGCGCCGCGTGAGGCGGGCGGAATCGCGCACGGAACGTCTCGCGTGCGGCGCGAGCTCACAAAGTATCTTGAACGGGGGATGACGACAAGTGCCAACGTACGAGTATGAATGCAAGAAGTGCGGACACGTGTTTGAGGAATTCCAGAGGATAACGGCGGAGCCCCTGTCCAAGTGTCCCAAGTGTTCGGGCAAGCTGAGGAGACTCCCGGGCGCCGGCGCGGGCATCATCTTCAAGGGCTCGGGGTTCTACGCCACGGACTACCGCAGCGAAAGCTACAAGCTGGCCGCGAAAGGCGAAAGTCACTCGCGCGGAGCGAAGGCCGCGGACGCCGGCAAGCCCGCGCACTCTGACAAGCCGGCGCACGAGGCCGGCAAGACGGACACGAAAACTGCGGCAAGCGGGAAGGGCACGCACCCGGAGAAGGGCAAGAAGAAGTGAGAACGGTCGAGACCATCAATCCTGCGCTGCGGAGGGCCCTGGAGAAAGTCGTGGGGCCCTCGGGTGTTTTGGCCTCGCCCGAAGACCGGCTCTGCTACTCGTTCGACGCCACCACCATCTCCTCCGTGCCAGGCCTGGTGGTCCTGCCGCGCAACACGGAGCAGGTGTCTGCCGTGGTTTCCCTGGCTCACAAAGACTGCATTTCGGTCGTGCCCAGAGGCGCGGGAACGGGATTCGCCGGCAGCTGCGTGCCGGGAGAGGGCGCGATAGCACTCTCCCTGGAGCGGATGCAGAGAGTGCTCTCGTACTCTCCCGCGGACCTGCGCTGCGTGGTCGAGCCGGGAGTCGTGAACGCGCAGCTGCAGAAGTTCGTGGCCAAAGAACATCTGTTCTACCCGCCCGACCCCTCCAGTCTCGAGGTTTGCACCCTGGGCGGCAACGTGGCCCAGGGAGCAAGCGGACCGCGGGCACTCAAGTACGGTTCGACCAAGGACTACGTCACCTATCTGCAAGTCGTCGGGCCGAACGGCGACGTGTGGGAGACGCGGGAGAAATCACGCGGGTACGACCTGCTCTCCCTGCTCGTGGGGAGCGAAGGGACGTTGGGAGTGTTCACGGCCATCGGTCTCAGGCTCGTTCCGCTGCCGGGGTACTGGAGGACGTTCATGGCGTACTTCGGGAGCCTGGAGGAGGCGTCCGAAGCAGTGGTGGCCTTGAGCAGCCGGGGAGTAATCCCGACGGTGCTGGAGGTCATGGACAGGGTCACGCTCAGGTGCGTCGAAGACTACCTGGGGAGACCCTCCCACGACGCGGTGGGGGCGGCGCTCTTCGTGGAAGTGACCGGCGGCGAGGAAGAGGTTAAAGCGGTTTCTGATAGAATCGTCGCAATATTCGAAGAGATAAAGAGTTGGCAGTTCGAGTTTGCCGCCAATGACGAGGAGAGAGAAAGCCTTTGGCTGCTGAGGCGTTCGGTGTCGCCGGCGCTGGCCAGGGTGGCGCCCACCAAGATAAACGAGGACGTGTGCGTGCCGAGGACGAGGCTGCCGGAACTGATGAGGACTGTGGAAGGTCTCGCGCAGAAGCACCGGCTCAGGATCTACACCTTCGGTCACATAGGAGACGGGAACCTGCACGTCAACTTGATGACCGACGTCAGAGACAGGGAGGAAGTGGCCAGGGTTGAGGCGTGCGCTGACGAGTTGTTCCGGGTCACACTGGCCCTGGGCGGCACCATAAGCGGCGAGCATGGAATCGGACTGTCAAAGGCCAAGTACCTCCCGCTGGAGATAGGCCCCGCCGGCATGAAGATACTCGCCGGAGTGAAGCGCGCGTTCGACCCCGAGGGTCTCCTCAACCCCGGGAAGATCATCCCCGACTAGCCGTGCTGCTGGGCTCGCGCAAGCCGCCTGATTTGACAGGTCCGCCGCCGTTCTGCTATCCTCAACGGTCTTCACACATGGTCGCCAGCGCGTAGTTCAGTTCTGCCCGTCAACTCAACGAGGGGGATTGTTATGGGAAAGACTCTCGCCGAGAAACTCCTGGGTGCGAAGTCCGGCAAGGAGGTCGTGGCCGGAGAGCTTGTCATCGCGAAGGTGGACGTGGCGTTCTTCCAGGACGGCACGGGCCCCCTGGCGGTGAGGCAGCTCCGGAAGATAAACCTGGAAAGAGTGGCCAACCCCAAGCGGTCGATCCTGTTCATCGACCACGCCGCGCCCAGCCCCAGGAGAGAGCTGTCCAACGACCACATGCTGCTGCGCGAATTCGCGTCGAACACCGGAGCCATCCTTTCCGAGATAAACGAGGGAGTCTGCCATCAGAGGGTGCTCGAGTCCCACGCCAAGCCGGGTGACGTCGTCATCGGCGCGGACTCGCACTCCTGCATGGCCGGCGCGCTCTGCGCTTTCGCGACCGGCATGGGCTCGACCGACGTGGCGGTCGGGATGGCCCTCGGCCGCACCTGGTTCAGGGTGCCGCCCACGTTCCGGGTCGAGTGCAAGGGCCAGTTCCAGAAGGGCGTCTACTCCAAGGACCTCATCCTCCACCTCATCGGGAAGATCGGTGCCGACGGCGCGACCTACAGAGCGCTCGAGTTCGGCGGTCCTGCCATCGACACGATGCCGATGTGGCAGAGGGCGACCCTGAGCAACATGGCTGTCGAGGCCGGCGCCAAGGCGGGCCTCATCGCCTCGGACAACTTGACGCGCGAGTTCCTGAAGGAGTACGGCAGGGAGGGTGACTTCACGGCGATAAGGCCCGACCCGGACGCCAAGTACGAGAGAGTGATAGACATCAACGTGGGCGAGCTCGAGCCCACCGTGTCCTGCCCGCACACAGTGGACAACACAAAGTTGGCGCGCGAGCTCAAGGGCACCCGTGTGGACCAGGTGTTCATGGGGAGCTGCACCAACGGCAGGTTCGAGGACTTCGAAGTCGCGGCTACGATAATGAAGGGGAAGAAAAGACACCCCAAGACCCGCGTCATCGTGATCCCGGCTTCCGAGGGAGTGTACTTGAAAATGCTTAAGGCCGGCCTCGTCGAGACCTTCGTTGCCGCAGGAGCCACGGTGCTCGGCCCGGGCTGCGGGCCCTGCGTGGGCGTGCACGAAGGCGCCCTGGGCGACAAGGAAGTCTGCCTTTCCACGCAGAACAGGAACTTCAAGGGTAGAATGGGAAACCCGGAAGGATTCATATATCTCTCTTCACCGGCCACGGCGGCTGCTTCGGCATTGAAGGGCGAGATCACCGACCCGAGGGAGGTGCTCTAAATGATACTCGAGGGAAAAGTCTGGAAATTCGGCGACGACATCAGCACTGACCACATCGCTCCGGGGCGACTGTTTCACCTGCGCTCCAACCTGGAAGAGCTGGCCAAGCACGTCCTCGAGGACGCGGACCCCGAGTTCGCGAAGAAGGTCCAGAAGGGAGACTTCGTCGTGGCCGGCAACAACTTCGGCCTGGGTTCGAGCAGGGAGCACGCCCCCACCATAATCAGGATGTCCGGGGTGAGCGCGGTGCTGGCGAAGTCCTTTGCCCGTATCTTCTTCCGCAATGCCAT
>CAZMZP010000044.1:0-13921 GCA_964570935.1 uncultured bacterium
CAAGGAGGTGATGTGGATCAGCAGGTTGAATTCGGTACACGAGCATCGTAGGTCTTGAGCCAACGTTTGTTGAACCGGGGTTGGATTCAACTCTAAGGAGTGCAACCAATGAAGACGCTACTCATAGTGCTTGCAGCTTTGATGATTCCCACAATGGTCATGGCGGGCAACACGAACCCGCGGCTGTACCTCGAAGTCTATCCGCTGACCGAGGAAGAGGTCGACCCGGGTCCTGTGCCGGCGTACGTGTGCACGCATCCGCAGCCGATAGTGTATCCGTGGTACCTCCCGTGCTGGGCGCTGAGGGTTCCGTACGGCTACTATGCCGTTCCGCTTCATGTCGGCAAGCTTGACATGCCGATCTGCCCGACGACAGGCGCGGAATGCGACAGTCTCGAGGCACCTCCCGCCGGCCTCGGCGGTTACCTCGGCTGTGGCTTTGGTGTTACCGCGACCGGAACTGGCACGTTCACGTTCATGAGCTGGAACGCTTGTCCGGGCTTCTTGAAGGGCCCGTCCTCGGCGGGTGAGCCGGCTGCTTGCCTCGCTTCTTCGACCTCTCTGTGCCACGACTGGGTCGACCATGAGGGTTACCTGCTCTACATGAACGGCACCAACACCGCTGCGTCCAAGATTCTGGCCGTCGTTGCCAGCGCGGACCTTGGCCACGCAAAGGTCATCAACTGCCACAACGACTATGATAATGGCACGACCATCGGCGGCGGCGCTGAGATCAGCCCGACGCAGACCGTCGTGTGCGAAGGGTCTCCGACGCCTGTGAACTCGACTACTTGGGGAGCCATCAAGGGTCTCTACAGGTAAGAATCCGTTCTTGCCTTTCGTGAGAGGAGGCCGCTCAATGCGGCCTTCTCTCTTTTTTATGCCCTTTTCCCGCGGCGGGCGTGCGGACACCTGGGCGGCCTGACACCGCGGTCCTCGCGCCTCCGGTTCTGCCGGGTCCGGATTTCTGTTGAGCGCCGGTCTCCCTGAATGCTATCCTCAAGCTGAGTCGAGATTGACGAGCGGCCGTGGCCGAGTGTGGTCACGACCAGGGTTTCTTCATACGGAGTAAGTAGGTGGACAAATGAAACTACATGTCTGTCTCTTGTTCGCGGGCGCGGTCCTGTTCCTTCTGTGTCTCAAGCCCGGCGTCGGGGTCTCCTTCGGAGCGGAGGTCGCGAGCGTGAACGATGAGGTCATAACCTCCGATGAGCTCAAGATGGACTACCGGGTCGCCTCCATCGGCGGGGAGAGCACCATGCCTGACACCACCCTGGCCGGAAAGAAGGAGTTCCTGGACAGGGTCATAGCTAAGCACCTCCTGTCGCAGTACTTCCATGCGAATGGCTGGGACACGCTCGGCTACTGGGACATCCCGCTCCTCGAGTACAACAAGGGCCAGTACCTCCAGTCGCTTTACAACGAGGCGATTCCCGAGGCCAGAGCGCCAGGATTGGTCGAGGTCCAGAAGCTGATGGAGCTAAGCCGGACGTACGTGGACAGTCTCCAGAAGGCCTACCACCTCACCGTGGACGAGAAGGCCGTCATCTTCATAGGGGACAGGAGTGTCGTCAGGCGCATGGATTCCGGGGACAAGCACTCACAGCCGCCGCTGGTGTGGCGAGATCTCTTCACCGACGAGGAGAAGACTATGCCCGTCGCGACATTTCTCGACGGCGAGCTCACCCTCGGGGATTTTGTGACGGCTGTCGACAAGATGCCCCCCTTCGTACGTCCCACGGGAGGTAACACTGACCAGATAGCTCTCACAGTCGAGCATTTCGGCAGAGAGAAGATATTCGAGGCGGAGTTCTTGAAGTTGGGTTTGCAGAACAAGCCGTTCTTCCGCGACAAGGCCCGGAAGAAGCTGGAGGAGTTCATGTTGAATGACATGTTCACGGCGCTGCAGGACACCGTACATGTCAGCCCCGAAGAAGCGGCGGAGTATTACGAGAACCACAGGGACGACTACATGACGGTGCCGATGGTGAGCCTGGCGGTGATGAGCTTCGATTCTGTGGACGTCGCCCGGCGGGCCGCGAAGAAGCTCGAGGATGGCGGGGATTTCGAGTCCGTCGCGGTGAGCTTCTCCATCTACTCGGGCAGCGAAGCGGGCTTCGACACCACCGGTTTGATTTCCAAGGATAAGATGGCACCGCTGTTCGACGCCATATGGGACAAGGAAATCGGCTCGACTGCCGGCCCCGTCGTGGTGGACGGCAGCTGGAAAATCGGAAAGCTGCTGGCCAGGCAAGATCCGAGGCTGCTGGCCCTCGACGAAGCGACTCCAATGATAGTGGAGCGGCTCAAGTTCTTCAAGGCCGACAAGGCCTTCGCCGCCCTGATCGAGGAGCTCCGCTCAAAGGCCAAGATCGTCGTCCACGACGAGGTCCTCGAGGCGCTCGTGCTCCCGGTGATACCCAAATGACGGGGTCGCGCGAGGCCGTGTGAGGGCCGCCGGCCTGGAACCTGGCCTCTGAGAAGGGGTAAGCCCTAGTGTACCTGCCCGGATGCGGACGTTCAGCTCAAGCCTGGAACACGTGAGGAGGCCTCATTGCGTAGCTCGTTGAGGGGTTGGGTCGCGCTGGTGGTGTTAGTCGCGGGAATGGCGCTCTGTGCGCACCCCTCGCAGGCCCGGCTCGGGTCCGGAATAGTGGTCGTCGAGAGCGACGACACCGGCGTGACTCTGAGACTGGGCATAGACACGCTGGTTACGGCGCCCGTCCTGCTGGGCGGCCGGACTTTCCACTCGATTCAGTTCAAGGATTTCCTGACGACTCAGGAAGAGGGCCTGCCCCAGCTGCCCTACACTTCCGCCCTCCTGGGCATTCCCTTCGGCAAGGCCGTCAAGATCCGAATAATCTCGAACGAGACTTCCTCGCTCGTCGGCCGCGTCCCGTCGCCTACTCCGAAGGCCATCATACGCGAGGGAGAAATTCCCACGCCCGCCGTCGAGTTCGCCATGGACGAGGACTTCTACTCGGGCCGCTCGTCCTTTCCGGGTGACCTCGCCAGGATCAATGAGCCCTCCACCCTGCGGCATCAGAGGATCGCGCCGGTGTTTCTGTTCCCGGTACAGTACGACGCCGGCAGCGGGGAGATCGTTTATTCCAGAGCCCTCGTAGTGAGGGTCGATTTCGTCCAGGAGACCACCGGCGACGCGGCCCGCCAGGCGCGGGACACCGAGCCCGTGCCGTCGTTTGAGCTGAACGCCGAGGGGCTCTACCAGGGGCTTATCATCAACTATGACCAGTCGAAGTACTGGCGCAGAAAGCCGGTCTCCGGACTGGGCGAGACGCCGTTCCCCGTTGCGCAGGCGGCCCAGGAGTACAAGATACCGGTCCGCTCGTCCGGCGTTTACAGAGTGGACCATTCCAGCATCACGGGCCTGGGGTCGTCGTACCCGATAGGGCAGGTCCGCCTGTTCGAGAAGTACTATCAGGAGGGCGATCCGTCGCCGTTCAAACAGCGGGACGTGCCCGTCCAGGTTGTGGACGCGGACTCCGACGGCCTGTTCGACGGGTCCGACTACGTCGTGTTCTATGGGGTGTCGCTTCGGGACCGGTTCCCCACGGACGTGATGGAACACCGCTACAGCTACGAGAACGTCTACTGGCTGACCGTGGGCGCCTCGGACGGTCTCGGCATGTCAGGGAGAGATTCCTGGCGTCCGGGCTCAGGTCCCAGCGAGCCCGAGTCGTTTCTTCACGTCGAGAAGGTCGAGAGGGATTCCCTGTTCCTTGATTTCGCGTCCAGGGAGGACGTGGACTACTACCTCTGGACCTCTGACTGGCCGCCCACCACCGAGCCCGCGCTGCCGTTCCGGGTCTACGCGCCTGACTCCACCAAGGCCTGGCGCGTCAGGGCGCGCTATCACGGGTACATGTCAGTGCTGCATTACATAACTGCAATGATCACGAACAGCCGCAACAAGACGGACACGCTGTTTCAGCGGGCGAGCTTCGGGCCGACGTACCCCAGCTCCCAGGCCGAGGTCATCCTGGACACGGGGTTCACCGTACCGGACACCATGCTCTCGAGCGGTCTGAACCTGTTCCGCTACTACGGCGAGCGTTACGCGTCGGGGAGTTACGTCTCCGGCAGCGGTTCATACATGGATTGGTTCGAAGTCAGCTACTACAAGAGATTCGTCGCGTCCCAGGGACGGCTCGGCTTCAACAGCGAGGGGGTGTCGGGTGAGCTGCAGTTCACTCTGACCGGCTTCCCCTCGGCCGACATCATGCTGTACGACGTGACGGACTCCCTGAACCCGGTCCGCCTGACCGTCGACGCCTCTCAGGTCACGCCCCACGGCTCGGCCTTTCGGCTTGTGTTCAGGGATTCCGTCGGCCTCTCGCCCAGGCGCTACCAGGCCGTGGTCGCGTCCGCGATTACCCGGGTCGCCTCCGTGACGCTCGACACTCCGTCCTCACTCAGCACGTCCGGTGCGGGCAAGGACTACTTCGTCGTGACTTACGACGGTTTCGCCTCCGCGCTGTCTCCGCTCGTGTCCAGGAGAGCGAGCCAGGGACACGGGGTCGAGGTCGCCGCGCTGACCGACGTGTTCGACGAGTTCAGCGGCGGCAGGCGCTCGGCCTCGGCGATAAAGAAATACATGAAGTACGGTTTCGCCAAGTGGGGCACTCCGCTCTTCCTGCTTCTGGTCGGAGACGCCTCCAAGGACTACAAGGACGTGCTGCAGTACAGCTCGCCCGACTTCGTACCGACCTACGAGATCATCAGCCCCGTGTCCGGGCCGACGGGACGGGAGCTTGTCGGAAGCGACCACTGGTACGTCAGCGCGCTGGACGGCGGAACGGACGATTACCCCGACATGTACGTGGGCAGAATCCCGGCGGGCAGCGTCGCGGAGCTGTCTTCGTTCATCCAGAAGATGCTCTCATACGAAACCTTTTCCGCTCAGGACGCGTTCAGGGGAACCGGCGTGTTCTTCTCCGACGACGCCTACTCCGGCAGCGACTGGGTGAACGAGTGCTTCAGCTGGAGCGAGAGGATCTTCAGGACGATTTCGCTCGCCGCGAGAGACATAGTGGTCCAGAGTCCCGCGGCTCCCGGGTTCCAGGCCGACACGCTCTTCCTCTCGGCCTACCTGGACACCGTCCCCTCGACGCCCAAGAACTGCGCAAACCTGGCCGCCATGCAGCAGTACACGCGGCAGAACGTCACGCCGGCCTTACTGTCCCGGCTTTCGCAGGGAAGCCTCTTCGTCAACTATCAGGGTCACGCGAACCGTTACCTGGCGTCGCACGAATACGTCTTCGTGGACAACATGCGAGTGTACGGCCTCAGTGACGTAAGCTCTCTCAACAACTACGCCAAGCCGGCGTTCTGGACCGCTTTTTCGTGCCATTTCAACGACTTCGAGGAGGAGAACGAAGACAACGATATCGTGGGTGACTGCCTCGGAGAAAAGATGCTCCTGCTGCCGGACAGGGGGGCCATCGGCGTCTACGCCAGCAACGCCTTCGAGCTTCTGCCCCTCAGCGTCTACGGAGACATGAACGTGGCGCTCTTTGACGCCTTCTTCGGCTCTCCCCCAACCTCCGACCTCAGAGGGAAACGGGGGGCCAGGTGGCTTCTGGGCGAGATCATCGGCTCGGCCGAGGTCAGGTATCTCGCCGGAGATTACGCCAACGAGTTCACGGTGAGGACCTACATGCTTCTCGGGGACCCGGGCCTCAGGATGGACGCGCTCCCGCCGCAGTTCCGGGTCTTCGTCAACGGCTCGACCGTCTCGGCCGGCGCGGGCATCTACGCTACCTCGGAGGACGACTCAGTGCGCGTCCAGGCGCTGATGAACGACGAGGTCGCCGTGGACGGCAATTCCATATGGATCGAGGAGACCGGGCCTGAAGGCCGCGGAACCGTGCCTCCTTCCTCCTACCAGGTCAGTGCCACGGCCGACACCGTTCAAGGAGCCGGCAGACGGTTCTCACTCTACTATCCGACCGTCCTCAGGGCGGGCACGTACGACGTAGAGCTCCACGCCAGGGACGTCAACGGCCGCGAAAGCGAGTTCGCTCTTCGAGTAGCGCTGAACGTGAGCTTCTTCGACGGCCAGGGCCGCGCCATACGCGACGGTTCGCTGGTGCCGTCACGGCTCGGGGTGCGCGCCGTGGTCGCGAGCCCTGTCATGCTGGCCGCGAGCGACCTCAAGTTCCTGGTGGACGGCGGCGACTCGACAGCGTACGCGAACGTCGAGCAGACTGACCCGTCCGGCAGGAACTGGCAGATCGTTATCGAGCTGGGCCTGGCCGACGGGGACCACGTCCTGGCCGTCGGGATCGGAGACGTCGAACGTTCCGTCACGGTGGCAGTCAACTCCGGGTTCGCGATGAACAGGCTGTTCGTGTATCCCAGTCCGTTTGAAAGGGTCACTTCGTTCAACTACGAGCTAACTGGCTCACCGGCAGGAGTAGTGATAGAGATATTCACGATCTCGGGCAGGAAGCTGGTCGAGATCGCCGGGAGCGCCGTCGTCGGCGAAAACAGCGTGGTCTGGCAGGGGCTCGACGCCGAAGGCGACCGCGTGGCGAACGGGCTCTACGTGTACAGGATCACCGCCACGGACACGGAAGGCCGCAAGATCACCAGATTGGACAAGATCGTCAAGGTGGAATAGACTCTCCCGCACGCTCGAACTCCGCAGCAGGCAGACTCACACACAAGGTGGTGCACATTGGACAGGAAACTGATTTTCGCGTCCACGGCGCGAGCCATGACCTCTCTTCTTCCGGGAGTCGTGGTCGCTTCGTTCCTCTTCTTGCTGGCGGCGCCGGGCCTTGGGGCCCCGGACACCGGACTGACCGAAGGCGCGGGGAAGCTCAAGCACATAGCCGCCCTGGAAGACGCGCGGGCGGCTGCGTCCGTCGTGGCCGCGTTCCTGGCGGACGAGGACGCGGCGGTCAGGGCGAGGGCCGCCCTAGCCCTGGGCAGGTTGCAGGACTCGACCGCGGTCCCGGCGCTGGGTGAGCTCCTCGGTGACCCTTCCGACGAAGTCCGCGTCAGCGTGGCGTTCGCGCTGGGGCAGACGTACTCCGTGTCCAGCGCGGCCCATCTGTTGACTCTCGCCTCGGACCGGTCCGAGGAAGTCCAGGCAACGGCGGTCGAGGCCCTGGGAAAGACCAAGAGCCGCCAGGCCGTGCGTCCTCTTATCCGCTTGCTGGATTCGCGCCGGAAGGGGATCGCTTCCCGGGCCGCCCTCTCTCTGGTCTTCGTCGGCGACAGCACGGCTCTGTCGGCTCTGTGGAAGGCCGCGGGGTCGAAGGACGATGAGACTCGGTGGCACGTCGCATACGCTCTCGAGAACATCCCGCACTCCAAGTCGTTGAAGGTCCTGGCCAGGCTGGCGGGTGACAAGAGCTGGCTCGTGAGGAGCTACGCTGCCAGGGCGCTCGGAAAGATACCGTCCGACGGCTCCGCCGCGGTCCTGGGCAGGCTTTCGGCCGACGAAGACTGGCACGTGCGGGTCAACGCCGCCAGGTCCCTGGGCTTGTTTCCGGCGGCCACCGGGGTTCCGCACCTCGTGTCGATGCTGGACGACGGCTCATTCCAGGTGAAAGCGGCGGCCTGCGCGTCGCTGGCCAAGCTGGCTTCGAGCGACGCCGCGGACTTCATAACGAGACTGACGTTCGACAGCTCCGCGATGGTGAGGGCGGAGGCAGTGAGGGCTCTCGTTCTGTCCAACAAACAGACCGCCCAAACCCTGATGGACCAGCTCATCAAGCGGGACGTGTGGTTCGTTCGAGCTGCCTTCTATGAGACCCTGGGAGAGGCGAACGTCGACGGCGCGCTTCCGCTGCTTCAGGCCGCGCTTCAAGCCGAAATGGACGCGCGGGCCCGGGCGTCCGCCGTCGTGGGAATCGGAAAACTCAAGAGCAAGAACACGCTGTCCCTGCTGCAGGCGGCGGCCACTGACCCGGACATCGTCGTGGCGGCCTGCGCGTGCGAGGCCTTCGGTGAGAGCGGCGAGCCCAGGGCGTTCGGCACGCTCCTCGCGACGTACGAGAAGTGGAAAGACAACCCGGAGCCGGACGTGAAGATCGCGGCCTTGGAGGCGCTCACAAAGCTCAAGGCGGTCGGCGCTCTGGAGACCTACCGGGAGGCGCTGTCCGACAAGGACGTCAGGGTGAGGAAGGCCGCTTACGAAGCCTTCAATGAGCTGTGGGGACGGCGTCTGGCCGACAGCCTGTGGGCTCTGAGCCGGCTCGCCTTCAGCCCCCCCACGGAAGTGCCGGACGACTACGACGTGGCCGTGAGCTCCTACAGCGGGCGCGTCGCCGTCGCGACCGCAAAGGGTGAGATCGTGATACAGCTTCTCGGCCGGGAAGCTCCAAACACAGTGCGGAATTTCGTGAAGCTGGTGGAGCAGGGCTACTACAAGGGTCTCACGTTCCACAGAGTTGTACCCAATTTTGTGATACAGGACGGGTGCCCGCGGGGAGACGGCTGGGGAGGACCCGGGTACTCGATACGCTGCGAGATCAACAGGGAGCGCTATTCGGCCGGCGCCGTGGGCATGGCGCTCTCAGGAAAGGACACGGGGGGAAGCCAGTTCTTCATAACTCACTCGCCCCAGCCGCATCTTGACGGACGCTACACCGTGTTCGGCCGCGTCGTGCAGGGAATGGACGTGGTCGAGAAAATCGACCGAGGGGACAGGATTGACGAGATCAGGCTCCTGGACGAGAAGTAGCGCGGGTGGCGCCTACGCCCCGCCCTCGGGCAGCCCCCGGTCCGTCAGCCCGAGCTCGGCCCAGAACAGCGTTCTGTTCTTGGGCGGGCGCTTCGCCTCCAGCAGCGATTCGTTCGCCTTTCGCCAGAGTGCCCCGGCGTTCTGCGCGTCGTCCGGGTAGACGGCGCCCCCTATGCTGACGGTTATCTGGACGTCGGACGGATTCCCGTGCAGGTCTCTTATCTTGAGGGGCATCTTCTCTATCGCGGTCCTCAATCGCTCGCAGATCGCCGCGGCCTGCGCCTCGGTCACCGGAGCCGTGAGCAGCACGGCGAATTCCTCCCCGCCCCATCTGGCCACGGAGTCGAAAGGCCTTATGTCGGTCTTCAGTATCTGCGCGACTTCTCTCAGGACCTGGTTTCCACCCTCGTAGCCGAAGCGGGAATTGAAGGTCTTGAAGTTGTCGATGTCCACTATGCAGAGCGCCATGCATTTCTTCTCTCTGGCGGCCCTGGCGATCTCGTTTCCCAGCTGGACGTCGAAGTAGGACCGGTTGTAGACCTGTGTCAGTGAGTCCACGAACACGAGTCTACCGAGTCTTTCGGTCCTGGCCAAGAGAGCGGTGCAGGTGTCGGCGAGCAGGCTGAGCAGGACGAGCTTCTGCTCCGCGAAGAAATCCTTCTTCGCGCTGCACGCGAGGAGTGCCCCCCTTAGCGGATGTCCCTCGCCTCCGACTCGCATCGCCGCGACCGACTGGTAGGGTTCTCCGGCCATCCTGGCCTCCGGGGGAGCCGCCGAAACGTCGGCCACGTAGGCCAGGTAGCCCTTCTCGATCACCCATTCTTCCACGTACGCGGCCGCCGGCTCCAGGCCCTGCGTCACGGGCTCCAGATACCTCAACTTGTCCTGCGACTCCTTCGCCAGGCAGAAGGCCACGCCGTCACAGTTCGTGACCTCCCTGGTTGTCTCGAGAATGAACTTGAGCACGTCGTTCACCCCCGTGAGGAGCCGGTCGTCGCTGGTCAGAATCCTCTCGTCCAGGGACAGCAGTCCCTTGACCTGGTCCAGCGTGGCCCGGATCCTGGCTCCCTGGAACGGCAGCTTTAATAGGGTGACGCCCTCTCTCATCCGCTTGGACGGCACACGGATGGTGATGTACTCGGAAGAGAGCTGGTTGCGGTACCTGAGCACCTTCTCCTCGCCCTCCGAGGACTCGCCCAGGAACTTCACGTAGCCTAGGGACTGCAGCCGTTCGATGCTACTCAGGGCGAGCTCTTCCAGCTCCACGTCGTCTCCGCGAGCCAGGGCGAGAGCCACGTCCCTCTGCTCGGGGAGGGACAGTCTCTGCACTGGAAGAACGCCCTCCAGCAGGGCCCTGAATGTGAGGGAGTGTTTTCTCATGGGGTGCGCCGAGGGACCTCCGTTAAGCATGGCTGCGCAACTAGGTTGAGAACGGTACCCTGAATTCCCAGCGCTGTGCAGACGAGCATTGCCTGCGACACTAACACAATAATTATACCACATAATACCGCCTCACGGCAAACGACCGGCTACTGGCGGCCGGCCGGCCCGGGGGAGAGCAGGCAACTCAAGCATTTCAAGCCAGTTGACCGCCCTAAATTGCTTGACAAAAAGGCCAGACAGGTCTATGCTGTTAATGGGAAGCCACTGATACCATAAGCCCCAAAGTGGCGCCCGGGTGCCGAGTGGCGGTTACTTGGTATCCATCGCAGTCTGTTTCTGAAAAACGAGTTGGAAGCCCCACTTGAGCCCTTTGGTAACCGCGTCACCTTCGATGGGACCCGATGAGGGTCCCGGCAGCCCGGGCTCGACAATAGACACTATAACTCTTTGGACCAACTAGAGTTACGGGAACGAGAGTTGGACGGTAGTGGCACGGTTGATGCATTGTGAGAGGCCGGGTTGGTGCATCTGCCAACCGATTTTCTCCACAGTTCTAGTCGTTCGGACTCTGGGTAACGAGGGGTTGGAAGGAGAGAGGGAAGGAGGGAGCGAACATGGCTCGACATAAGACCTACGTTCTTCTCGTCGCGCTTGCGTGTTTGCTGACCCTGTATATTCCTTTCTGTGTACCTTCCGTCGAGTCCAAAGTAATCTTGCCGGGCACGGACGGCGCCACGGGTCCACCCGAACCGGGTGGCGGCGACGAAGGCGGTGATCCCGACGACATTGCCATCAACAGCCCCATGGGCGGTACTGGCATGTTCGGCGGGACCGCGTTCCGTATCGGCGACGAGAGCAGTGTCATCGTCTGGACAGAAGGGTACGCTGTTTCGAGGGAAGAGCAGGTCTTAAACACGCGCCGGGAGGATGTGCGGTTGCTGTGGCTTGTCCTGAAAGTGGCAGGCCTGTTTCCGTTCATTCTGTAGCGGTTCTCCCGGAAGTGGGCAGCATTGAGTGGGGACCCTGGCGGCATGCGAGAAGAGCAGAACGAACCGTCTGACGGCGGACTGAGAGTAACCAAGTCGGGCGCCCGCGAGCTGGCGAGGCTTGGTGACATCTGCGTGGGCGCCGCAAGCTACGAGTCTGCCGTGGACTATTTCACCCGCGCTCTTGAGCTTCTGCCCAGCGACAATTCGCCAGAAGACAGGGCCCCGCTGCTCAGGAAAGTCTGCTACTGCCTCGAACGGCTTGGTCGCATTGACGAAATCGACGGCTACATCGAGGAAGCGGAAGAGATCGCGCACGGCCTCTCGGACACGGTCGAGAGGGCCAGGATCCAGATAGAAAAGGGCAAGCTTGCCATCGCGAGGGGCCGCCTCGAGGCCGCGCTCCACTGCGCGGAAACCGCTCGGGATCTGCTCGCCGATTCCACGGAGTACAAGGAAAAGGGCTTCGCCGAAAACCTGCTCGGACACGTGCTCCTGCGGACGGGCCGGTCAGACGACGGGAAGCAGTGCTTCCTCAGGGCGCTCGACCTCTTCAAGAAGGCGGGAGACATCCGTGACCTCGCCCTCTCTTACAACAACCTGGGTCTCGTGTTCAAGAACTCCTGCGACTGGCCGCGAGCCATCGAATATCTGCAAGTGGCACTTAACTTGCAGGCGGTCGAAGGGGAGTACCACGGAAGGGCCCAGCAGCTTCAGAACCTCGGTGTCGTGCACACGAAGCTCAGCAACTGGAAGCTGGCCACAGAGAGTTTCGAGCAGTCCCTGCAGATCAGCCGTGAGGTCAACGACCCTCTGAGGGCCGTGAGGGCTCTCATAGGCCTCGGAAACGTCTACAGGCTGATGAGGCAGTGGACGCTCGCCCAGTCGAGTCTCGACGAGGCTCGCGAGACTCTCGTCGTGTACCATCACGTCCGCGAGGAAATCCTCGTGCACGAGTTCCTCGGAGCGCTGGCGTTCGACAGGGGTGACCTGGCCTCCGCCAATCAGCACTACGAGACCGCCTGGAATCTGGCAAACAAGTTCGAGGCCGGCGAGGACCTGAACTGCGAGCTGTACCGCATGCGGGCAGAGCTTGCGCTGAAGAAGAGCGAGACGCAGAAGGCGCTGTCGCTCATAAAGAGCGCGAACGCCTGCGCTAGGAGCATCGGCGACAAGTTCGAAGAGGCGCTGTCCTGGCGCGTGATGGCGCTCGCTCAAGCCGCTCTGGGCGCGACCGGGGAGGCCGCCGGCGGGTTCAACTCGGGCGCCGAGATGCTGAGGGGCATAGGCGAGAGGTTCAACCTGGCCCGGCTTCTTCTGGACAACGCCGACTTTCTGGTGTCGTCGGGCGCCGCAGCCGAGCTGGCGAACGCGGCCGTCCTCGTGGACGAGGCCAGAGACCTGTTTCTGTCAGTGGGGGCCGGCTACTGGGTGGGCATGTGCCACCTCGGGCTCGCCCGGGTTGATTCGGCGCGAGGCGTGATAGACGCGGCTCACGGCCATCTTGCCAGAGCCCGCGACGTCTTCTCCCGCGAGAACGACGACGAGGCCCTCAAGGCCGTCGCCGCGCTGCAGAGAGAGATGGAGCAGAAGCTGGTAAAGACGTCCATCTCCCAGCTCAGCCAGTTCCAGCTCTGCGAGAGACTCGAAGAGATAGCTCAGCTGTCGTTCGACTTCGGCGAAAAGCTTTACGAAATGCTGGGCGTCATAGTCCAGTCCGTCGGCGCTGACGGCGCTTTGCTGGCTTCGGCGACCGGAGAGAAGAGCTCTCAGGATTTCGCGAAGGCTCGCAAGATTGCTGCGGACACCGTGTCCAAGATCGTCTCGCTTCTGTTCTCTCCCGAGGGTATACAGAGCAGAAACGAGCCCTACATATCACTCCACATGCCATCCTCCGCCGAGAACGGCTCGGACGTCGACCTGGGTAGAGACGTCGGATGCTTCATCGCCGTCCCGTTCAAGTGGGCCGACGCCGGCAGGGGCGTGCTGTACGTCGACAGGCTGAAAGGCAACCCCGCGGGCGCGTTTCTCCAGTCGGAGCTGAACACCTGCGTGGGCCTTTCGATAAAGCTGGGAGCTCTCATTACGGAAATGAAGCTCAAAGACACGACCGACGAGAACCTGCGCCTGAGGAAGAAGCTGGAAGAGCGCGTGGTGTTCGAGGACATCATCACTCAGGACAGGGAGATGCTCGAGATAGTGAGGCTCATTGGCAAGGTGAGCGACAACCTGTCGACGGTGCTCCTCCAGGGAGAGACCGGGACGGGCAAGAAGCTCATCGCCAAGGCCATTCACATGAGCAGTCCGAGGAACGACAAGCCGTTCGTGACGGTGGACTGCGCCGCGATACCGGAGAGCCTGCTGGAGAGCGAGCTGTTCGGGTACATGAGGGGCGCCTTCACGGGCGCCAACAGGGACAGGAAGGGACTCCTGCAGGAGGCGAACGGCGGGACCATCTTCTTGGACGAAATCGGAAGGGCCGGAGTGTCGCTCCAGCGGCGCCTCCTCCATTTGCTGGATTCCGGCGAGATCAGGCCCGTCGGCTCCACGAGCTACATGACGCTCGACGTGAAGATCGTCTGCGCCACGACGAGCCACGACCTCAAGAAGGACGTGGAGGACGGGAAGTTTTTGAAGGATTTGTACTACCGGCTCAACGACATCGTCATCTGGATCCCGCCGCTGAGGGACAGAAAGGGAGACGTGCCGCTTCTCTGCAACTACTACCTGGACAAGTTCAATCTGGAGACGAAGCGGGGCGTGCCGGGTATCTCGAAGGCGGCGATGGCGAAGCTGAT
This sequence comes from uncultured bacterium, assembly GCA_964570935.1. GTDB lineage: Bacteria > Eisenbacteria > RBG-16-71-46 > JAFGJU01 > JAFGJU01 > JAFGJU01. Next base: position 13,884 of record CAZMZP010000044.1, read on the forward strand.
GAGTTTCGAGTGGCCCGGCAACGTGCGGGAGCTGGAGA
>CAZMZP010000045.1:0-51605 GCA_964570935.1 uncultured bacterium
TACGTCGGCCTGCGGCTTCGCTCCACGCTTCCTTCCCACGGCCGGTCACCCTTCCGCAGTTGCGCTTCGCTTCGATCGCTATGGCCAACTCTCGGGAGGACTCGCACCTCCAAGGTAAACATCATGCTGGGCGTACAAGCAAAAAGCCCCGGCGGCCGGTGCCACCGGGGCTCCCGTGTGAAGAGGCCCTACTGAAACAACTCTACTTCGTGGAGGAAAGCCGGGGCTCGACTATCCTCGGGGTAATGAATATGAGCAGTTCGCGCTTCGACTTGACCTCGATCGTGGAACGGAAGAAATAACCCAGGAGCGGTATGTTCTGAAGGAAGGGCACGCCAGTCCTGACCGAGCTCGTGTTCTCACGTATGAGGCCGCCGATCACGGCGGTCTCGCCGTTCTTCACGATGACCCTGGTGTCTGCCTGCGTGGTGTTGATTATCACTCCACCCTGCACCGTGGCCTGGGAGGCAAGGTCGCTCACCTCGGGATGGAGGTCAAGCGTCACCTCGCTCTCGGAGTTGATGTGGGGCGTCACCTTGAGCGTGACGCCGATCTTCTTGAGCTCCGTCACGGGGTTGCCCGCCTCGTCCTGCACGATGAGAGGGATTTCCTTGCCGACGAGTATGGAGGCCTCCCTGTTGTTCACGGTCGTGATCCTGGGGTTCGAGATTATGTTGGCCTGATTCTTCGACTCCAGCGCCTGGATCGTGGCGTCCAGCGTGGCGAAGTCTCTCACTGCGCCGATCCGCATAGTCCCAATCGCGTCCAGGATCGGGGCGCTGACTTCCACGTCCTCGTCCACGTTCTGCTTGCCGATGTCCAGGTCGTTCAGACTCCAGATAATGCCAAGCTCTCTCGACGCGCTCGCGTCCACGTCCACCATCTTGGCGATTATCTCAACCTGAGGTGTCATCGAATCCAGCTCGTGCGCCAGCCTCTCGGCGGCGTCGGTCTTCTCCTGTATGTCCGTGATGAGGAGCGAATTCGTCCTCTGGTCGACCTCTATGTGGCCGCGGCGGGTCAGCATCTTCTCCAGCGACACTTTGAGCTCGCCGGCGTTCGCGAAATCCACCTTCACCCGCTTAACGACGAGAGGAAGGAGGTCTTCCTTCTTTCTCTCGGCGGTCTGCTTGTCGATCTCTTCGTTCTGAAGCTCGGTGGAGGTGGCCACGCGCAGGATCCCCTGCTCTTCTATGTACGAGAGCCCCTGGGTCCTGAGTATCATCTCCAGGGCGTTCCTCCACGGCACGTTCTTCAGCCGCACCGAGACGGCGCCCTTGACTTCCTTGTTTGTGACTATGTTGCGGCCGCTGAACTCGGACAGAGTCCGAAGGACAGTGTTGATGTCCGCTCCCTGAACGTCCAGAGATATGAGCTCGCCGCCGCCCGGGTTGCGGGGGACCGCGACCTTAGCAGGTTCCTCCACCGCCACCTTCTCCTGCGCCATGCCGGCCGGAACGGCCTGCGCCTGGACGCTCTTACCCACAACTGCAATGAGCCCCTTCTCGGTCGTGCTCACGGAATAAGACAGGTCGGCCGCCAGGTCAACGACGACCCTGGTAATGGTCTTTCCCGGCTCGCCCGTCCACTGCCCGCTCCGTATGCGCAGTATGCCCGATTCCGGGGCCGGCTGCGCTGGAGTGCTGATGGCGTCGACCGCGTCGAAGCAGTCTATGACTATCCGCGGAGGGTCGGAGAGGGTGAAATCTCTGTACGCGAGCGGCGCGCTGGCGCTGATGATGACCTCGGTCACCGTGCCGCCTTTGTCAACCACCGCAACGTCCTCGACGCGACAGAGCTCCGCGCCCGTCGCGACCAACGGCGGCAGCAGAACCAGAGCAATCAGAGGAGCCAGGAATCCGCTTTTCAACTTACTTCTCATTTCGCTCACCCTCTTTGCGTGTCATCTTGATTATTACGGTCTGCGTTTCTCCGTAGAACGTCTGAGCAATGGCGATGCTGTCCTTGGTTATGTCCCTGACGACTCCGTCCATGACCGCGTCACCGACCCGCAGGACGTAGCCCCTGCCCCGGCTGTCCTCGACCATGGCCAGTCTCTCCTTGCTGCCCCAGAGTATTCCGACCAGCTCCATGTCTCCCACGCTGATGAGCCCGATGTTGCCCTCGCCGTGGAACTCGCCGCTGACGAGCGACATGAAGGGATCCCTGCTGCCCAGACTGGAATACAGGAACTTCGGCCTAGAAAGAAGGAGCTCAACTTCGCTCACTTTCCGTGCGGCGGTCCCCGCAGTCTGGGCGGGGCTCAGCTCGGCCCACGCCGCGGCCAGGAGCAGGCTTACGATGCAGACAACGACGGCTCTATTTCTCACGACTGACATCCGCAGCACCTCTTTTCAGAGTATAGGCCGAGGCTATGAAAGTGGCCTGAACCGTCTCCTCGACCCGCCCCTTCTCGAACGTCACGAGTTTGAGCTTGGACACGTTCACTATCCGCGAGAGATTGGCTATCTCACTCAGGAATGCGGCCGCCTCGTGGTACCCGCCCACGACGCTGACCTCAACCGGGTATTCGGTGTGGTATTCTCCGTCCTTCGGCGGCTGCGGCTTGAACAGGGTGAACTTGACGCCCGCCTGCTGGCCGGCGATGGTCACCTTGCTGAGGAGACTCGCCACTTCCTTCTCCTCCGGCAGGAGCTCCTTGGCCATGAGCCAGGCCGCATGAAGCTCCTCGTATTCCTTCCTCAGCTTCGGCAGGTCGTTAACCATCTGCCGCGCCTTGGCCAGGTCCGAGGTCAGCTTGTCGTATTCCTGCCTCAGCTCTCCGTACCTGGCAATTTGCGCCCTGAAACCGAAAGGCACGAAGGCGGCGAAGAAGTAGAAATATATGACTGCCGCAAGCAGGACAATCCCTATGAACATCTTCTGAGTTTTCGGGCTCTTGAAATCCATGCTTGCCTCTTATTCTGCCTTGACCTTGGAAGTCAACGTGAAGCGGACCACGTCCCGGTCCTCTATCATGCCCCTCTCCGCTATGGTCAGGTCGACGTTGTCGTACAGCACCGACCGCTCGAGACGGGTCATCATGTCGGCAACGATGAGGTTGGAGAACGTCACGCCGTCGATGGCCACCGAGACGCTGTCCGTGCGGCTGTAAGAGGTGAGCCACAGATGGTCAGGAACACGCTTGTTGAGCTCGTCCAGCAGCATGACCTCGAAGGTCCTGTCCTTCTCGAGCTCCCTGATGACCCTGAGGTGAGTGTCCAGCTCCCGCCTCTCGGCCGTCAGCTTCTCTATCTGCTCGATCTGAGGCCCGAGCTGGGCGGCCTGCGTCTTGGCCTCGGCGATCTTCGACTTCAAGCTCCTGGTGCGCACTCCCTGCACCAGGAATGTCACCAGCAGCAGGCCTACCACGCCACCCACCATTCCGAGCAGCGCGACGTTGCCGACCTTCGGCAGTTTTATGGTTCTCTTCCTTGACTTCTGATCCGCGGGAAGGAGATTTACTCTAATCATTCGGACCCCACCCTCCTCAGCGCCAGCCCTATGGCCACAGTCAGCGCGGGCGCCTCTCGCGCGGGATCTCTGCCTTCGAACAGCGAAGGGTCGTAGGCAATCCGCAAGAGCGGGTTTGCCAGGTCCACCGGAACATGGAATTTTTCGGCCATGAGCTCCTTAAGGCCCTGCATCTGCGCGGACCCGCCGCTCAAGAGGACCCGGGTCAGCGCCTCGGCCTCGTTCGAAGTTTTTAGATATGCAAGCGCCCTGTCCAGGGTGACGACCAGGTCGTCGCAGGCAGTCTGCACGAACTGAGGCACGTCGTACGTGCCCTCTCCCTCGCCCCTCAGCACCTTGAACGCCTGGTCCTGGGACAGGCCGTATTCTCTCTGAATCGCCTCGGCCACCGTGTGCGAGCCCAGGGCCAGGTCCTTTGTGAAGTGCGGAACGCCGTCCTTCACTATGCTCACGTTCGTCATCTCCGCTCCGAAGTTGACGTACGCGACGACGTCCTCGGGCGTGAACTCATAGTTGGCCTCGAGGGCGTTCTGCACGGCGAAGGCGTCCACGTCGATGAGGTCGGGGATGAGGCCCGCCTCCCTTATCAGCTCGGAGTGAACGTTTACCATCTCTTTCTTGGCGGCGACCAGCAGCACCTGCATCTGCTTGGGCCCCACGTCCGTCTTGAGTATCTGGAAGTCCAGCGACACGTCGCTGACGTCGTACGGGACGTGCTGCTCGGCCTCCCAGAAGATCGCCTCGCGCGCGTCCTCTTCGCCAAGCCGGTCCATCAGAATCTTCTTCACTATCACGGCCCGGCCCGACACGGAGCTGGCGACCCTCTTGTTCTTGATCGCCCTCTCCTCGAACAGATTCCGGATGGCGTCAACCACCACCTGGCGGTCCATTATCTCGCCGTCGACGATCGCCTCGGGGAGCAGGTCGGCCACGCCAAAATTGACGAGGCTGATCCCTTCGGGCCGCTCCTCGAGCTCGGCCACCTTCACCGAGCTGCTGCCGATGTCCAGTCCTACCGAAGATCTTTTCTTCTTGAACATCCTTGCCTCGTCAATCGGGTCTAACCTGTTGCCTGTTTGTAAGTTTCCAAACGCGCCAAGCTAACAAACACACTGGTGGGTGTCAAGGGGAAAATCCCCCTTCACCTTGTCTTTCGGCAGTTCCGGCCGCGTAATATAGCGAAAAATCTCAACACAGTTCCGGAGCTCCGACTCGGCGCAGACTTAGCATATTGTGACCTGAATCAGGTCCCGGCGCCCGCGCAGGCGCCCGAGGAACACCCAAAGACTGACTCTGAGGGGAGCAACTTCTGTGCCTTCTCGCACTCCGTCGGCGCCGCGCGCCTGCGTGTAAACCGCTACCTTACAATGGGATGCGTGGCGGGTTCTCGGGCCGAGGCGCAGAGTGGGCCGCACGTTGCGCTTACCGAACCGGGCATTGCCTTTTGCGGCGCCGGGCGGGCGTGGCCCGCGCCGAATGCGGCGCTGCCGCGAGTTGACACTGCCTGCGGCCGGTGATAGATTCCGGCCATGCGAAAAGCACACGCCTGGCTGGCAGTTTCACTGTGCGCTCTCTTCGTCATGGTCTACAGCCACACCTCGTCCGTGTCGGTCTCCTGGAGGAATTTCAGCGAGGACAGCGGCGACCTTTTGACCTGCGCGTACACTCTGGGCATACCGCACCCCACGGGCTATCCGGTGTTCCTCCTCCTGGGTCGCTTCTTTTCGCTCGTGATGCCTGGAGGCGTGGCCTTTCGCATCACGCTTCTTTCAATCCTGGCAGGCGCGCTTGCGCCCGTGTTCCTGTTTCTCACGCTCGTTAGGGTGTTGCCCGGCAGGACCGGACTCCTGGCCGGCCTGGCAGGCGCGCTGTCGCTGGGCTTCTCGCTTCACTACTGGTCGCAGGCAGTCGTGGCCGAGGTGTACAGCCTGCACATGCTCTTCTTTTCGATCGTCTTTTACCTGGTCATGAGATGGGCGGGCCGAGATGAAGACGTGGAATCCGGCGGCCGTGCGTTTCAACCCGGGGGCGCCGGGGTCGCCCGGTCTCCGATTCAAGGCCGTGACAGGGACAGATACCTGCTGCTGGCCGCATACGTACTTGGCCTTTCGTTCGCCAATCACATGCTCTCCGTTCTGACACTGGTATTCGTGCTGACTCTGGTGATCCGGCCGAAGCCCGGGCCCGCGGTCTCCTTAAGGACGCTCGCCGCCTGCGCCGCGCTTTTCTGCCTGGCTCTAACGTTGTACGCCTGCCTCCCCATCCGCTCCGCCAGAAACCCGGAGCTGGACTGGGGCAATCCGGAGACGTGGAGCCAGTTCAAGTGGGTCGTTACCGGAGCGCAGTACCACTTCAGGCTGCTGGCGTCGCCGTTGCCCGAGGCGCTGTCGCGCCTCTGGCCGGGTCCGTTTCTGGCGTCGGGCTGGCCCGCGCTGGGCCTGGCAGTCCTGGGGCTCACGCCCGGAAAGAGACTCAACCGGGTGCGCGCCGCGATGCTGGCGGTAGCAGTGCTGGACCTGACCCTGGTTGCCGTGTACGACATTCCCGACCCGCCCGCGTATTTCCTGCCTGCGAGTTTCGCACTTTCTGTGCTTGCCGCGCTGGGAATCGAGCGCGTCGCGACTGCGGCGGAGAACGTGTTCAGTCGTGGCCACCGCCCCACGGCAGTCGTCTCGCATGGGCCGAGCTTGCCCCCGCGAGCAGGCGCGTGGCGCGGGATAGTCGCCGCGGCAGCGCTTCTCCTGGCGTGCGTGCTCCCGCCGGCCCTGGGGAACGGCCGAGACGTGGACGCCTCGGCCGACCTCACTCCATACGTCTTCGGACAGGCGGCCTTCCGCGCCGTCGAACCCGACGCTCTCATCGTCAGCGAGTATGACGGCCGCACTTTCGCCCTGTGGTTCTTCCGCGAGACGGAGTTCAGGGAGACTCACGCCGGCTCGGTCGTCGTGTTCAAGTACCTGCTCGTGTGGCCGTGGTACGTGCACAACTTGAGGACTCTCCACCCCGACCTGCGCGTGCCCGACGCGGGGCCAATGGACGAGGCCATGCTGGCTCTCGTCAACGCCAATCTGGACAACAGGCCGGTTTACACAGTGAGAGACGACCCTGCTCTTAAAACGTTCTTCGAGTTGCAGCCGGTCCTGGGCGGCGACGCGCCGCTCTTCAGAGTCGAGAGGAAGGCCGAAGGAACCCCATAATCGGCCATACAATCGGCCATAATAGATGGCACGCACTGCCGGACCCCGACCAGGGCGGGGTCCGGCGCCCGGGAAATCCAAAGAAGCGACCGGAGGCATCCGTGGACAATCAGACCAGGAACGCCGCAGTCAGGAGGCTCCTCATAGCGGCTCTTCTCGCGACACTGACGCTCTCGGTGTCTTCCTGGTTCTTTGTCTCCGCGGGCAAGTTCACTGACGGCACGCTGTGCGCGCCGCTCGACGACTCTTTCATCTACTATCAGTACGCGCGAAGCCTGGCGGAGGGACGGGGCCTCAGCTACTCGCCCGGCGACGCTCCCACCACCGGAGCCACCAGTTTCCTGTACACGCTCATTCTCGCGCTCGGATACCGCCTCGGGGCCACCGGAGAGGACCTGATCTTGTACGGGTTTGTCCTGGGCTCCTGCTTTCTGTTCCTGTCTTCCCTGCTCGTGGCCAGGGTAGTCCAGTCGCTCTCGAACTGGGTAGCCGGCACGGGCGCGGCAGTGCTGTTTCTGCTGAACGGGCACGTGCTCTGGTCTTACCTGAGCGGCATGGAAGTGGGGCTTTTCGGCTCCATGATGCTCCTCACTCTCTTCATGCTGCAGAACGAGAGAGCGAAGGGCAGCTTCTACGGCACGGCCGCGGCGGCTGCCCTGATGGGTTGGTCGCGTCCAGAGGGTTTCTTCCTCGCCGTGCCCGTTGCGATCACGCTGCTGATCCTTTCGGCCGGCAGACCCAGAGGCGAGAGAACCGCGGTCTTCCTCATCTCGCTTCTTGGAGGCCTGCAGTTCGGCGTCAACTACGGCCTGACGGGCAGCTTCGCCTCCACCGGAACGCAGGCGAAGAGCGTGTTCTTCACGCAGGAACCCGACGTCCTGGCCGCCTACCTGAGGAGATTCCTGGAGCTTCCGTACTTCGTCCTGAACGTGTTCCTGACCGACTTCCATTCTTCCAGTTTCGGTCCGCAGTGGGCGAGACTCGCGGCCTTCTTTCTCAAGGCGGGTTCCACAACGGCGGCACTGGGATTCCTGTTCGTGCGCAGGCACAGGACTCCGGCAGCCCTCATCCTTCTCTCGTGGGTGCTTCTGTCCCTGTTTCTGAGTCTTGTGCCGTGGGCCTGGGACGTCCACCAGCACAGGTACCAGGCGCCGTTCTTCCCGGTGTTTCTTGTGCTGGCGTGCGCGGGCTTCGGAATGCTCGCGAACGGGGCGGCCGGACGCGCACCCCGTCGGACCGGATCCTGGCAGTCCGCAGCCAGGATTCTGCCCGCCGCCGTTCTCTGCCTCCTCCTCACGGCGGCCGGTGTGTCCTTCTTCGGCTCCGCGAAGAGGATGGCCCGAATCTACGCCCACAACTGCGAGAACATATTCCACCAGCAGGTAAGAGTCGCCAACTGGGTCCGGGCCCACACCGGTGAAGACGTGACAATCGGTCTCAACGACGCGGGGGCCATCTCCTACGTGAGCCGGCGCAGTACGTACGATTTCGTGGGCCTCACGACACCCGGCCAGGTGATGAACTGGCGCTCGGGGATAGGCTCGATCGTCGAGGCCCTGGAGAACCTGCCGGAAGATGACCGGCCCGACCTGCTGGCAATCTATCCCAACTGGCTCCCGTTCCTGGTCAGCTCCGGAATCGCCCGAGACGAGGTCTTCAGGGCCCACCTGGACTTGAACACGATCTGCGGCGGGACGGACAAGGTAGTCTACTTGCCCGACTGGAGTCTACTCCACTCGGGTGACCTGCCGCCGCAATCTCCGGAGACTGGGGCACTCAGACTTGTGGACGAGGTGGACGTGGCCGACTTGAAGAGCGAGGCCCGGCATTCCTACCGGGTGATCGGCACATGGAGGTCCGTCGCCAACGTCCTGGAGGACGATTCCGGCAGGAAAGCGCTCGACGGAGGGAGGGTCGTGTTCGACGGAGAGCGGATGACTGTGCGCTGCGTGCCCGGGAGAAAGCTCGCGATACTGGCCAGGCTGGATGACAGGTCGGCCGGGATAGCTCTCCACTTGAGAGGGACCGTGGCCGGGTTCTCAACTCCCGAGAGAGTGACCTCCCGGTGGTCTTACGCCGTCATGATGGTTCCGGCCGGGCTCGTCAAGTCGGACAAACTCGAGGTGACAGTCCGAAGAGGACGGGTGTCCGGCGGGCAGGACAAGAGCTACGGGTCTTACCACTACTGGTTCCTGCAATGACGCGAGGAGGGTTGCGCGACGACACCTGTGCGCTCGCCCCTATCTCTCCCTCCACGAACATACCGTGTAAGTCTGGAACTCCGTGAGCTTCGCAATCGTCGCACTGGAGTAGAAGATGTCGGAGGTGCCTGCAACGGTCCCGGAGCCGGAGACGTTTCCCTGGGTCATTAATCCGCCGTAGATGTGCGTTCCCGCACCACCACCGGTGAACTCGACGTTGCCGAGACAGATCACTAGTCCGTACCAGGTGAACTGCCCGGAGAACTTCATGTCACCCTCGACAAGGAGTATGCCGCCGCCGCCGTTCTGGCCGGCCATCATGAGGTCTCCATTCTTTATGCAGACTATCCTGTAGTCGTCTATAGTCCCCCAGTTGCCTGTGTCCGGATTCGACTGTGAACCGTCGTACAGGACGTCTGCCATTGCTGCGTAAAGGTTGAACATCGCCTGCAGGTCTATGTCCACCGTTGCGGGCACGATGCTCGGGCTTGTACCGGCTCCGTCTATGTTGTTCCACCCTTGAAGAGTAGTGCAGTCCACGGCCCCGATTCCCTGAGTCGGCACAACGCCCGGCAGCGGCGTCGAGCCTGTGACTATGGTTTCGGTGACAGGGTCGTAATCGTTCCCATCAATATGAAACGCGGTTCCTTTGCACTGCAACGTGCCTTCAGTGTATATGGAGCCCGGTACAGTAGGTCCCGGCAGCTTGAGCGCTTCCACCTCCACGGTCTTCTTCGCGTTGCTCTGCGTTCCATTGCTGGTCACTATTATCACGGGATGGCCGCGCACGACGTTCTGGACCGGCTTCGTGGCAAGGTTGTTGTCGTGGTCGCCGAACAACACGACGCGCTGCACTCCCCCCACGTCCACTTGCTTGTATCTGACCTTCACCCAGGGGTAGTCCAAGGGGTTTTCGAGACTGACCTGGGACGAGTAGACCTCCGGATAGGCCTCCCCGTTCTCGTCGATCTGGCCGTCACCGTCGTTGTCGAGCCCATCGGCCGCGGTCTGGGCACGATCCGGGTCGGCACTTGAAGCATTGCCGGACAGAACGACGTAGCGCCCCCAGCCCGGCGTGGGTGCAGATATCGTCTCGCCTATGTAGGAAGACGACGCCCGGGTCGACATTCTGGAGACGGCCTCGGCCACTCCCGCCTCGGCCACGTACAGCGACTGTGAATCTCTCAGGTTGTTCCCGGAGATCTGCTTCTCGGTCTTCGTCACGGCCACGAAGATCGCGGCCATCGACGACATAACGAGCAGCACAAGCATGGCTATGACCAGCGCGTTTCCCCGTTCGCCCGCGCAGCAGCGCGCGACGGCGCCGGGAGAAACAGCCGATCCGGTGCTCGAACGGGCCTTCATGTCCTTCCACCTTCCTTGCGCCCGAAGGGCGTTTAGGGTTGCAGCAAGAATACATACGGGTTCAGGTAGACCACGATCTCGCCAGACGTGTCCGTGACCGCGGTTCCGACCACGATGTCATACAGGTAATCCGTCCACGGCGTGCTGTTGGAGCACTCCAGCTTCGCCACCGCGACCGCGTTCACAATGCCGCCGGTCTCCGCGTCCGCCCAGCTCTCGTCCGCCGGGATTATGCCCGACGGCGTGCCGGCGTCTGCATCACAAAACCACACTTGCACTGACTTTTTCGAGTTGCCTGCCACAATGTCGATGTCGTTGTTGCCGTAGTCTATAGGCCCCAGCGCTACGCACAGCACCGGTCCGTCGGCAGAAGCGTAGTCGGCGCTGGTAATAGTAGCCCCGTTGCTCAGCCAGAGCTGGACCTCGCCCTTGGTGTTGTTGGTCTTGAGGCCGGACACGAGGTCCGTCCACCCGTCCTCGTTCAGGTCACCGGCGGCCAGGGACGTCACTTTCCCGCGCGCGGTCACAGTGAAGGACTTCACGAACCTGCCCCTGGACGAGGTCTGGTTGATGAAAACGTCTATCTTCCCTTCCCTGTCGTTGGTGTTGGTCTTGCTTCCGGCAGCTATGTCGAGAGCGCCGTCGTTGTTCAGGTCGAAGATGGCCAGCGCGTTTACTTCGCCGGCAGCCGTGTAGGCGTCCGTGGACCGGACCTGGGTGAACCCGCCGGCGCCGTCACCGAACCACACTTCCACCTGGCCAGACAGGCTCGCCTTCTTCGTGCCCAGGACGACATCGAGCAGAGTGTCTGCATTGAGATAGCCCGTTGCTATGCACAAGCCTTCGCCGGTGGCGTTGTCTCTGAACGTGTTGTTGGGTATCAGGGGGGCCACTCCCGTTCCTACTTTTCCCTCGGTACCACCCGCGCCCTGATTCAGCCACACCTGAAACGCGCCGGTGCCTGTGCCGGTCTTCACCGCCGACACCACGTCCCTGTACTTGGCTGCCGATCCGTCAAGATTGCCGAACGCCAGCGCCAGCAGGTCGTAGGAAGACAACGCCGTGTATGAGGGCGCCATGTTGAAGAGCAGGTCCCCGGTGTACAGGCTCGGACAACCGTTCCACCATACGCCCAGGTTGTTGGTACCGCTGGCCTTCGTTCCCAGGATTATGTCCGTGTCGTGAACGTGGTCAATGGTGGTTCTGGAACCCTCCTGCGAGTCCCGCTCGTGCAGGTCGGCCAGTACGAGCGACAGGACTCGCTCAGTCGGGATTCTAATCGGCGGCTGATAGGGCGGGAGCCCGGTGCCGGTGCCAGTGCCCGTCCCGGTCCCGGTGCCAGTGCCCGTCCCGGTTCCCGAACCGGAACCGGTGCCCGAGCCTGAGCCGCTACCCATTGCAGTGCCGTATCCCAGTGAACCATACGTGGCAATAAACGGCATGTTCCGCGGGAGCACTCTCGACGTGAGGGCGACTCTCGGGTAATGGCCTGTGTGCGGGTCGGCCTGGCCGGTGCTTGAGATTATCCTGATCGTGACGGACGAGAGCTCGATGTCGACCCCGGTTCCAGCCGGCTTGCCCAGTTTCGCGTCAGACACCGTCCTGCCGTATGCCGCATCGTACGGGTCGGTGCCAGCTCCCGAGGCCATGAGGTCGCTCTCGTCCGTGTCAAGATAAGTGAACAGCGGCACGTCGAAGCCTGCCGCCTCGTCCGTGTCCTGGGTTATGCCGTAAGCGACTATCTCACCGCTGCCCGAGACCGGCGTTGCCGCCGTGTCCGCGACCGTGCTGACGATTCTTCGTATCACGACGTCTCTGGGGTTGGGACTGGCCTGCACCAACGGAAGCGTCGTGTCCGGGTCAACGAAATAGGTGACCACTTCGCCCGCTTCGACGGTTCCGTCCCTGTCCCTGTCCACGACGAAGGTGATTCTGTAGTCCGAGGCCACCAGCACGGGCACCGTGGAATCGGGGTCTATTCCGTACCCCGCGGCACGTAGCTCGCGCGAGATGGCGTCCATCGCCGCCCTGGCGTTCTGCTGAGCCTCTGCCATGTCCAAACCCATGGCCTCGGACTTCTGGCTTCTCGTGTAGAGCGAGTAGAGCGCTCCCGCCACGAAGGCGAACACTATCATGGCCACCATCATCTCCACGAGACTGAAGCCCCGGCAGCGTTTGTGACCGGCTGTTCCGGCCGGCGAACTAGCGAGTCTTGCCTGTTCCATGGTGCTTTCCTTCCCGGTTTGCCTGCGGCTCCTGTGTCGTCCTGCCGCGCGAGCTCACAACCAGTCGCACGTCTCGCGCGGGAATGCTATCTCGCCACGTAGGTCATCAGGGTGACGTTCTCGCCACCCCTGTTGGTGGGCCAGGCCACCGATACAGTGACCAGCTTCGTTCCGTCGTTGGGCACGCTGTCCTGCACGGCCCACGTCCTGACGTACGTACCCAGTGTGTCGGTGTACGAGCCCGGGCTCATGAGGGAGCTCGAAAACCCGGCCACCTGCAGCTCCTCCAGCTTCTCCTGCGCCCGCCCCAAGGCGGTCGTGAGGAGTTTGCCGTCATTGACGTTCTTGGTGGCAAGCGGGAAAAGGCCGGCGACTGCCATTACCCCGATCCCGATGAACACGATCGCCATCAGGAGCTCGACCAGGCTGAACCCCGTTCTGTCCTGCCTGAGCCGGGCGAAGAAGTTCGTCGCGCCGAGTCTCATCTGACTACCTCACCTCATCGCGACCGCGCCGGTGGAGCGCAGCACCGCCACGACCCGCCAGAACCCTCTTGAGTCGGAGATCGTGACCGTGCCTGAAGAGCTGGCGGTCCCGTTCGGATAGAACACGAGAGAGTCTCCGGGGAAAGGCGACAGGGGTCCGTTTGTCACTGTTAGTTCTGCTGGGATGTTCACGGGCCCAAGCACCATTTCCCCGGCATCAGCCACGTTATTGCCGTTGTCGTCGTCCAGAATTGTGTAATTCAGCGCGGCCGGGTCGAGACTGACCTTGTAGTTATTCTGCTCTGTGGCCGCCTTCTGCCTTGCCAGTCTCAGATTCACCGACAGGTTGTTGGCCGCCCCGTCCACGGCGTGAGTCGCGAAGTAGCTCCTGAAGGCCGGAAGGCCGAGCGCGATGAGAATCCCGAAGATCACGAGCGCCCCCATGATCTCCACCAGCGTCATGCCCCGGCAGCCGGTCAGGCGACTTGGGCCGGTGGCGGCCCGTTCGGCCAACCTGGTCCGAACAGGCGGAAAGCCGCCGAGAGCTGTCTTCAAATCGAGAGCCGTCTTAGAATTGGTTTGAACAAGTGCCATGGATACAAGCCTCCCACGCTCCATTAATGCAAGGCCTGTGCCATCGAGGACGGCTGCCCGTTCAAATCGGCATTCGCAACCGCTTTACACGGCGCCAGTTAGAAGCACAGGAAAATCGTGGGGAGAAGATGCGGCTTAACTGAGGTAATGGCGTTGCATTGCGCAACACCGGCCTATCGGTTCGGCCATGACGAGGACAAGTACTGTTCGATGATGGCGTTTCCGAAAAACAGCACGAACACGCCTGCCGGCGCGAGGAAACTGCCGAAGGGTATGGGCGTCCTCCGGCTCATCCGCAGGAAGAGCATCAGCGCTACGCCGGTTACGGCGCCGGCCAGAGAGGCCAGGAATATCACAAGAAGAACGCCCTTCCAGCCCAAGAAGGCTCCCATCATGGCCACGAGCTTGAAATCCCCGGCGCCCATGCCCTCTCTGTTCGTCGCCTTCAGGTAGAGAAGAGCCACCAGCACGAGACTGCCACCTCCGACGAGCACGCCGACCAGGCTCGACACCCATCCCAGCCGGGTGAAGAAACTGCCGGCGAGGCCGAGCACCAGGAACGGCAGGTTTATCTCGTCGGGTATTATCTGAAACTCGAGGTCGATGAAGGCCACCACCACCATCGCGCACGCGAAGGCGTAGTACAGGAAGAGCTCGAACGAGACGCCGAAGTTGAGATAGCACGCCGCGAACAGGCAGCCGCCCAGGAGCTCGACCATCGGGTAGCGCCAGTGTATCGGGCTGCCGCAGTTCCTGCATCTGCCGCGGAGCAAGATGAAGCTCAACAGCGGGACATTGTCCCACGGCTCCACCCTGCCCTGGCACGACGGGCAGTGTGACGGAGGGCGCACTATGGAGATCTTACGCGGGAGTCTGTAGACGCAGACGTTGAGGAAACTCCCGACCGCGAGGCCCAGGACGAAAAAGAAAAGCCACATCATACTGACCGGACAAGCTCATCCCTGATCTGGGAGGGCCGCCGCGCTCCTTTCCCGCTGGAGCTGGACCCTGAGCTTCTCCATCCTCTCCTCTGCCATTTCCTTTATGAACTTGTTGTCGGTGGCCCGCGCGATCTCGGACCAGAGCTCGAAGGCCGTCTCGGTGTGGCCGGCCCTCTCGTGCACGAACGCCGCGAACCTGGACGTCATGTCGGGCGCGTTGGGAAGGCGCGACGCAAGCGCGAAATACCTGCCGGCGTTCTCAGAGTCGCGGAGTACGACATAGTAGATGAACCCCGTTTCGAAGGCAAGGAGCCAGTTGTCGGGGTTCGCCCTCATGCCCTTTCTGAGAAGCGCCAGTCCCTCCTCGGGCCTGCCGGCGTCCTGCGACAGCACCACGGCGCCGAACACGTAAGCATGGACGAAGCCCGGGTCCAGCGTTGTGATGATGTCGAAGATGTGCCCCGCCATATCGTATTTCCTATCGGTCATGCGGTGGTGCCCGTAGTACTGGATCGCCCTCAGCCAGGCGATGTCCGCGAGAGTCGTCGTGTGCCCGAGCGCGCTCTGTTTCAGGAACCTGCCCGACGGGAAGTACATGAGCTCCTGCCCCTCCCGGCGCACGGGGGACCCAAACACCTGCCGTCTCAGACACACGCCTCCGGTCAGAAGCGCGGCCGCCAGAAGCAGGCAGGCCGCCTGCCTGACGCCCTGACTCTTCAACAGACCCATCACTTGAAGTCCTTTCTGGAGAAGATCACGGCGGCGAGCACGAGCACGCCCAGCGTGTACAACAGGCCGTATGCCGTGGCGGCGAGCAGCCTGTCCGTCGGCACGTCAGCTCCGTGCACGACCATGGCCCTCACGTTAAACAGCTCGAGGTCGGGTATCACGTAGTAGAGAAACTGGCAGATTTGCCGCGCGAAGCTGGACTGCAACCTGGCCGCGAACAGCAGCATGTCGCTGCTGAAGTGTCCAACGACGTAGAAGGCGAACGTGAACACGGCGCTCATGCCGGTCGTACTGAAAGAAGAAAACAGGACCGCGATCGAAGTCATCACGAGCAGTTCTATGAACGTCAGGAACCCCGCCTTCAGCACCGGAAGGTCCAGCCCCTTTCCTGACAGGAGCAGGATGACCTGCAGTGTGACGAGCATCAGTGCCACCAGCGCGATGAGCGCGTCCGCCATTCCCAGGAACTTGCCCAGAATGAACTCGTGCCTGGCGACCGGTTTGGACAGGATCATCAGGATCGTCTTCCTGTCGATCTCCTTGTGGACGAGGCCGGTGCCCATCACGATGATGGCCAGAATTCCGAAGAAGGACAGAGACGAGAGCCCCACGTCCTTCGTGATCTTCATACCCTCTCCGAGAGCCAGAGGGCTCAGGATCCTCGTGCTGACGACGAGGACGAGCGAGAAGATCACGAGCACGTAAAGGGCCTTGTCGCGAAGGGCCTCCCTGAAGGTGTTCCTGGCAATCGCAATTACTTTCACTGGTTGCTCCGTTGTTGTTTAGAGGCGTCCCTTTCCAGTCCGTTCACGGCTGCCCGGCGCGTCCGGGCCGCTCGAGACTTGAGAAAGCGAGCCCCGGGTCACCTGTCGGACGAACACCGACTCCAGCGTTTCCTTGTGAGGCGTCACCGAGAGAATCGTCGCGCCGTGAGAGGCCAGCGTCCCGAGCACCAGCGTGGTCGCCTTGCTGTCCCTGAGCCTCAGCACGAGCGCGTCGCCCACGGCCCGCCTTTCGTCCACGAACGGCTCCAGCTGCTGCGCGGCGCTCTCGGTCACGTCCGTGGCCACAATCTCGACGCTCTTCACGTCTTCCCGCACGAGCTCGCCGATCGGACCGGCCTTCTCCAGCTGACCGTTGTTTATGATGGCGACCCTGTCGCACAGGAGCTCCACGTCCGCTATTATGTGGGAGCTGAAGAACACCGTCATGCCGTTCTCGCGGGCTCTGACGATGGAGTCCCTGAATTCCTTTCTGCCCAGGGGGTCCAGGCCGCTCATGGGCTCGTCCAGGATGAGGAGCCTGGGGTTGTTTATGAGCGCCTGAGCGAGCCCCGCCCTTTGCAGCATTCCCTTCGAGAATTTACGCATCTGTACATTTTCGTGCTCGATCAGTCCCGAGATGAACAGCGACTCGGCCACGCGTCTCTCCAGGTCGCGGCCCCGGCGCAGCCCGGAAAGGGCCGCACAGAGTCTCAGGAATTCCCCCAGCTTCAGGTAGTCGTAAAAGCTGGGGTTCTCCGGAAGGAACCCCACCTGGGTCCTGGAGGCGGGACTGGCCGGACTAGTCCCGAATATCTCTATGCTTCCGTACGTGGGCCGAAGCAGGCCCAGCAGCAGCTTTATCGTCGTGGTCTTGCCCGCTCCGTTCGGCCCGAGGAAGCCGAAGACTTCCTTCTCGAACACCTCAAGATTCAGGCCACGGACGGCCCATTTCTTCCTGGCAGTGAAGGAGCTGGTAAAAACCTTTCCCAGATTCACGGCCCTGACGACCACTCTTCGCTCACCCTGGGACTCCGCCACGGGGTCCGCCGCCTCCGGGAAAGAAGCTTCGGCCGTCCTCCCATCTGCTGAGAGGGCGCCCTCTCCCTCTCTCAGAACCTCTTGACGCACATTCAAATCCGGCAACACGGTGTATCCCCCACGCTGGTTCGAGAAGCACGACGTCATCGTCCAACGCTCTGACCACACACCACTTGAGCAATTAGCATGCCACGTAACCTCGCCACCCGCTTGGGATTCCCAAAACGAAACGCAGGCGGAACCGCGCCTGCGCAGGGACATGGCGCTCCGCCTCGCGGCCGGAAAGCGCGCCAAAAACAAAAAGGGTGGCAAACCTTGCGGCCTGCCACCCCTCGGTCTCATGTGGGTCTTACGAACCACTCGAGAGCGTAAGGACCAACGCAGTCTTGCCGAAACCGGTTATGGTATAGCCGACGTTCACGCCGTTAGCCGCGACCGGAGCGTAACCCGTCTGACCAGCAGTAGCAGCAGCGCCGTCGACCGGCTCCGTTGCCGCTCTGGTGAACGGGTTCTGCAGTGCGGCAGCACCGGGGAGCATCGGTATGATTGCCGCCACGTTCGCGCCGTACACGCCGTTGTTCTGGACCGCAAAGTCCTCGGCGGCGAGCTGAACCGTGTGACAGTTAGACTTCGTGGAAGCTTCCTTCGCACGGGCCTGCATGGCGATGAAGTTCGGGATGGCTATCGCAGCCAGAATCCCTATGATCACCACCACGATCATCAGCTCGATCAGGGTGAAACCCTTCGCACCTCTCAACATTGTACACGCACCTCCTTTCATCCTGGTATCTGAACTATGTCTGCCTGGGATTTAAGCAACCGGCATGCCAAGCGCCGGCCCTTCTGCTCCGTCAGTTATCTCATTGACCCACATAGTGTTGCTCGAAGCGACTGACCCCTGATTTATGCGCTGGATTGATTCTGGCCGGCCTGGCCTTGCGCGCTGCAACGACTTCGTGCTTTCTGCGACATGTGTGAGACGCCCTGTCATTTTGCAACGAGCTCTTCTTCCTCGCACTTGTCCAGTCCGTACGCCTGCAGCTTGCGGTAGAGAGTCGACGGGTTTATGCCCAGAAGTTCCGAGGCCTTCTTCTTCCCCCAGTTCGTGTAGGTCAGTACTTTAAGTATGTACTCCCTCTCGAGCTCCTCGAGAGTCAGGTTGGGGGAGTCAATCACGAGGCTTCCCTTTCTGGCGTTCCTGTCCCTCACTTTATCGGGCAGGTCCTCGGGTGTCAGCGTTCCATTCTCGTCCAGTACGTAGGCCCGCTCTATGACGTTCTCCAGCTCTCTGACGTTGCCCGGCCAGTCGTACGCGGAAAGCAGGTCCATGCAGTCCTTGGACACGATCTTGGTCGGCCCTCCCCTGGACAGCTTCTTCAGGAAGTGGTCCACCAGGAGGGGTATGTCGTCCCGGCGTTCGCGCAGAGGGGGCAGCCTGAGAGGGATGACGTTGAGTCTGTAGAACAGGTCCGCGCGGAAGCGGCCTTCGGCCACCATCTTCTCCAGGTCGGCGTTCGTGGCCGCTATCAGCCTGACGTCGATCTTCAGCGGCTTGTTGCCGCCGACCGGTATGATCTCTCTCTCCTGCAGCGCTCTGAGGAGCTTCACCTGGGTGGCAGGGAGCATCTCGCTCACTTCGTCGAGGAAGAAGCTGCCCCCCTCGGCCACCTTGAGCAGTCCGTCCTGGTCCTTCACCGCGCCAGTGAACGAGCCGCGGACGTGACCGAACAGGCTGCTCTCCAGGAGGTCCTTGGGCAGGGCTCCGCAGTTGATCGACACGAACGACGCGTTGGCCCGGCCGCTCCTGTAATGGATCTCCTTGGCGATGAGCTCCTTTCCGGTGCCGCTTTCGCCGTATATGAGTATGGTGCTGTCAGTGTCGGCCACCTTCTCTATGGTCTTGAACACGTCGGCCATCTCTTCACTGGAACCGATGATCTCCTTGTTGTCGTGCGACTTTCGGAGCTGCCGCTTCAAGAAGACGTTCTGACTTTGCACCTTTCTCATTTCAATCGCGTTCCTCACGACGATCTTGACCTCGTCGTTGCTGGCGTGTTTCTCGAGGTACTGAAAGGCCCCCTTGTTCACCGCGGCAATGGCGGTGCTCTGGGAGGCGAAGCCAGTCATGATGACAACCGGCATGCTCGGGTCTATCGCCTTGATCGCTTCGAGCAGCTGAAGACCGCTCATGCCGGGCATCTTTATGTCCGTGATCACGACGTCGTAGCCGTCTTCCTTGACCCTCTGGACCGCCGAATGGCCGTCGCTGGCCGTCGTGACGTCATACCCTTCCTTTTTCAGCATAATGGAAAGGAACTGACACATCGCTTCGTCGTCGTCCACCACCAGGATCTTTTCCTCTGCCATGTTTTCTACCTCATGCTGCTTCGTGTACGGGGTATGGTGTATCTAACCTATCGGCAGTGACGCAGGGAATGTGAACGCCTACTTTCGTGCCCATGCCCAGCCGGCTCTCGATTGAGAGCCTGCCTTCATGCCGCTCCACGACTCTCTGCGCAATGCTGAGACCCAATCCGGTGCCGGAACCCTTCGTGGAATAGAAAGGCTCCAGTATTCTGTGCATGGCCTCCGCGGGGACGCCGACGCCGTTGTCCTCGAACTCCACGACCACCGACGGCGTGGTCCGCGTTGACCAGTGCTGGCTGCCCTGCTCGCCGCGGGTCCTTATTACGACGTCTCCGCCGCACTCCAGGGCCTGCAGGGCGTTGACCGCGAGGTTGACGAACACCCGCTTCATCTGCTCCGGGTCCACGCTCACCCACGTCTCCGCCTCGTGCGGCTCGTGCGACACCGTCCTGCCCTCCGAGTGGGCTGGGTGCCGCTTCACGACTTCCATTGTCTCCCGGATGAGCTCCTGCAAGTCCGCCGTCTTGAGTTCCAGAGGCTTCGACCTGGCGTAGAACAGGAGCTCGTTCAAGAACACCTCCAGCCTGTCGGTCTCCTTGACTATCAGACCCATCAGTCTCTTGGCGTCCCCCCTGAGACTGACTTCCTTTCTCAGAAGCTCCGCCGAGCCGACTATGGGGCTCACGCAATTGCGTATTTCGTGCGCTATCCCGGCCGAAAAAGCGCCCAGGGCGGCCAGGGTCTCCTGCCTCTTGGACCGCTCTTCGATCCTCTTGGCCTCGGTCAGATCCTGGTACAAAGCCACGACCCCCGCTCTCACGCCCGAGGCCGTCACGATGAGGCTCGTGTTGATGCCCAGGGGAATTGTCCTGCCGTCTCTCGAAGTGATCACCGCTTCTCCCCTGAACACCGACGTCCCCTGCGTAAGCCCCAGCGTGAACTGTTCCGCCAGGCCGGACATGCCGTGGCCGAGCACTTCTGTGTAGTGTCTGTCCTTCACCAGGCCCGGCTCGAGGCCGAGTATCTGAGCCGCGGTTTTGTTGAAATGGACTATCTTTCCTTCGCTGTCGATGGACATGATCCCGCTTCCAATGCTTTCGAGGATGACGTCCGTGCCCAACTGAATCCTCTCCAGCTCCAGTCTCGTGTCCTTGAGCGTCTTCTCCTTCTGTTCCGCCCTTCTGGCCAGAACCCCGCCGA
This sequence comes from uncultured bacterium, assembly GCA_964570935.1. Taxonomy (GTDB): domain Bacteria; phylum Eisenbacteria; class RBG-16-71-46; order JAFGJU01; family JAFGJU01; genus JAFGJU01. Next base: position 20,581 of record CAZMZP010000045.1, read on the forward strand.
GGACCCCGGCCACCGCGAACAGCAGGCCCGTGAAGAAGACTCCGGCGTAGCCCTCCGTTTGCGCCCGGGCCCACGGGAGGTCCAGCCCCAGCAGCACGGGCGACCAGAGCGCCATGTATGCGCACGAGCACAGAACGCCGGTCGCGAGCGCGCCCTTGAAGGACGCGAACAGACTCGCGTAAAGAATCAGCAGCAGGTACAGAAGCACGTACTGGCTGCGCGGACCCCCGGTCACCGCGACGAGCGCGGTCACCAGCGCGACGTCCACTACGATCTGCAGGCCGACCTGGAACGGTCTGTTCGCCCGCCTTGCCCAGAGCAGGAAATAGAGACCGGTCAGCGCGTAGGAAGCCAGCAGCACGGCGGCGCCGGTTTCCCGGCCGGCCGCGAACAGGGCGTCGTTGGCCAGAGCGCCCAGTCCCACCGCGAGGCTGAGGACCAAAGGCCGCGACGCGATCAGCGTCAGCAGTCGCCTGGCCTCGTCCTTCTGGTCCTGTCTGTACGTGGGGGAATTCAACACCCACGCTTCGCCCGGGCCGTCCAGCGGACGCACGTAACCTCCAGAGGTAATCGAAGAGGAACTCGCTGCGCGTTAACCCGCGATGACCGACACGAGCTTGAACATGGGCAGGTACATGGCCACCACCATTCCGCCCACCATAACGCCCATCACCACGATCATCACTGGCTCGATGACCGAGGTGAGAGTCTCGACCGCCGTGTCGACCTCGTCGTCGTAGAAGTCAGCTATCTTCTTGAGCATCTCGTCCAGGGCGCCGGTCTCTTCGCCGACGGCTATCATCTGCACGACCATGGCGGGGAACACTTCGCACTGTCTCAACGGAGCCGCCAGAGTCTCTCCCTCCCTGATGCTCGCCCGTGTCTTGAGCACGGATTCGCTGATAACCATGTTTCCGGCCGTCCTGGCCGTGATGTCCAGGCCGGTGAGAATCGGCACGCCGCTCTTTATCAGGGTGCCGAGAGTCCTGGTGAATCTCGCGACCGCCGCCTTCCTCAGGACCTCGCCCAGGACCGGAACCTTCAACTGAATCCTGTCCATGACCATCCTGCCGCCTACGGTCCTGTAGTAGGCCCTCAGGCCGATCGCCAGGCCGAGGATGCCGCCGCCCAGCGCCCACCAGTAGTCCCGCAGCATGTTGCTCATTGCGAGGACAATCCTGGTAGGTAAAGGAAGCTGTCCGCCGAAGTCGGTGAACATCTTCGCGAAGGTCGGGATGATGAACAGAAGCATGAACGTGGTGGCGCCGAGAGCCACGACAAGAACCACGGTCGGGTACATCATGGCGCTTTTTACTTTTCTCTTCAGAGACTCGGCCTTCTCTATGTAGCTGGCGAGCCGCATCAGTATGTCGTCAAGGATACCGCCGGCTTCTCCGGCTTCGACCATGTTGACAAACAGCTGGTCGAACACCCGCTTGTGTTTTCCCAGGGACTCGGCCAACGTGGAGCCGGTCTCGACGTCGTGCATGACTTCCGAGATGACCTTCTTGAACCCCGGCTTCTCGGTCTGTTTGGACAGGATCTCCAGGCACTGCACCAGGGGAAGGCCGGCGTTTATCATCGTGGCGAACTGCCTGGTGAACACGGCCAGGTCTTTCGTGCTGACCCTCCTCCGGAAGCTGACGTTCAGCTTCACCTGCTTGGGCTTCTCCTGAATCGAAGTTATGACGACCTTCTTCCTCCTCAGGTAGTTCAGCACCTCTTCCTGGGTGTCGAAGGTCACCTCGCCCGCCTGCGTAGCCCCGCCCAGCGTTTTTCCCTTCCAGACAAAGGTTGCCATAGAGATCAATCCTTTCTAGGCGGCCAGGGCGTCGCCCTTGCCGAGCATCTGCTGCAGCTCCTTCACGTCCGAGCTGCGCCCCATGGCCTCTTCCAGGGAGATCTGCCTGTTCATGTACGCCCTGTGAAGCCCCTGGTTCATGGTCTGCATGCCGTACTTCTGTCCGGCCTGCATGAGACTGTATATCTGATGTGTCTTTCCTTCCCGGATGGTGGCGCGCACTGCGGGAGTGCAGATCAGCGTCTCGGAAACAAGAACCCTGCCGGCTCCGCGCAGCCTGGGAATCAACTGCTGCGTTATCACGCCCTCCAGAACAAACGCCAGCTGCGACAGAATCTGTTCCTGCTGGTCCGACGGAAACACGTCCACTATCCTGCTCACGGACTCGAACGTCGAGTTGGTGTGAAGGGTGGCCAGCACCAGGTGCCCCGTTTCGGCTATGGTCAGCGCGGCGGACATCGTCTCCAGGTCTCTCATCTCGCCGATCAGAATCACGTCCGGGTCCTGCCTCAACACGTACTTGAGTGCCGCGCCGAACGAGGTGGTGTCAGAGTTGACTTCGCGCTGGTTGACGATGCACTTCTTGTGCTGATGTATGAACTCTATCGGGTCCTCGATGGTGATGATGTGAGCGCTTCTCTCGTTGTTTATCTTGTGTATGAGCGCCGCCAGCGTCGTGGATTTTCCGCTCCCGGTCGGACCCGTGACGAGCAGAAGGCCTTTCTGCTTCAGGGTGATGTCCGCGATGACCGGCGGGATGCCGAGCTCCTCGACCGTCGGCACCGTGTACGGAATCTGCCTGATCGCGGCCGAGATGACTCCCCTCTGCAGAAACACGTTGGCCCTGAACCTGCTCAGCCCCTGTATCCCGAACGAGAGGTCCAGTTCCTTCGAGGATTCGAACCTCTTCTTCTGGTCCTCGGTCAGGATGCTGTAGGCCAGCCTCGCCGTTTCCTCGGGCGTGAGAATCTGGTGAGCCGTGGTCACGATCCTGCCGTCGACCCTGAGCTGCGGTGGCACTCCGGCCGTTATGTGCAGGTCGGACGCCTTCTTCCGCGTCATTTCCTCAAGCAATTCGCGTAGTGACGCCATTATCCCCCCCACTCCTATTGGGCAGCAGTCTCCTTAAGTACCTCTTCGGCAGTCGTAAGGCCCTTCTTTAGCTTCATCAGGGCGTCCTCGCGCATGGTCAGCATGCCCTCGGTCCGGGCCTGGGTCAGGATCTCGCTGGTCGGAGCCCTGTCCAGGATGAGGTCGCGGATGGCCGGCGTCACCGGCATCACCTCGAAGGCACCCTGCCTGCCTCTGTAACCCGTGTTGTTGCACTCGATACAGCCCTTCCCCTCGTAGAACACGCTGTTGGCGCTGTCTTCGTCCGTGAGCCCCAGCTCGCGGAGTATCTCGGGGTGCAGTTTCATCTCGTCCTTGCAGTGGGCACATATCCTCCTCAAGAGCCTCTGGGCCATGATCAGGTTCGTGGACGAGGCCACCAGGAACGGCTCTATGCCCATGTCTATCATCCTGTTTATGGTGCTGGGCGCGTCGTTCGTGTGGAGCGTGCTGAGAACCAGGTGACCGGTCAGAGCAGCCTTCGTGGCTATTGAGCCGGTCTCGAGGTCGCGGATCTCGCCGACCATGATGATGTTGGGGTCCTGTCTCAGAAACGCCTTCAGCGCGGCCGAGAAGGTCAGCCCGATCTCTTCATGCATGTGAACCTGGTTGATCCCCTCGATGTTGTACTCGACCGGGTCCTCGGCCGTCATGATGTTGACCTCGGCCGTGTTCACCCTTGAAAGAGCGGAGTACAGAGTCGTCGTCTTCCCGCTGCCGGTCGGCCCGGTCACGAGCACCATCCCGTACGGGCTCTGGACGGCTTTCAGGAAGTGGTTCAGCGCGGTCTGCTCGAAGCCCAGGGTGGTGAGGTCGATGTTCAGACTGGACCTGTCCAGAATTCGCATAACGACCTTCTCACCGAAGATTGTCGGAAGCGTGGAAACGCGGAGGTCTATGGTCTTGCCGAGGGTTCTCAGCTTTATCCTGCCGTCTTGCGGCACCCTTCGCTCGGCGATGTCCAGCTCCGCCATGATCTTCAGCCTGGAGGTTATGGACGCCTTCATCCTGAACGGAGGGGCCATCATCTCGTAGAGCACGCCGTCGATCCTGAACCTGACTCTGAGGAGCTTTTCGTAGGGTTCGATGTGGATGTCACTGGCTCTCTTCCTGACCGCGTCGGCTATCAGCGAGTTGACCAGCTTCACAACCGGCGCCTGGTCGGCGTCCTCCATCGCGCCGGTTTCCTCCTCCGGCTGTTCCTCTACGATCTCGACCTCTTCCTCCATGCTCTTCATGACCTTGGCAAGCGAGTCGGCCTGGTCGTAGTAGCGGTCTATGGCCTTTCTGATCTCGGTCTCGGACGCTATCAGGGGCTGCACTTCCAGCCCCGTGAGGAACTTGATGTCGTCGATGGCGAATATGTTGCTCGGGTTCACCATGGCCACGGTGAGCTTCCTGCCCGTGCGCTCCACCGGGATGACCTGGAACTTGCTCGCCACGTCGGCCGGGATCAGCTTTATGACGGCCCTGTCGACTTCTATGGAGGAAAGGTTGATGACCGGGACGTTGTAGAGCTCGGACACGAACTTCGTGAGGTCGTCTTCCGTGATGGCCCCCAGCTTCACCAGCGCCCCGGTGAGGCTGCCGCCGGCCTCCTTCTTCTGCCTGTTGGCCTTGTCCAGCGTCTCCTGCGAGACCAGCTTTTCTTCGACCAATCTGAGTGCCACGCTGTCGTGCAAGTTGATGCTCCTTGTGCCGAAGGAAAGACCGCCCTACACCCCCGTCAAGGGGCCGGAACGGTTGAGTTGTGCATGTCACGATGAAAGCACGCAGTCCACGTAGGGCCTGGTTGGAGCATGATTGGTGCCAACATTGCGAAGATGAACCGACGGTAACCTGCCAAAGGCCGAGGTCTAACTCACGTCCGGTCACACTGTTGCCCTGAGCTCGCCCGCGGTTGCGGCGTCTGCCTGGACGCGCCACTGAGGTTGTCGTGGAGTTATGCAATCGTGTCTTGCAAAATGCAAAGGACTGGCTCTGGCGGTGCCGCGGCGGTGCGGTTCTGGCCGGGGGACTATCTGTTAGAAGCCGAGACGCACACGAAGGCGCGGAAACGGGACAGGGTCTTTTCCCCTATGCCGCTTACGTCCAGCAGGTCTTCCACGCTTTTGAACCCGCCCACGCGCCCGCGGTGCTCCAGTATCCTTCCGGCCAGGGCGGGACCTATGCCCGGAAGCTCTTCCAGTTCGGCCCGCGTGGCGCCGTTCAACTCCAGCTTGCCGCCGCGACCATGTTCTTCCGCGCCCGGCGCGTTTCGGTCGGTCGACCCCGCGCCGTCGCCGCTCTCCGGCCCGGCCTCGCCCGCGGTTGGCTCTCCCGCGCCGTCCGAAGACACGAGAACGCGCGATTCTGAGCCCGGCTTAGCGCCCCCGGTGTCGCCGTCGAACGGTGACCCCGGCTCAGCGCGCGGGTCGAGTGCTTCAGGCAGGTCGAACAGCGAAAGGCCGAGGCGGAAGAGGCCTCCGCCCAGGAGGCAGAGAGAAACTGTAAGGAACACCAGTCTCTCTTCTTTCGTCAGAAAACCCGCGCTGCGCCTGAGGCAGGACATGGTCAGTGCGAACCCCGCGCCGCTCCCCCTCACCGCCCGGTCGCATCCGTGATGACCCGGTAGGACAGAAGTGCGGCGTCAGTCGAGCAGTCTCCAGAGGATTCCGATCTCGTAGTTGCGTTCCGGCATCGGGTAATAGCTGGCGGGCCTGCCCTCTTCGAGCACCATTAGAGAACGCGAAGGATACTCTTCATCAGTGGCGTTCCTCAGACGCACGAACGCCGTGAAACCGGCCACCGAACCGGACAGCCGCCCTTCCAGCAGGAAGTACGGGCCCTGTGACGAGCCCAGAGGTTCCGTGCACGTCCCCACGTGGGTCGCGTCCACGCTGAGCTCGACCTCGAATTCCGGGAACGGCTCCACGCCGTGCGTGAGCCAGAGGTTGAGCCTGCTCTCCGGCATGTACGGCACCTTCACTCCGGCTTCGTCTTCGACCTTCTGCAGCGTGAGGTTCGCTCCGGCCACGGGCTTGCCCTTCCTGAAGGCTTCCAAAGCCAGCTCGGCTCCGAGCGCGTCCACCTGGTCCGTGTTTTCCGGAGTGTATGTGACAGTCGAGTCGGAGTACGACACCGACGAGCCCCACGCGATGTAGTCTTCGGCGCGCGAGGCGTACAAGGTGGCGCCGCCGCGCAGAAGACCGCCCAACACCGTGAGGCGCGAACCCAGTTCGCCCATCCAGCTGGACTCGCCGGCCAACCGATTGTTGCCCTTGGTCACGTAGGTCCATGGCTCCCACGTCATGGTTTGCACCGGCCAGAAAAGGTCGTTCATGGTGGGCGGGTTGAAGCCCCGGCCGAACGAGAACCACGCCATCACGTTCCGCGCTTCGTGCCACACGGACCCGTACGGACTGAGCTCGTTTCCGTAGTTCGAATGGAAATCCGCCCTCAGGGAGACGAGACTTTTCAGCCATTGCCCGGTCCTGAGCTTGGCTCCGCCAAACACGTATCCTTCTCTGGTGGCCGGTTCCCACTTGCTGACCGCGTCACTGCAGGAAAGCCCGTTTCTCACGAACCCTCCTCCGCACACGACGTCGCCCACGGGAGTGCCGTCGACGGCCGCGTCAAGCGTGGCGCCGTACTTCTCGAGGTCGCTCAGGGTCTCCGAGTACGCGTCCCTGTACCCGGTGCCCTCGTCTGAACCGAACGCCCCGAGACGCATCCTGACCCTGTCTCCCCACGGGAACCCGCCCGTGACCTGTACCCTCGTGGCCTCGGTCTTCTGCTTGGCGTCGCTCAGGGTCTTCAGGGTCCCGGAATGAGACGTGACCAGGACGCCGGCGCTCGAGCCCGGGCCGAATTCGTAGTTCAACTTGCCGAAGAAGTTTCTTCCGACGTAGTCCTTGTAAGGTGGAGTCCCGTCGGTCCCAGCGTCCTCTATTCCAAGAATCATGCCGACCCGACCCAACCGCCTGCCGAAGCTGGCGATGTGCTTTCTGTAGGCACGACTGCCGGATGAGACACCCACCAGCGACACGGGCGTGTCTCCCCGCTCGGGCTCGACCGTGACCAGGTTGACCATACCGGCAATGCCGTTTCCACCGTGGAGCGTACCCAGTGGTCCCCTCACTATTTCGACGCGCTGGAGCAACAACACGGGCACCGTGTTGAAATCCAAGTCCCCGTTCTGAGCGTTGTTGAGCGGAACCCCGTCCAGCTCCACCGGCGTTCTTCCGGACCTGGCTGCCCTGAGGCCCATCAACTCCAGAGCGCCGAAGGAACCGTAGCTTCCGGGGTTCACGCCTTCCTTCTTCGCCAGGAGGTCGATCAGGTTCTTATCGGCGTTCGCCTCTATCTCCTGCCTCTCAACCAGCGTCACGCCGGCCGGAGTCTCCCCCAGTGTTCTGGAGAGTTTCGTCGCCGTCACCGTTACCTCCGCCGCTGTGTAGGAGCGGGCGCCCTCTACTGCCTCTACTGCCTCTCCGGCCTGTTTTTCCGGTGGCTCAACGCCCGTGCTTTCCGCTGGCGCGGCAGCACTGTCCGCGGGAGCGGCGTCGGCGCGGGACGGCGTGTCGGTGCCCGGCGCCGCTGTCACCAGCGCAAGAAGCCAGACCGCGGCCAGGAGGATCCCGAACGGCATCGACCTCGACATGTGAACCTCCGGAGTTTTTCCCGTCCCGAGCTCAGCCGTTGTCCCTGACGGACAGCAGCACGTCAGCCAGGAAGAAGAATATCATCGCGTTCGACACAAAGTGAACGAGTGAAAACACCAAACCCGCCAGCAGGACCGGCAGCACGGAACCCACTGAAACCCCCAGCGCGAGGTTTGTGAGCAGGTCGTACTGAAGCGTGACGACCACTCCTGCCGCGGCGAAAACTGCGTTTCTGACGACTCGTCTGGAAGACACGCGCCGCACCGCCGGCGCGGTGGCCCCCAGCGCACCCACTATCCCCTGCCCGGCTGCCTGCGACACCGTCACGAGCGGAATGGCCGCGCCCATTGGATTGGCGATGGAGTATATCAGCATCGTCACGACCCCGACCAGGGCGCCTCCGCGCGCGCCCAGGATGCTCCCGGACACGAACACGACGAGCGTGATCAGCTCCACGTTCGGCACCGCCATGAGCAGGAATCCGAGCGCCACGGCCAGGCTCGAAAGCAGCCCGGCCAGAGCTATCTTTTGAGTGGTCTTGAGCGCGACGCTCACGCGGCCTCCCGGCGATGACCGGCCAAAACAAAACCCCCACCCAAGGCAGGATGAGGGGTGCGAGCCGTGAACCTCCCGTCGAAGGCCTTGGGCGAGCGCGCAGGCAGGTCTCCTGACTTGCGGGTCACCGGAATCACCGCGCCTTCCCGGGAGATTCCCCAGTGGCTTCGAGCGGCTTCCTAACCGTTCACAGTGGCGGGGCCGTGCTGGCTTCTCACCAGCTTCCCTCTGCCTTCCGGCAGTCACCTGCGCAGATGTTTTCGTTTACTAATACCAGAACGGCCGGGGACCGTCAACTCCAAAGCAATTCAGGCCGGTTTGCGGCCAGGAACCAAGGGCGGGCGTGGTAAGACGCGGAAGCCGGGCTCAGGCTGTGATGGACTTGGCGAGGGCCTGTTTCAGGCTGACGAGGACGGAATAGGGGACTCTCTCCGAGCCGACCGACGCACTGGTGGTCCGAAGCCCGTGGGAGTCGGAGCCGCCGGTCACGGCCAGCCCGTAGCGCTTGGCGATCTCCATGTAGTATTTCACGGCGCCCCTGTCGTGCTTGGGATGCCAGACTTCGATGGCCTTCATCCCCAGCTCCACGAACTCCGGGATGAGGTCGTCTCTCTGGACTGTGCCGGGGTGAGCGAGGGCGGATATGCCGCCCGCCTTCTCCACCAGCCGGAACGCGTCCTTCGGCGAAAGCAGGAGCTTCGGCACGTACGCCGGAGAGCGGTGGCCAATGTAGCGCCGGAAGGCCTCCTCGAAAGTGTCCACGTAGCCGCTGTCGAGCAGCGCCTCAGCCACGTGGGGCCGGCCCAGAGCGCCGTTCTCGGCTATCTTCAATACTGCCTCCAGCTCGATGTCCACGGCCAGCTGTTTAAGCTTGGCCAGGATCTTCTTGACCCGCTCCAGCCGCGCGGCCTTGAACCTCTCAAGCTCGCTCACGAAATACTCGTCGGAGTGGTCCACGAAATACCCGAGCACGTGGATGTCCGACACTCCGTCGCTGACGCTCAGCTCCACGCCGGAGAGGACTTCAACTCCCAGCTCCGCCCCCACGACCATCGCCTCCCCGACACCTCCGACCGAGTCGTGGTCTGTAACCGCTACTGCCCGAAGCCCCTTCTCCTTCGCGTTGACCACTATCTCCCGGGGCGTCAGAGTGCTGTCTGACCAGTTCGAGTGAATGTGAAGGTCGATGTGACCCGCGGTCGAGCCGTCCTTCTCCCTCCGGTCGGGCCTGCTCATGACTCCTCCTCAACGGGCTCGTCGCCCTCGGAGGTCAGCTTGCCCTGAAGGCCCGGAAACTCAGGGTTCAGCTCAGCCACCTCGTTGTAGTTCTCCTGGGCTTCTTCGGTCCGGCCGAGCCCCTCCAGAGCCCTGCCCAGGTTGAAGCAGAGCCCTGGGTATTCCCCGTCGTCCTTCGTGCGCTCCCTGAGCGCCCTGCGGAAGGCTTCGACAGCGTCTTCGAAATCCTCCATCTCAAGGTGGCATTGTCCCGCCATCTCGAACGCCTTGGCCCTGTAGTCATCGCCGGCCGAGGCCACTCGGAACTCGTTCAGGGCCTCTTCGTAAAGCCCCATCTCCTTGTACGTCACGCCCAGGTCGTAATGCGACTGGTAGTCGCGGGCGTCGAGTGTGTTCTCCATCTGTGTCTTGAACTGCTTCAGGACTTGGGTGATGTTCACCGTGGACGGCCGCGAGTAGGCCCTCTGTTTGGGTCCCACGACGGGCGGCATGGCGCCGGAGATGGGAGCCGACTGGGGCGGTTCCGCCGCTTCCGGAATCCGCTCCTCTTCGGTCTGAGGGGCGCCGGAAGTGTGCCCGATTTCCATCGCGGCCGTGGCGGGGAAAAAACCCGCCGGCGTCTCTTGAGGCGCCCCCTCGTCGCGCGAGGACGGCGCCGCCGCACCATCCGACGGCGTCGACTCAAGCACTCGGGTCTGCGGGTCGTGAGCGGCCGCCGAGGTCACAGCACCGACGCTGGCGTCCAACTTCAACGCTCTTGCCTCGTAATCGGACGCCCTCTCCGCTTCGCCACGCGACTTCAGAAACTCCGAGACGCGCATGAGCTCGACCGCGGCCTGAGCGGCCCGATTAGTCTGCTCGTACAGACCAGCCAGTTTGTCAGCCGTGCTCGTGTCGGCCGGGTTGGCCCTGCAGGCGCACTCGAGCGCCTCGATCGCCGCGTCCTTGTCACCCTCCTTGAGTTTGATCGCGTAGCAGGCGAGGAAGTCCTGGACGGCTTCGTGAGCCAGTCCTGCGCGCAGCCGGATGTCGCCGAGACGTTTGTACATGTCAGACTGTGATGGGTCGAGGCGCAGGATTCTCTTGCCGATGGCGGCGGCGTTCTTGTAGAGGCCGAGCTTCTCGTAGGCGTCTATGGCCTGGGCGTACAGAGACACCGCGCGTTCGGTCGCTCCCTTCTTGAGGTGCACGTCCCCCACCAGTACGTAGTCGTAGGGGTCTACGTCCTCGAGGCAAAGGAGCTTCGCGTATTCGGCGAGTGCCTTGTCCAGGTTACCACTGGAGAGGTGTTTCTGGGCCTGGGCCTTTATGCCTGTAGACTTCTCCAACGCAGACTCTCCACACCAGACGCAGATGAGATTCTGTCTTGTCCCGCACGCGCAAGTCCAGCGGGTTGCGTCTCACTCAAACCAGAATCTATTGACTCAGTTCCAGTCGTACGCTCAATGCGTGAAAAGCTTCCTTTCGACTAGCTCCCTGGTCTCCCTGTACAGTCCTTCGCCCGCGTCCCTGAGGGACTGTGTCTCTCTCAGCAGCGCGGTCCGTCTTGCTTCGTCCTCTATGGAGCCCAGGTTTATGTAGACGTTGAGGGACGCCCCCACCAGCGCCGCGTGCGCCATGCAGGCGCTCACTCCGGCGTCGCTGACAGAATTGACGTTGCCCTTCTGGGCCACGGCGAGCGAGAACTCGAGCGCCTTGATGCTGAGGTTGCAGACCTCCAACGGCACCTCGGCCGCCTTCAGCGCCGCCGCCCTGACCGCTTCCATCCTCGGAGCCTCGTCCGGCCTCACTTTGAGAGCTCTTTTGGACTTGAGCACCTGTTCGTAGGCGCGCGAGTCCTCTTCCGCCAGCCGGAGCAGGCGTTTTCTCAATGTCTGGCACTCCCCCCTGGTCTTCTCCATCTCACTCCAAACATCCGAGTATTTCTTTTTGCCAATCGTTAGACCGCAGACCATTGCCGAAAGAGCGCACGAGAGCGAGCCGGCGAGCGCGGAGACGCTTCCTCCTCCGGGGACGGCCGTAGCACCGGCCACTTCTTCGGCGTAGTCGGCCGTGCTGGAGCCGGTGCTCCCGGGTTCACCGAAGAGCTTCGTCTCCAGAATCTGGTCCCTCTCAAACGCTTCCAGCCTCAGGTGGTGTTCGGCGACATCCACGAGAGCGTTCAGGGGCACAAGCCCCACTATCTCACTTCCTAGTATCGGCACACCATATCGCTCAGCTTCAGCCTTTATTAGCGCAAACACGCGTTGCACCGGACTTTGCTGGAAATTGACAAGGTTCATGGACACCTGGACTATCCCCGCCTCCTTGAGCTCGAAACCCAGGGCCTTGACGTAGCGAAGACCACCGTCGCCAAACCTAATGGCCTTGGCTATGTTACGGGCCACGGAGACGTTCGACGTGCCCAGGTTGACATTGAACGCAACGAGAGGCATTCTGGCCCCCACTGCCACCGCCCCGGCGGTCGGATGAATGCGTTCGGGCCCGAAGTCAGGCTTCCTGGCCGGGTCCCTGCCGATGGCGTCGCGCAGGCCTTCGAATTCGCCCGACCTGACCTGGGCCAGGTTTTCCCTCTCCGGTCTCGTGGCCGCGGCTTCGTACAGGTAGACGGGGATACCCAGTTCCTCGCCGATCCTGCCGCCCAGTTCCCTGGCCAGCTCGACGCACTCCTGGTTGGTCATGCCTGAAAGAGGCACGAACGGAATGACGTCCACCGCCCCCATCCGCGGATGCTCACCCGTGTGCTTGGTGAGGTCTATGAGCTCCGACGCCTTCCTGGCGCCCCTGAACGCGGCCTCGACCGCCGCGTCCGGAGGGCACACGAAGGTCACTACAGCCCTGTTGTGGTCCGCGTTCATCTCCTTGTCCAGCAGTCTCACTCCTGGAACTGACGCGATCTCGGCCACGATTGCGTCCACGACAGAGGCGTCTTTGCCCTCACTGAAATTCGGAACGCATTCAACCAGTCTGGCCACTTCTCCTCCCTTGTGTCGTGCTTTCAGCAGCAACGGCGGCCGGAGCGCACGAGTATCTTGCCGTTCTTGACCACCTGACGCACGTTCGACACTCCGTAGTGATACGGAATCTCCCTGTAGTCCTCCGCGTCCATCACCACCAGGTCCGCCCTCTTGCCGACCGCCAGCGAGCCACGGTCAGTGCCGAGCGCCAGCGCGAACGCCGAGTTAATCGTCGCGGCGGTGAGCGCCTCGGCCGCCGTCATGCGCATCTCCACACAGGCGAGCGTCACCATCATCTGCATCGATTCAGTCATTGAGCTTCCGGGGTTACAGTCAGTGGCCAAGGCCACCGGCAGCCCCGCCTCTATCATCTCGCGGGCCGGAGCGTACCGCCCGAGGCCGAGGCTGAACGAGGTGCCCGGAAGCAGCACCCCTACCACTCCCGCGTCCCTGAGAGCGCGGATGTCAGAGGCGGACGCGTGAAGCAGATGGTCAGCGCTCACGGCTCCCAGCTCGGCGGCCAGCATGGCCCCCCCGGTCCTGGCGAATTCTTCCGCGTGTACCTTGGGTTTCATCCCATGCGCCATCCCGGCCTTGAGTATCTGACGAGACTCGGCCACAGTGAACACTCCCTTCTCACAGAAGACGTCGCAGAAGACGTCACAGAATACCTCAAGCCCCTCGCGCGCGATGGCCGGGATCTGCTCGAACACGACGTTCCTCACATAGTCCCGCTTCCGCCCGCGGAATTCCTCTGGCACCTCGTGGGCGCCAAGAAACGTGGGAACGACTCCCATCGGGTGCAGTCCACTTAGAACACTGATGACCCCGAAAGCAATCGACTCATACTTTAAGGACAGGCCGTATCCGGTCTTTATTTCAACAGTTGTGGTCCCGAACTCCATCATCCGGTTGAGACGAAACATGCCTAGCGGGAACAGGTCGCTTGGGGACTCTTCTCTGAACGCCCTGACGCTCGACCGTATGCCCCCTCCCCGCGCCGCTATTTCCATGTAGCTCGATCCCTGTAACCGCATCTCGAACTCGAGCGCCCTCTGGCCCGCGAACACGGCGTGCGTGTGACAGTCCACGAAACCAGGAAGCACTACGCTGCCTCGCGCGTCCAGAACCTCGCCTTCTCCGGCCAGCCGATTTCTTGCCAGCACTTCACCGGACGTTCCCAGATCCACGATCCTGTCGCCACGGACGGCGACCGCGCCGTCCCGGATGACGCCGAGCTGGCTCATATCTTTTCCGCGCCTGGGGGACTTCCGTCCACCTCGCGAACGCGCGCCGGCCGGCTCGAGCGTGATAAGCTGGCCGGCGTGCGCGATTATGAGATCCACCGGCTGGGAGGCCCTGCTGGCTCCGGCCGCGCCGCTTGCGACTCCGTGCCCGAGCTCTCTCCGTGCGCGAGTTGGCCGCTGCGCTCTTTCCTTTCTCACTTTGTCTCGCCCTCCCCCGCGCCGCGGAGCATCGGGATCTTGACTCCGTCTCTCAGTGCGACTTCAACGGCCTCTTCGTAGCCGGCGTCGGCGTGTCTTGCCACTCCGATGCCGGGGTCGTTCGTGAGCACCAGCTCGAGCCGCTTCTCGGCGCTGTCAGTGCCGTCGGCCACGATCACCATTCCCGCGTGTATCGAGTTGCCGATCCCGACTCCGCCGCCGTGATGCACGGACACCCAGGAGGCGCCGGAAGAGACGTTGAGCAGCGCGTTCAGGACCGGCCAGTCGGCCACCGCGTCGCTGCCGTCTTTCATGCCTTCCGTTTCCCTGTACGGCGAGGCGACCGACCCGCTGTCCAGATGGTCTCTGCCTATGACCACCGGGCAGGAGATCTGGCCTTTTCGAACCATCCGGTTGATGACCTTGCCGAAGCGCGCGCGCTCGCCGTAGCCCAGCCAGCAGATCCTGGCAGGCAGACCCTGGAACTTGACGCGCTCGGAGGCCAGGGGGATCCATCGCGCGAGTATCTTGTCTTCCGGAAACTCCTTGAGTATGACCTCGTCGGTCCGGCGTATGTCCTCCGGGTCTCCCGACAGAGCCACCCATCTGAACGGGCCCTTGCCCTTGCAGAAGAGCGGCCTCACGTAGGCCGGAACGAACCCCGGATACGAGAACGCGTCCGCCACGCCGGCCTTCAGAGCCTGCTGCCTCAAGTTGTTTCCGTAGTCGAACAGGACCGAGCCCCTCTTCTTCATCTCCAGCATGGCCTGGACCTGGACGCCCATCGATTCAATCGCCTTCTTGACGTACTCGGACGGGCAGTTCTTTCTCAGGGTCCGTGCTTCCGCCAGCGTCATCTTGCCCGGCACGTAACCCTCGAGCGGGTCGTGGGCCGAGGTCTGGTCGGTCACCACGTCGGGCACGACTCCCCGCTTCACTATCTCGGGATGCACCTCGGATGCGTTGCCCACGAGCCCGACTGAGAGCGGCTCGCGGCGTTTGACTGCCGCCTGGCAGAGCTTGAGCGCTTCGTCCAGGTCCTCCACCATCATCTCGCAGTAGCCTGTGCGCAGCCGTTTCTCAGCGCGGGCGGGGTCCACCTCCACATCCAGGCACACGCCGCCGTTCATCGTCACGGCCAGCGGCTGAGCTCCTCCCATTCCACCCAGCCCGGCGGTCAGCACCAGCCTCCCGGAGAGGTCGGACTTGAAGTGCTGTCTGGCGCACTCGGCGAGTGTCTCGAAGGTGCCTTGTAATATGCCCTGCGTGCCGATGTATATCCAGCTGCCGGCCGTCATCTGTCCGTACATCGTGAGGCCGGCTGCCTCCAGCTCCCAGAAGGACTCCAGAGTCGCCCATGCCGGGACCAGCATGGCGTTCGATATGAGCACGCGGGGCGCCATGTCGTGAGTCCTGAAAACTCCGACGGGCTTGCCCGACTGGACGAGCAAAGTCTCGTCGTTGCCCAGCCGCCTGAGCTCTCTCACGATGGCGTCGAAGCACTCCCAGTTTCTGGCGGCCTTGCCCGTGCCGCCGTACACGATGAGCTCGTCGGGCTTCTCGGCCACCTCCCTGTCGAGGTTGTTCATCAGCATCCGCAGTGCCGCCTCCTGCTGCCAACCCTTGCAGGAAATGTCGCGTCCCCTGGGCGCCTTAATGTCTCTTGTCATGGCTTGGCCTCTCTTTCAACTGCGGCTGCCGCGACTGTCGCACTCCGCCCCCGTTCCTGGCCTGCTGGCCTCCCGGCGCCTGCCGTCGGACGTCCCCTCCAGCCGGCTGAACCACCCGGACACCACGGACGGGAGCTCGGCCGCCGTGCATCTCCGGATGGCGGCCGGCAGCGACTTCTGGAATACCGGCCCGTAGCTGGCTCTGGCTATTCTCGGGTCGATGATGACGACCGCGCCTCTGTCGGTGCGTCTTCTTATGAGTCTGCCGAAACCCTGACGCAGCCTGATGACTGCCTCCGGCAGCAGATAATCCGTGAACGGTTCCTTGCCCTCCTCCTGGAGAGCCTCCGAACGAGCCTGAACGAGCGGGTCGTCAGGAACAGAGAAAGGTAACCTAACCAGCACCAACATCTCAAGAGCTTCTCCCGGCAGGTCTATCCCCTCCCAGAAGCTGGACGTGCCCAGGAGAACCGCCCTGTCGGCGGTCCTGAACGCGTCCATTATCTCGCTTCTCGCGCCGTCGATGCCCTGGCCCAGGACCGAGAAGCCCAGGTCCGTCAGTTCTCCCGTCACCGACTCGTGCACGCGTCTCAGCATCTCGTAGGACGTGAACAACACAAGGGTCTTGCGAGGTTCCGCCGCCAGGAGCTGCCTCAATAGGGTCGCGGTCGCGCGGGCGAAACCCTCCGACCTGGGGTCCTCGAAGTCTTCGGGCACGGCGACGGCCACCTGTCTCGAGTAATCGAACGGGGAGCCTATGACGACGCGGCGCGGCTCGAACGCTCCGTCCAGTCCCATTCTGAACACGAAATGCTCCAGGCTGCCGGCCACTGCCATGGTGGCCGAAGTCATCACGACCGACCTGAGGCCGGAAAACAGGTGCTCCCGCATGTCGTTCCTTGCCCAGACCGGGCAGGCCCTGACGGCCAGGTCGGCTCCGAATCTGTGCTCGACCCAGTACACGTGCTCCGACGAGGAACCTTCCCACAGGAACATGACGTCGGCGGCCAGTCTTCTCCATCGCTCGGCCGCTCCTGCGACCTCCGCCAGGATCTCTTCGGCCTCGCTCAGGAGCTCGGAATTCTCCTTCAGGAACTCGGCAAGGCCGTTCAACAGCTCCTCTACCCTGGAGCACGAGTAAGCCGCCTGTTCGAACTCGGCCGGGATGGAGAACCTGTCTCCGCCGAAGCGCACCGCCGTCGACGACCCGAACCCCGCCAGCAGCTCGGAGAGCCGGGCGAACGCCCTGTCGGACAGCGCGGACAGCTCGGCCAGCGCCGCCTCGAACTCCTGCGTCATGGAGGAAAACGAAAGCCGTCTCAGCTTGGGGACCCTCCTGGACAACTTCCTGCGGACGGACGGGAGTATGCCTCTGGAGGAGACAAGCCGGTCCGTCTCCTTCCTCAGACGCTCGCCCGTGACCTCCACCCCGAAGTGGTCCGTGGCCACCCTCTCTATGTTGTGAGCCTCGTCCATCACGAGCTTGTCGTACTCGGGCAGGAGCGTCCTGCCGCACGTGACGTCCGAGAACAGCAGCGAATGGTTCACTATGACGATGTTGGCCTGGGAGGCCTTGCGCCGCGCGGCTCTCCAGTAGCATCCGGCCGCGCGCGGGCAGGCGGCGGCAAGGCAGGTGCTCGAATCGGACTGCACCTGCTCCCACAGCCGGAAGTCTTCGGAAGACGCGGCCTCGCCCACATCACCGTTATGGAAGAGCTTCAACTCCGAGGCCACGAGTCTCACGAAAGACCCCACCTTCTCGTCCGCCGCCGATTCAGAGAGGTCTCTCCACTTCCTGAGACACAGGTAGTTTCCCCTGCCCTTGAGAGCAGCCGCCGTGAACCCGGCGCGGAAGATCCTTCTCAGAACGGGGATGTCCCTTTCTATGAGCTGTTCCTGGAGGTTTTTTGTGTTGGTGGATATCAGGACGCGGCTGTCGGTGGCCAGCGAAACCGCCAGAGACGGCACGAGATACCCTATCGACTTGCCCACGCCCGTGGCCGCCTCTATCACCAGGGAGCCGCCGTCGGTCAGCGCCGACAGCACCTCTTCCGCGAACTGAATCTGCTGCGGCCTGGGCTCGTAGTCGGGTATCTCACTCGACAGTCTTCCTCCAGGCGAGAAGATATCCCTCATGGCGGCGACGTCTGAACGCAAAGGGGGTTCCTTTCCTCGGAGGAGCCTCGAGCCGGGGGTGGATTCAGCTCTTGCCTCTGAAAACCGGGGAGCTCTTCTTCATCGCACAGAAATCAGAGCACATCGTGCAGAACTCAGGGTCTCTCGGCGGGCTCGACGCGCGAACAGTCCTTGCACGCTCGGGGTCAATGGCCATGCTGAGCTCCTTCTCCCAGTCGAGAGCACGCCTGGCTTCGGAAATACGCCTGTCCCAGTCCGCGGCGCCCGGCAGGCCCCTGGCCACGTCCGCGGCGTGTCCCGCGATCCTGGAGGCCATGACCCCCGCCCGCACGTCCTCGACTGAGGGCAAGCGCAGGTGTTCCGAAGGCGTGACGTAGCAGAGAAAGTCGGCTCCCTTCGCGGCGGCCAGAGCGCCTCCGATCGCGCCCACTATGTGGTCGTAGCCGGGCGCAACGTCGGTCACCAGCGGCCCCAGTACGTAGAACGGCGCCCCGTCGCACGTGCTCTTCTCGATGGACACGTTGGCCTCGACCAGATGCAGGGGCACGTGGCCGGGACCTTCCACGATCACCTGCACCCCGGCGGCCCTGGCCCTGCGGACCAGCCCACCGATCACCAGCAGCTCTCCGAACTGCGCTGCGTCGTTCGCGTCGGCCAGACAACCGGGCCTCATCCCGTCGCCGAGACTGAGGGTCAGGTCGTACTTCCTGGAGATGTCCAGCAAGTCGTCGAACCTCTCGTAGAACGGGTTCTCCTTGCCGTTTGTGTGCATCCACTCCAGCAGGATGGCTCCGCCCCTGCTCACAACGTCGGTCACCCTCGACAGTCTCCTGGCCTGCTCCATGACCGAAAACGTGACGCCGCAGTGCACGGTGACGAAGTCCACGCCGTCTTCGGCGTGAAGCTCGACAGCGGCCAGCATCTCGTCTCCGGAGAGCTCCGACGTGCGCCTGCCTGCCCGCATGGCGTCGGACGCGCTCTCGTATATGGGCACGCTGCCCAGCGGCACGCAGCATCTCTCGACGATCGCCCTCCGTATCTCCCGCAAGTCGCCGCCCGTGCTCAAGTCCATTACGGCGTCGGTGCCCGCATCGATGGCGGCCTTGAGCTTGCAGAGCTCGTTCTGGAGGTCGCAGTCGTCGGGAGAGGTGCCTATGTTGGCGTTCACTTTCGCGCGCAGCCCCTCGCCTATGGCGCAGGGTTTCTTCAGTTCTCTATTGCTGTTCTTGGGTATCACAATCCGACCCGCCCGAACCCCATCCAGGATCGTCTGCGCCGGGACTCTCTCAGCCCTGGAACTCATTTCCATTTCGGGGGTTATCTTGCCCTGGCGGGCGGCTTCAAGCTGATTCATCTATATGCTTCCTTTCGTCTCGACACGGTCACTTCGACCGCGTCCTGATCCAGTTTCAATATAAGCCCTGGGGGCCGCCAAGTCAAGGACAGCGCGGGTGTGGGCGGGACAGCGCGGTTTGGGCGGGACAGCGCGGCCCCGTGGCGGGAGAATGAGTCAGTGCGGCCGCACAACGTGTATGCCGGTCCGGAAGGCGATTGGCCGGGCCTCAGAACTTACCTTCGAGGCCCACGTGTATCTTGCCCGAGCTGAATGACTCGCCGGCGGGTATGCCCAGGTCTATGCCCGCCAGACCCAGCAGCGACGGGACCCTGAGTCCTATGCCGTAACCGTAGTGGAACCTGTCGGCTGTGGAGGCGGCCCGCGTCGAAGCGTAGCCGCAGTCCAGGAACACGAACGCCCTGCCGCCGTCTCCACCCACGGCAAGGCCGTATTCGAGCTGGAGCGAGCCCACTGTCTCGGCCAGGAACTGCCTCTCGGGATATCCTCTCAGGGTGTTCTTGCCCCCCAAAGAAAACAGTTCGTCGCCGGCGACCAATCCCCTGCCCTCCAGGACCGCGCAAACAACGGCGTCGAGGACGACAAGCTGGCTGCCCCGGACTCTTCCCTGAAGGAGCGCTCCGCCTTCGAGCGTGGAGAACACCCGGCTTTCGTTCTTCCCGTCGCCCACCACCTGGTCAAGACGCACCACCTTCCTCCGTCCCCTGCTGAATTCCAGCGACGTGAGGAGAGAGTTCCGTGATAGCCAGGACGGTTCACCCACCAAGAGCTCCGCACCCGCCAGCCACGCCACCCTCGTGGCGCGAGAGCGCGACCCGTCCGTGTTCAGAGTCTTCTCGAAGCTCGCGCCGACCTGGCCGGAGAGCCCCCGCCAGACCGGAACCTTGGCCGAAACGGCGAGAGAAGTCCTGGCGAAGAATGTGTCCCTGGCCGCGTGCTCGAACGACACGGTGGACGAGAACGGCAGCCCGCTCACCCACGGCTCGGTGTACAGGAAACGGAGTGAGGACGTCTTGTTACCCGCGGCCTCCCAGCCGGCGCTGGCGCTCCTGCCGCTCCCGGCAAGGTTCAACACGGACAGCGACAGCGCACCCGTTATCTCGTTCGTCCGTCCCCTGAACCCCACGGCTCCAGCGACGGAGGACGTCTTCTTGTCCTTCACCGGAATCGAGACCGTCACGCCGTCGCCCTGAGAACGGGTCAGGACCGGCTCTCCGACGTCCTCGAAAAGCCCCGTGCGGCGGAGGGCCGTGAGCCCCTGACGGAGCTTCGTCTCGCTGTACAGGTCTCCCTGTTTCACTCCCAGCACCCTCTGGAGCGGCCGCGGCTTCAGGGCGCCGGATTCGACCAGTCTCACCTCACTCACCCTGGCCAGCGGACCCTCGTCAATCAGGAACGCGAACGAGACGGCGTCTTCTTCCAGCCGGAACTCATCGGCCCGGACTCGGGCGAACGGGAGTCCCGCGTCCGCCAGGAAGCTCAGGATGTTCTCACAAGCCTTCTGCATCACGCCGTCCGCAAGCCGGGTGCCCGTGGTAATCCCACCCGCGGCCGCGAGCTTCTCGCCCGGAGCGGTCCTGTTTCCGACGAACCTGACTTCGCCGGCCACCGCCGGCCTGCCCTCGGTCACGTGGACCACGGCGCGGTTCTCCTCCACGCCCGCGGCGAACACGACGCTGTCAATCGACGCGTTGAGATAACCGTCCCGGCCGTAGGCGTCCAGCAGGGCCCGTCGCACCCTCACCTCGGTGCTGTCGGCCCACGGTCTGACCGCCGACCTTGCCGCGCCGCCAGCCAGAACCTCCGCGCCGCCAGCGCCCCAGCACCCGGAAGCGTCCAGCACGGACAGAAGCCTGCCGGACGACAGCGCGCTGTTGCCCGCGAAGGACACGTTGCAGGGGGCCCCGCACGCGCGCGGGGCGGCCGCGAGCGCGAATGCGAGCACGGCCAGCAGCATCGCGCGTGGCGCCGTCACCTGGACGCGTCCTGCGGCTGAAGTTGTGCGTGTGCCCATGGCCTTGCCCGCGTTTGTCATCAGAAATGAGCCCTCATCTCGAGCCTGCCGTCCGTCACGAAATCCCCGCTGCTCCTCCTCGAGCTCACACTCGTCGAAAACGTCAGATGCTCGCCTGCCCTGTGGTCCAGCGAAAACAACAGCTCCGTCCGGTACGGCTGCACCAGCGCCGCGGAGGAGGCGGTGCTGAGCACGGCCGTGTCCCCGTCGTAGGACGACAGGGTGCACACGACGCGGACCCGGGTCGACGTCCGGACTCCGTACGTGGCGGAGGGAGCGACTTTGTAGACTTTGAGCCCGCTCCCCGTGCCGTCGTCCCTTAGGCCCGACAGCGACCCGTAAAGCTCCAGCTCGACGTTCCGCGCCGGCAGGAACTTGAGGTCCAGCGTGCTCTCGGTGCCGGTGAGATTGCCGCTGGCCGAGGCGCCCTGGTGGACCTCCACGCGTCGCGACTTCGTCTTCCACGACTGTTCCAGCTCGAACGTGAGAGTCCGGAGCGGTTCGCTCCTCAGCCGCACGGCGTTCTTTCTCTCTTCGGTCTTCTCGCGCACGTTCTCGTACTGATTGTTCAGCAGACCGGACACCTCGAACAGGTACCTCACCGCCGCGCTCCTGGACGGGGCCGAGGCTTCCAGTTCCTGCCTGATGAGGGAGCTTCCCCTCAGCGCCGAGCCGCGCTCGGTGTAAAGCGGACGCGCCAGCAGCCCGAACACGCCCTCGGCTTCGCCCAGGACTCCCGTTGAACGGAAGAGGCTCGAAGAGGTCAGGGTCTCCAGGACCCCCGACACTGAGGCCGTTCCATGCGCGGCGCCGGACTGTCCGCTGTCGGCCGCTCCCTTCGTCCCGAGCCCCTTGAAAGGCCTCAGAGTGAGCGTCGCGCTGGTCGCGGCGTCCGAGCTCAGGACGGAGGTGTCCAGTTTTGTGATGCCGACCTCGTAGTCGCCCGTTCCCCTGTAGGTGCCGGTGCTGTCGTAGTGGCCCTGACCCGAGCCCACGTACACGATGCTCTTGGAGCTCTGCTCGGCGTCCAGGCTCGTCACGTGATGGTTCACTTCGTAGCCGAGCCGGCCCGACCGCGTGGTCTGGGACACCGACAGTCTTCCCAGTTCAATGCGCCGATTGCCGGCCCCCAAATAGTCGTGAAGGTCACGCAGGGAATACTCGCACGACGCGCTCAGAGACCTCCACTTTGTCACCTGCAATCCCACGGTGTGAGTGAGCGCGTCGAAGCTCCTCGTCCTGTCGTCCGGGGTTCCGGCGTACTCGACTCTGTATTTCTCGTCTACCCTGACGGACAACGGCCCCTTCCACCCGCTGGAGAGACCGGCGCCCGCCTCCCGCACCACCAGTCCCGAGCCGTCCCCCCGCTCTTTCACCTCGGAGTAGTAGCTGGCTGAAGGCACCAGTCTCCGCCCGGTGACCCTGGACGTGACGGACCCGATCGTCCTGGACGAGCCGGCCTCGGGGGCCGTACCGTCTCCGGAACCCACGGCGCTGGAGGCTCGCTCCAGCCTGGCCGAAACCGACAGCGGTCCGGTCAGCTCCGAGCCGTACACGAACCGGCTCGCGGAAAGGCCGGAAGAAGACGCCAGCCTCCCGTGGGCGAACGACACTGAAAGCGCGTCGACGGGACTGTAAGCGGTCTCGAGCTCCAGCCGGCGCTCGCCGCGGCCCGCGACAGAGCTGTCTTCCGCCGCCCATCTCTCCGCATCGAAGGCGGCGTTCAGGTTTCCGAAAGTCCGGAATTCGTCGTCCGTGCTTCTCATTTTACCGGCGAAGCTCAGACGGCCCAGGGAGCGGCCCGCGAGGGAGAGGCCAGCCGGCGCCGTCTTCACGGTCACCGTTCCCGCCGCGCCCCGGTTGTCGCCGTCGTCTTTTCCCGACATGGTGTTCAGGTCGGCCTGGCTCAACGCGAGCTCACCCGCCACCTCGACGCCCCTCACCGAAAAGGTAGTCCTCACGTCCTCCACCCGCTTCGTGGCGGGCGCCGTCAGCGCCCGCGCCGGCACGTATTCGGCCTGATTCGGTCCGACGTAGGCGAAAAAGGTCTTCCCCGTCGCGTCCGCGGAAGCCACGTAGCTTCCCCTGCCGCCGCCGACGTTCAGGAAGCTTACTTCGTACGCGCCCGCCCCGTCGGAAGCGTACTCGTACACGCTGACTCCCAGGGAGTCCACGGACACAAAATTGTAGTCTCCTTTGCCCGGGCCCACGTAAGTCGCGCCCCGCATGGTGCTGTTGCTGGATGCGTCACCCAGCTCCCGCAGAATGCTCTTTTCCTCGTCGCTGAGGCCGCTCTCTCCGAGAGACCTGTCGTCGGCCTCCGACACGGCCAGGAACTCCAGCCTCGCCAGTCCACCGGCGAAGCTCCTTCCCGCGCTCAGGGCGTAGAAGTTCTTCTGGTAGTCGCCGTAGCTGTACTCGTACTCCACGCGTATCCTGCTCTCACCGTGAACGGCGCGGGCGTTGGTGAAATACAGCTTGCCCGTCCCGTAGTCCATCCAGTAGTCGGCGCTCTCTCCTCTTCTGAGCCTCACGCCGTCCAGCCACACCCTCTCGGTACCGGCCATAACCACGCAGGCGGCGCCCGCGTCGGTGAGCAGCTGGTACGGTCCCTGCTTGCCTTCGACGCCAGTGAACTCCCGCGAAGTCCATCGGCCCCTTAGCGTGCTGCCGGCCGCAGTGAGCTCGGCGCCCCTGACGTTGCCGGTGACCCGGGCACCCTCCAGCTTTCTGGCCACGTTTACCAGGGACGCGCCGTCCAGGACGAGCTCGCAGTCGCCGAAGGAGGCCGAGAAGGCTCTGGAGCGCATCTCCACCCTGATCTCGTCAAGCTCCCGAATCGATTCTGTCCTTCCCTCCGGCTGAATGGGCAAATCCCTGTCCGTCAGGACGGCGTTGAGCTCGAGCCCTCTGGTGATCTCTCCGCTGACATTCATGTCGAGGGATTGCTTCAGGCTGGCCTCGCGGTTCGACCCCAGCTCCACGGCGAACGTCTTGGTGCCGCGCAGCCGCAGGCCGTGGCCGGCAGGCAGGGCCGGTCTCGCAGCGTCCTGGGCCGTGACCGCCGGCGCCCGGTCAACCCGCCTGTCGCCGCCGGAAGACAAGAAGGCCGGCGCGTCGGGCCGAGGTAAGGAAGAGCCCGCGTAAAACGGCAGGTACCTGTACCTGACCTCTGCCCGCTGTCCGGCCCTGACCGGAACCCTCAGGCAGACCAGGCCGTTCTCACAATCCAGGAAATACTCGCTCCTGCCGAGGAGCGTGTCGCTCACTAAGACGCTCTCGCTTCCCACGAACACGTTCCTGTCTGGAAGCTCCAGCGTGTCCTTTTCGGACTGAAGAAGGTAGGAAACGACCCTGCTGGACGCGTCGGGAGAAAGCACAGACACCGGTGCGGCTCCGCTCCCGGCGCCCGCGCTAAGACTGCCGCACGCCGCGCCTGCGGCCGGCGTCTCGGGATTGGCCGCGCACGGCCACATGACCGCCGCGACAGCCAGCACCAGGGCCGCGATAGTCAGAAGAGGCGCGCTCTCAGCGGGGATCCGCCGTCGAGGCCGCGCCGCTGCTTGTCTGAAAGACGTGAACCTCATCGCTGCCGCCATCCAGCACGTAGAGAAGACCTTTCTGCGAGACTGCGACCGAGCGCGGGTGCCACAGCCGTTCGCCGTTCACCGCGCCGACCTCGCACGTGACGCTTCCGTCATGCTCCAGGACTATGACTCTGCCCAGCCCGGCGTCAGCCACGTACAGGAGTCCGTTCGACCCCAGGGCCACGTCGGCGGGCTCGCATCCCGGCAGCCCGGAACAGACCGGGATTCCCCTCATGAAGTTGCCCGTGGAACTCAGCACTTGAAGCCGGTCGTTTCCGGTGTCGCAAACCACAACACCGCCGCGGGCGTCCACCGCCATGCCACCCGGCTCTCTGAAGCGACCCTCCCCCGCGCCGAACCCTCCCACGACCGAGACCGGGTCCCAGAACCCGGAAAGCACGACCAGGGCGTCAGAGTCCACGTCACTCACGAACACGTAGCCGGTCGGCGAGAAGGCTATCTTCCTGGGCTCGAAGCCTGAGAACCGGCCCGCCAGACTCTTACTGCTCACGCACACAGAGAAGAACCGGCCATCGTTGTCGAACTCCAGAATCCGCTCGTTGTTCGAATCCACGACGTAGATCCTGAGCCCGTTCTGGACGCAGTCCGTGGGCTGGTTCAAGTTCCCTTCGGACGAACCCAGCGCGCCGAACTCCATCACAAAACGGCCCGCGGCGTCGAACTTCTGAATCCTGTTGTTACCCGTGTCGGCAATCAGCAGATTCTCGAACGGGTCAATCCTGACCGAAGACGCCGACCTGAACTGGCCGGGCATGGTTCCGCTCGAACCGAACGAGAACAGATACTTGAGCTCGGAGACACAATCGGCCTTCTGCGCGTTCCGGGCCGGCGGCTGCTCCAGGGTCCCGGCGCAGGACGCCAGGAGAAGCAGTCCGCACAGGAGCAGGAAACCGGACGGCAAGAGCGCCGCACTGACTGTGGTGAACCTAGGTCTCATGTGCCGCGTCATTGTGTTCCTGGTTTGCCGGCTTGAAACGGGGCGAGGGCAGGGGCGCTGAAGCTCTCAGAAGTCTCTGGTGAGACAGAGCATCATTCCGGGGGCGGACCCAGGCGAGCCAGGGTCTGATCTCATCTCGAGCCTGAAACCCTGGGATTGGTCGCGCTGCTTGGAGCTCTTGGCGACCGAGCGCGCCGCGTCCATGGCGGCTATCACTCTATTGGCCACGGCCAGACCGAGCATGTACGTGGCTTTCTCAAACGAGAACAGACTCTTCTTCCTCAGACTCTTGTAATGCGCCTGATCCTCCGCCGACTGCCACTCCCACGCGTCCCCACCAAAGTATCCGTTCTCCTGAAGATACCTTTCCTGCGCCTGCCTGTCGTCCGGGTAGAGCGCCCTCGCTTCCCTCCGGATGTCCTCGTTGTAGCTTGACGGACCCGGGTCGCTGCGCATGTACTGGCCCAGGGCCCTATAAAACTCCTCCGGCTTGTCTTCCGCGTCGACTCCGGCCGTCAACTCCGCGTATTCGATGTAGCTGTCCTGCCTGAGATGGCCCTGCACCTGGAACACGACGAAGCTGGTCCAGATTGCGGCCTCCGCCAGGAAGAACACCTTCGCCCGGGTCGTCCTGCCGGCGTAATACTGACCCGCCCCGGGCAGCAGGGTGGACAGAAGCAGCGCCTTGGACTTGGAGGGCGAGCCTTCGTCCGCCGGGTCGGCCTGCGCTCCGGAGCCGTCCGCGAAGCTCAGTGCCGCGGCGGGGTCGGCGAACGCCAGCGTCAAATCCGCCGACGGCGTCATCGCCGGAGCACACGCCCCGGTCAATGAGGAGACAGCCGTGACGGCGACACAGACCGCGAAACCCACCAGCCAGACACGAACGAGAGCTTTCAAATTCGTCACCCGCTCTCCTGCCACGGAAGTTTATCGATTTCGGATTTCCCCGTCAGACCGGGGGCCAACGTTCTGTTTAGAACTTGCGCGAGGCGACGAGCACCACACCTCCTGAGTGGAGGTTGCCCTTGAGCTTGAGGTTGAGCTTGACACCGTGCCCCAGACTGATGTTGTGACTGCGAGCAAGCCTCAGGGCGTCCACCGCGCTGACGACGTGGTTCACGACAGCCGCCATCATCGCGTAGCTGGAGCTCTTGAGCAGCCGGTTCGAGTCGTCCCTCATGTCCAGGTAATCGTCCAGAGTGCCCGTCTCCCAGCCGACCGTGTAGTAAGCGTACTTGCCGATATCCTCGTAGTAGTGTCCTTTGTCGTTCTGGTAGAAGTACGTAATCCTATCGTGGTGGTCCTGGTCGTAGAGGATGGGAATCCCGGTCGGCGAAAACGCAACCGTATCTCCCAGCGCGGGTTCGGTCCAATGCGCGTCGGCGAAGTCCATGTAGTCTTCTTCCTTCTGCTTTCCGCTCTGGTGGAAGAAGTAGCTGGTCGTCCAGACGACGGCCTCGACGCCCAGGTAGACGTAACCTCTCTTGGCGCCGACATACAGTTGGCCGCTTCCCGGAGCCAGCGCAGAGAATATGAACGCCTTTCCGGGCGACTTGAAGGAGTCGCCGGCATCGTCTTCCTTCTTTGAGACCGTACGCTCGCCCTGCGTGACCACGGTCTGAGCGAGCAGCAGAACGTCACCCGCCGGCGGGAGCTCCTGCTGAGCCGCGTCCGTGGCCGACAGCGTGACGGGCAGCGACAGCTCCGGCCTGACTTCAAAGACGCCGCCGGCGAACGCGCCGGCGCCCGATAAAGCGGCCACGAGGAAGGAGGCCAACACTGCCCCCAGGACCACGCCTGCGCGCGCAGCCCGAGCGGGCCGCAACGCGGAGCGGGGGGACGGCAGTAGGGTGAGCGGCTGTCCTTCCGCCTGGCAATGCTGTGCTTCGTGTAAGCTGGTCACAACGAGCTTCTTCTTCCTTCCCCCGGACTGAGAGACAGGTCTGTCTTACAAGCAGTTACGCCCTTAATAGATACCACCTGTCAGGGCAGGTGGTTCCCTATCAGTTTATCACAGAAGCCCTGCCGAACGCCACGTCTTTTCTTCCGTCCGCCTCCGCCTCCACCCTGACGACGTAGACCCCCGGAGCGGCGCCGGCGTGGGGCCAGAGCACCGAGTTCTCGGCCGGAGACCCGGTTCCCCGGAACGAAAACACTCGCCTTCCAGAGAGGTCAAAAAGCTCCACCGTGACTGCGGCAGCCGAGCCCAGTGTAAACCGGATGTTCGTGGAGCCGCCCCTGGACGGGTTCGGCTGCGCGTACACACGGCCTCCGGCAATGAGTCCGTGTCCGGACGCAGCCACGTAGCCGCCCGGCTTCGCCAGACAGTTCGCCCTCTGGCTCGTGGAGCCCACCACCGGCCACTGCATGCCCGGATCATCTGCCGGCAGCTCAAAACACCAGAGCAGCGAATCAGCAAGCGGCACCAACAGCTCTGTCGCTCCGTCACCTTCCAGGTCGGCCAGACACGGAGCCCCTGAAACCTGAGCTCCCGTGGACACCGGCCAGCCCTCAACGCGGGTGCGCGTTCCGGTCATCGCGGTCACCTCGGAGTCGCCCTGTCTGAACAAGAGCTCACGAGCACTGCCGCCATCAATGTTCACTATACTGACCGCGTTGCTCGCACCGAAGCCTGCGCGCTCCGACAAACTGTCGGCCCGGCTCCCGCTCTCGAACGGCCATCCCGACGACACAATGCCGGAGCCGTTCACGACGAACACGTTGCCTCCGGCGGAATGGACGACGAGCTCTGCCAATCCATCGCCGTCCACGTCTCCGGCAGAAGGCCACGTCACAAAAGTAGCACCAAGCACGACGGGCCATCCGCTGAGCGGCGTGCCGGTCATGTCCAAAGCGAAAGTCATGCCTGACTGGAGCACAACCAACACCTCCAGCGTGCTGTCGGGGTCGCCGTCCACGTCGGCCATCAGAACGAACGGACCCGCGGTGTCCGCGGCCGCGTCCTCGGGCAGCAGGAACGGCGGAAACACGTCTTCTCCGGTCGCGGAGGACACGCAGTACACGGAGCTGCGGCCTGAGGAATAGGCCACTTCGTAACTGCCGTCCCCGTCCAGGTCGCCGGCTGCGACCGAACCGGTGACAGGAAGGCCCGACACCGAGGCGCTCGTCCAAGCCACGGTTCCGGAAGACGAGATTGCGTACACCCCTCCGTCCGAGCAGCCTGCGATGGCCGCGGTGCCTGCAGCGCACGGGGAGGTGGTGACCGGAGGAATCGACGGCGGCCAGCCGGCCAGGACTTCGCCTGGCAGCACGGGCGAGTGAACGTCGTTAACGGCCCAGGCGTAAAGCTTTCCTTCTCCAGACACGGAGACTGTGCCGACGAGCGCAGACGCAACCGGAACGTAGCAGACCACCGGCATCACGCTTCCGGGAACTCTCGCAAAGAAGCCCCCTGAATGGCCGGCCAGGTAGGTCTCTCCGGGAGCGGTCCACGCTCTGAGGGTCGAATCCCTGCCTGCCAGAAAGATCTCGAACAATCCGTCATCGTCGAAGTCGCCGAAGCCGGGCACCGAGCCCGAGATGCCGCGCGCTACCACGGGCCAACCCTGCTTGGCCCATCTTCGGTCTATCGAAACGTGCATTCCCACCGCCCTGGGGCTCGCCACTTCCACGTACAGGTGGCTGGACGTGCCCGAGTTCACGTCGCTGTTGGGGACGCTGGAAGGCGTGAACAGCGTGGCGTTTCCCAGGAAATACGGGTCGAACTCACTCCCCAGCCATTCCCAGGAAGCCGGGTCGCCCAGGTCCTCTATGCCGTCGGCCTCTTCGAGGTCGATTCCCCTGGCGAGCGGGCCGCCGTTGGGACTCAGGCCCTGGGAGGACCGAGAGGAGATAACGTTCTCGTCAACGTGCCATATCAGTATTCCGGAGCCCGGCAGCAGAGCGTCGTACTCATTCGCCTCGGGCCCCAGTATTACTCCGGTCCCCGGGTCGGACGTGACCCTGATTTCGCCGTTGCCGTCCAGCTCAGACTGTCTGTTCTCGATCATCAAGTACTCCGACGCGCTCAGCGGCACTCTCAGGACCTCGTACGAGGCCTCCACCGCTCGAAGCGTGTCATCCCACTGCTCGCCCACCGGGACCTCTTCCAACGTGCGGACGCCGAAAACGCGACCCAGCTCCCTCCTGCAGTACGCGTCCAGGCCGCCGGGCAGGAGGCCGAACACGTAAACGTACTCCTGTGACGCGGGATCCAACACGTATCCCGAAAGGTAGTTGCCGGTGTCCATCAGGCTCCAGTAGCCCACGGACGGCAGGAAGTCATCAGTGTTGTACAGGTCGGGAAGGCCCAGCATGTGGCCCGTCTCGTGCACCGTCACGCCGTTGATGGCGCCTGTCAGACCGTCCTGCGACACCGTCTCCGGCAGAACGGTGGCGGCATACACGTAAGAGGCGCCGCCGTCCACGGGAATCGGATCCGCAAGCCCGGCGGTGAAAGACGGAATGTCGTAGGGGGAATCGCCGTTTATGTCGCCCTGTAAATCTGCGCCTGCATGGTACACGTACACCATGTCGTACTGCGAAAACACGATGGGCTCGGCGCTCAAGTCCGCCGCCTCGACGGCGTCGGTTATCAGCCGCACCGCGATCTCGTAGTCGCCTTCAGAGTACGTCCACGGCCCGTAGTCGGCTGTGTCGGAAAGATGGAAAGCGGAATCGGGCGAGACCGGAAACACGCCGTACTGGATCAGGACCTGGCTGTCCGACATCGCGGCGTAGTACCTGGAAAGAGCCTGCATGTGGGCCAAAAAATAGTCGCGGTTGTGCGGAGGAGGGTCTATGAAGCCGGTGGTGCCGCGCCTCAAGTCGAACCTGCCTCCTTCGCTGGTGGTGAGCGAACCCGTCCTGTCCGCGAGGAAATCGACTCTGAGGACCAGCACTCGGAGCGTGACAGGAGCCTGCGCCTCGGCCGCCACGCTTCTCCGGGAGCCCGGACCGAATGCGTTCAGCTTCTCGACCAGAGCCGTGGCCGGCCGGCCGAAGCAGTCCCGCGCCGCCCGCTTCTTCAGAACCTCCGAGACCAGCGCCGGAGCAGGCGCGGGGCCGAACACGCTGCTGGACACGGATTGAGGGGAGGCAACCGGGCGGCGGACGTAGAGCTCTCGCGGAAACTCTCCCGAGCTCTCAGACTGAAGCGGCGAGAATGCCAGAACGAAGAGAGTGAACGTGCAGAATGCCGCTGCTGCGAGGAAAAACCTCAACTCAATGTCCTTGCACTAGAATCTGGCCGAGAAGGCGAATTTGCTTACCCTTTCCTCGAGTTCCTTTGACTGCGGAACGCTGGCGTAGTCAAACCTGAAGCCCTTGTACTGCAGGCCCACGCCGAAAGTCGGGCCTTCGATGGGGTACCAATCCGAGTAGTATCTCTCTGTGATGAAACCCAACCTCACCGCCAGCAACTCACTGAAGAGGAACTCTCCGCCACCACCGAGAATCGGACCGTCATCCGCGCGAACGAAGGGCTTGTTGACGTCGAACGCGGCCACAAACCGGCCGATGCTGCCCTGCCAGATGTTAGCGGCGATTCCCACTTTAAGA
>CAZMZP010000046.1:0-26464 GCA_964570935.1 uncultured bacterium
TGGCCGCAAGGCCCGTGGGTTCGAATCCTACTCCCTCCGCCAGCGAAAACACTTTTCAGGATCTTGGCGGGAGAGGTGGCCGAGAGGCCTAAGGCAACCGCCTGCTAAGCGGTTGTGGGGAGAAATCTTCACCGTGGGTTCGAATCCCACCCTCTCCGCCATCTAATAGAGGGCGGCGCCAGCCGGACTGCGCTGCGGGGTAGTCCGGCCCGCCTTCGCCTCCAGCCGCCCGCCTGCTGTCCGCATGCCGGCCGTCCCACTGGGGACGGCCTCACAGTCTGGACCACCTGTCATTCAGCAGACGCAACGCGTTGAAGATGACCACCAGCGACGCACCCATGTCGGCGGCTATCGCCATCCACAGGGTCGCCACCTGCAGCATGGCCAGCGTCATGAAGGCGGCTTTCACGCCCAGCGCGAAGAGAATGTTCTGCCGGATAATCCGCATGGAACGCCGCGCATGTCGCACAAGCCAGGGCAGACGCGCCAGGCCGTCCGACATCAACGCGATGTCCGCGGTCTCGATGGCCGCGTCGGTCCCGGCGGCGCCCATCGCGATCCCGACTGTGGCCGTGGCCAGCGCGGGCGCGTCATTGATGCCGTCGCCCACCATGGCGACCGAGCCGTGGACGCGCTCGACCTCCCGAATGGCCTCCATCTTGCCTTCTGGCAGCAATTCCGCTCGAACCTCATCGGCGCCCACGGCGCGGCCTACAGCGTCCGCAGTGCCACGGTTGTCCCCGGTGAGCATGACGACGTGGCGCACCCCGGCCGCCTTCAACTGGCGAACCAGGCCCCGCGCCTCGGGGCGGATGGAGTCTGCCACGCTGATGAGACCACAGACGTGCCGGTCGCTGCCTACCACTATCACCGAATGTCCGGAGTCCTCCATGCGCTGCGCCAGGTCGTGCATCTCTGACTCCTCGACGCCTTTCTCGTGTAGCAGCCGGTGGCTTCCCACCCAATGCAGGCGGCGGTCAATCATTGCCTCTGCCCCGCGACCCTTGAGCGCGCGGAAGTTCTCAGCCCTCAGAGGCTCCACACCGTCCGCCTGCGCCCTTCTCAGAACGGCCGCGGCCAGCGGATGTTCGCTGTGCGCCTCCAGAGCCGCCGCGCGGGCGAGGATTTCTCTTGGCGTGTGGCCGTTCAAGGGGACAATCTCCTGCACCTCCGGAACTCCCTTCGTCAGAGTGCCGGTCTTGTCCAGGGCAAAGGCGTTCACGCGCGCCACTGCCTCGAGAAACATTCCCCCCTTGATCAACACGCCGGCGTGGGCCGCCGCCGTGAGCGCCGCCACGATGCTCACCGGCGTTGATATCACCAGCGCGCAGGGGCAGGCGATCACCAGAACGACCAACGCCTCGTAGAACCAGCGGCTCCATGGACTGCCGAACAGCGGCGGCACTACGGCGACAGCCAGCGCCACGGCCAGCATGGCGGGCGTGTAGTAACGCGCGAACTTTTCGATCCACTGCTCTATCGGCGCCCTGCGCGACTGCGCCTGCTCCACCATCCGAATGATACGCGACAGAGTGGTGTCGGCCGCGGCCCTTGTGGCCCTGAGCTCGATTGCGCCGTCTTCGTTGATCGTGCCCGCGAACACCTCGGCCCCCTTCTCCTTGGCCACTGGCATGGATTCGCCGGTGATCGGCGCCTGGTTCACCGAGGTCCGGCCCTTCGTCACGATTCCGTCCAGCGGTATTCGCTCACCGGGCCTGACCAGGACCGTCGCCCCAACGGGGACTTCCGCGACCGGCTTCTCCATGACGTCGCCGTCGCGGGGACAGACGTAGCGTGCCGTCGGCGGCGTCAGGCTGACCAGGGAGCGTATTGCCCGCCGCGCGCGGCTCACGCTCCAGGATTCCAGCAACAGCGAGAGAGCGAAAAGAAACGTGACGGTTCCCGCCTCAAACCATTGTCCGATGGCCATCGCGCCGAGCACGGCGACAGTCATCAGCAGATTCATGTCGGGGCGCAGCCGTCGCAGGGCCAGCCATGCCTTCGGGGCGACAAACCAGCCTCCGGTCACGCCGGCGGCGGCGTAGAGGAGTATCACTGGGAGGGGAAACGCGCGACTTCCGGCAACCTCACCACCGACCAGCGCGTGCAGCAGATTGGCATGCAGGACGACGTGCGTCAGGAAGCCCGCCAGCACCAAAGCGCCGGAGCTCCAGCACATCACGGCGCGCCCTCGCTTCCGCCACCAACCCTCTTCGACGGCACACACACCGGACGGACACGTCTCGCCGACTGCTTGCGCGGTCAGCCCGGCCCGCCGGACGGCGTCGCGGACCGCTTCCGGGTCTCCGGGACTCGCGGCGAATTCCACGGTCATCGTCCCCTCAATCAAGTTGAAGTCGAGGCCGCCGACCCCGGGCAGCGCGCCGACCGTGCGCTTGAGGGCGTTGACTTCGTCCGCGCAGTCCATTCCGCCGATTCTGAATGTCCGCTTTTCCATCGAAATATCCCCGTGCTCTCAGTGGTGAACGTCGTCCGCTCTGCGCTGAAGCGACTTCGAATGCGCACCTTTCTGCGCGTCCATGACAATAAAGAAATTGCCGGGCGGCCGCAAATTTAATAGAATGAGGTCGGTGCGCCCATAGCTCAATTGGATAGAGCATCTGACTACGGATCAGAAGGCTGGGGGTTCGAGCCCTCCTGGGCGCATTCTTCCTTTCTCCTGTCGGGCCTCGTCATCGTTTCTATAACCCCGCCTCCCAGCACCGCATCTCCGTCGTAGAAAACAGCAGACTGGCCCGGAGTTATCGCGCTCTGCTCGGCGTCAAACGTCACCCGCAGTCTCTGCGCCGGCCGAGGCGCAATCTCTTCCACGAGGGCCGGGGCGGCCTCGTGCGTGTAGCGCACCTGGACCAGTGCGCGCAGCGGGAGTCGGTCGCCTGCATCGCTCAGCCAGTTCACTTCGCCGCACGTGAACTCGCGTGACAGTAGGTCGCGCTTCTCCCCCATCACGACTGTGTTCGACTTGGGTCTCAGCTCCACGACGTATTTCCTGCCCCCCGCCGAGATGCCCAGCCCGCGTCTCTGCCCCACGGTGAAGCGCACGAGCCCGCGATGGGAGCCCAGAACGTTTCCGGAAACGTCGACCACGTCTCCGGGACCTGCGTCAATCCCCAGGGCCGAGAGCCGTGCCGTCACGAAGTCTCCGCAGCCCCCTGATTCCACAAAACAGACGTCCTGACTCTCCAGCCGCTCGGCGCACGAAAACCCGAGGTCCGAGGCCCGTCGCTTCACGTCAGGCTTGGTCATTTCGCCCAGGGGAAACAGGAGCATTCCCAGCCGGTCCCGGGGAACGGCCCACAGGGCGTAACTCTGGTCCTTTTGCCTGTCGGCGCCGCGGCGCATTCGAGTCGCGCCTCCGCCCGCGTCCCGCTCCAGTCTGGCGTAGTGACCCGTCGCCAGGAAGTCTGCGCCCAGCGACCGCGCCTTGTCCAACAGGACCCCGAACTTCACCCTTGAGTTGCACAGCACGCACGGGTTCGGCGTCCTGCCCCGCGAATATTCCAGGCAGAACGGGCGCACGACGCTCTGTTCGAACGCGTCCTCAAGCTCCATCACGTAGTGCGGTATGCGAAGTTTTGCGGCTGCGGCTCTTGCGTATTCTATGGCGGCCAATGAGCAGCAGGAACGTTCGGCGGAGGGCGTGTCGGCGTAGCACCACAGCTTCATGGTCACGCCAAACACACGATGGCCCTTCTCGACGAGAAGGGCTGAGGCGACTGAACTGTCCACTCCCCCGCTCATGGCGACGGCCACGGTGACGGAGGAGGGAGACTGGTCTCTTTTCACGACTTTGTTCTTGGATGCGGGTCCGGCAATCGGCCGGCCGGTTTCCTGCGTGTTATTTCTGCGCGGGCTCCGGCCCGGCTTCCGGCGCGGGCGTCGCGGCCGGCTTCGCAGCCTCCGGTGCCTTTCCCTGCTTGGCCATGTAGTCCTCTATGGCCTTGTGAAGCGCGTCCGCCGCA
Source organism: uncultured bacterium (assembly GCA_964570935.1). Taxonomy (GTDB): domain Bacteria; phylum Eisenbacteria; class RBG-16-71-46; order JAFGJU01; family JAFGJU01; genus JAFGJU01. Next base: position 3,984 of record CAZMZP010000046.1, read on the forward strand.
AGGTTGGAGCAGTGCATCTTGACCGGAGGGAGACCGCCCAACGCCTCTGCCACCGCCTTGTTGGAGACGGCCAGCGCCTCCTCGAGCGTCTTCCCTATCACCAGCTCGGTCACCATGCTGCTCGTGGCTATGGCGGCGCCGCAGCCGAACGTCTTGAACTTGGCGTCGGCGACGCGGCCGTTCTCCACCCTGATCTCCATCCGCATGATGTCGCCGCAAACCGGATTCCCGACCTGTCCAACGCCGTCGGGGTTCTCCATGCTTCCGACGTTCTTCGGATTCTTGAAGTGCTCCATCACCTTTTCACTGTACATTTCCGATTTCTCCCCCGTTCGCAATCAGCGCGCCGGAACGCCCCGGCTTCGGCCGGAGCCCGATGCATCTAGAGACTGCGCAGCATGTCACCGCTTCATCCGGCCGTGCCCTCTCCCACGCAGGTTCCGCTCTGCCTGTAGAGAGGAGACATGGCCCGCAGTCTTTCCACTATTCCTGGAAGCACCTCCAGGACGTAATCCACTCCGCTCTCCGTGTTTTCGGTTCCGAGACTGAAGCGCACCGAGCCCTGCGCTATCGCCGGCGGCACGCCCATGGCAAGAAGCACGTGAGAGGGCGCGGAAGACCCGGACGTGCACGCGGAGCCGCTCGACACCGACACCCCCTCCATGTCCAGGCTCAGGACCAGCGACTCGCCCTCGATGAACTCGAAAGAAATGTTAGCCGTGCTCGGAAGTCTCTTTGTCGGGTGCCCGTTCAGCCGGACGTGCGGTATGGCCGACAGAACGCCCTCTTCCAGCTTCCGTCTGAGCCGGAGCACGCGCGCCTGCGTCGCGTCCAGGTCGGAGGTCGCAAGCTCCACCGCCTTCGCGAACCCGATGATGCCGGAGACGTTCTCAGTGCCGGCGCGTCTCTTGCGTTCGTGATGTCCGCCGAAGGCGATCGGGACGAGCGGCGTGCCTCTTCTCACGTATAGCGCGCCCACGCCCTTCGGACCGTACAGCTTGTGCGATGAAGCCGACATCAGATTGACTCCCAGCGCGTTCACGTCCAGAGGAAGCTTGCCCAGCGACTGCACCGCGTCAGTATGAAAAACAATTTCGTGCTCCAGCGCTATCTTGCCGATTTCCTCTATGGGCTGGACAACACCAGTCTCGTTGTTGGCGTGCATTATCGTGATGAGGATCGTGTCCTTCCTCAACGCCTCTCTCACCGACTGTGGGTCCACGACGCCTTGACTGTCACACGGAACCTCGGTCAACTCAAAGCCACTGCTCGCGAGATGCCGGCAGGTGCTGACCACCGCGTGGTGCTCGATCTCGCTCGTGACGATGTGCCGCCCCTTGCCGGAGAGGGCGTTCGCGACGCCGGTCACGGCGATGTTGTCGGCCTCCGTGCCTCCGCTGGTGAACACAATCTCGTCCGTCTTGGCGCCGATTCCGGCTGCCACCACGCCCCGTGCCTCGTCCAGTGCGTGTCTGGCCTCCTGCCCGAACGAGTGAACGCTGGACGGATTGCCGAAGCGCTCCCCGAAATACGGCAGCATCGCCTTCACGACTTCCGGGTGTACCGGGGTCGTGGCACTGTGATCCAGGTAGATCTTTTTCATCCTTTCCAACTCCCCTATTTGCGTGTCCGGCGCCCGGCGCCGGCCTTCGTCTTCTTGCCGTTCTTACCGCGGGGGTGTCCGCCGGGCCTGCGCGTCGGGCAGGAAACGGCCTTGGCTTCCTTGCACAGGTCTTTGAGGGTCGTCTTGTCGAGCGCCGCCATGATCCTGGCGTTCAACTTCTTGATCAGTATCCTGCTCACGCAGCTCTCCGCCCTGGCGCAAGTCCTGGCAGCGCCGTCGTCCTCGAAGCAGTAAGAGAACTGCATCGGACCCTCGACCGCCCTCACTATGTCGCCAACCCGGATTCTGCCGGGGCTCTTCGCGAGCATGTAGCCGCCCTGCGGGCCGCGGACGCTCTTTACGAGCCCGCCCCTGCGGAGCCTGGACATCAGCTGGTCGAGGTACGGCAGAGAGATGTTCTGCCTGCGCGCTATGTCCTTGCCCGCGGTCGGCCCCTCGCCGAAGCAGATGGCCAGGTCGTACATCGCCCTGACGCCGTAGCGTCCGGCCGCCGTCGAGAACTTCATCCGTCAACCCCTGACTGTAGCAACCCGGAAAGACGCTCGTTCAAATTTCGTGGCTGGAGAAGTCCGCCGTGTCCACCGCCCTTCGCGACGAGGCAAGACGGGGCGGATGCCACTGCGTTACACAATTGAGAATATATTACCTGACAGTTTTAGTCAAGTATTTTTTCGACGCCACAGGCCGGGGACCTCCAGCCCTCTGACCGCAGCCCTAACACGCTGACAATCAATCTGTTAGCCGGAGTGGCGCCCCCAAAAAAGGGAGAGGGGCATACGAACTGCCCCTCTCCCTATCACTCGCGCCGTCGGGCGGGTTTGTGCCGACACGCCGGCTGACCGCCGACTATTTCCCCGTTCCTGTCTTGGGCGCTGTCTTGGCCGCGGCCTTGGCCTTCGCTTCCTGCTTCACGTAGTCGGCCCGCGCCGCAATCGTAACTTTCTTGAGCCACACTGGTTCGACAGGAGTGCTGGGCTCAGGCCCCTTCACCGGCACGTTCCCTATCTTTTCCACGACCCCCAGCCCCTTGATCACCTGTCCGAACACGGTGTACTGCCCGTCCAGGAACGGCTTGTTGTCAAGGCATACGAAGAACTGCGAACCCGCGCTGTTGGGAGATGCCGCCCTTGCCATTGAGAGCGTGCCCTTGAGATGCGGGCGCGCGTTGAATTCCGCGTTAATCGAGTACCCGGGGTCTCCGGTGCCGTCGTTGCTGGGGTCCGCGTCCTTCGTGAGCGGGTCGCCGCCCTGGATCATGAACCCCTTTATGACTCTGTGGAACCTGGTCCCGTCGTAAAAGCCCGACCTTGCCAGTTTCTTGAAGTTCCGGACGTGATTCGGCGCGTCCTTGGGAAAGAACTCGAGCACGAACGTCCCGAAGTTGGTGTCCATTATGGCGACTTCGTCCGGCTCCGGGGCCGGTGCCGCTGCCTTTCCCTTTGCCGGTGCCGGCTGCTTGCTCTGCACCTTCGAACCCTCCTGGGCAAAAGACACGCCTGAGATGATGATCGTCAACACAAGAATGATTGCCGCGCACGTCAGAACTCGGCCTTGTTTCATTTCTTTACCTCCCGAAGCGACATTCCCATCAGTATCCCAGCTCCTCTTTTTCCTTCAGGGCCTCCCTCCTCTTGATGAGCTTGTCCTGTCTCTCTACCTGCTTCTTCGCGTAGGCTCCCCACTGCGGGTCGGCCAGCACTTCCTCGAACTTGGCCTTCGCGCCTTCATAGTCCGTCATCTTCTCGAGCGCCCTGCCCCAGGCGCAGAGGAGGCAGGGGTCGCTCTGCTTGATGGCCAGGCCCTTCTTCGCGATCTCTATGGCCTCGACCGCCCTCTTTGCGTCCGAATACAGGAACCCCAGACTGCACAGAGACTGCATGTTGTCGGGCTGAGCCGCCTTCACCTTCTCGTAGTTAGCGATTGCGGAGTCCACCTGCCCGTTCTTCTCGAACGCCATGGCCAGGTTCAGCTGCTCGTCCAGGCTGCCCGGCTCCATGGCCAGCACCTTCTTGTGCATTTCGATCGCCTTCGGGTAGGCCTCGAGCTTGAGGTACAGTCGCGCCAGGGACCTGATTGCGTTCATGTCCTTGTTGTCCATCGCGTACAGGCGCTCGTAGACGCTCTTGGCCTCCGCCAGCAGGTCGCTGTCGCGGCAAAGCTTGCCGAAAGCCGCCAGAGTCTCCTTGTCGTCGGGCTTGAGCTCCAGCGCCTTCTGGTACGCCATCGCCGCCTCCGCCACCAGGCCCTTCTGGCCGTACGCGAATGCAAGAGCCGAAAACGCGTCCGCGTTGGCCGGCAGGAGCTCGACCATCTTCCTATACTCTTCGATAGCCTGGTCGAGCGAACCGTGCAATCCGTAGGCGTATCCCAGGTCATAATGCATGGCCGCGAGTTTCTCCGGCACGTCCGGAGTTCTGTCGAGCGCCTTCTTGAAGGCGTTGACCGCGTCGCCGTAATTCCTGAGCTCTATGTATGCGAAACCCAGGCTCGTGAATGCCTCCGCGAAATCCGGGTCGAACTCGACCGCCTCCAGGAATTTCTCAACGGCGCTCGCGTAGTCCTTGTCGGTCATCAGCAGCGTGCCTTCCTGGTAGGCCCTCTGCGCCGCGTCCTTGAGCGCGATTGCCGCCCTGGTCCTGGAAACCGTCCCTTCTTCCGGGGCTCCCAGGGCAGTCGCTGTCCAGGCAGAGGCCGTCAGAGCGCCGCACACCAACAGGGCGAACAGCGCGGGGGTCGTGAACCGGAGTAAAGACGAATGGAGTCTCTGTCCTAGCGTGGAGCTAACCATCGTGCCACTCCTTTCCTGATCGGGTCCTCATCGGGCGAACCTGCCGCCCGGGGAATGCCCCGGGCCAAGAAGCGCATCCTGGCCGAACATACAAAGGTGGCCCGGCTTTGTCAAGCGGCAGAATGGCTGCCGCGCGGCTTGCGGGCAATCGTGCAGCGCGGTCGGGCGCTGCGCGAACGCGGTGTCTCAGTCGGTACGGCCCGGCGTCACTTCGACGAGACCAGTTTTAGGATGTTCCCTTCCCTGTCGAAGGTCACGCGGACGACTCTTCGAAGGACCGTGCCCCTTTCAGTCTTCATCTCTTTCTCGAACGATGCCAGGTAGATGTCCTGCATGGCCGCCGAGGCCTTGGCGCCGACCAGCCTGGCACCCAGCTCTCCGTCGATTTTCTCGATCAGCTCGAGGAGGTCATGTTCGGCCGGCACCTTGCGTCTGACGACGCTGGGCCGCACTCCCTTCATCTCGGGGAACTTGGCCACTATTTCCTTCTCCACCACCCTCACCGCTTTGACAGGCGCCTTGTCCGTGACCCCGGCGGACGCGCGGCAGCCCGGCTTCGTCGCTGCCCGTGCCGTCGCTTTGGGCTTGGGGTTGGAGCTGACTCGCGCTTTCGCCCCGGCCTTCTTTCCAGCTTCAGTCTTTGACATCGTCATCACTTCCTGTCTGCTGTGACCCGCGTGCGACCGCCCGGCCGCTCAGACGGCCCCGGCCGGCCTCGACGTCGGGTCCCCGAAGAGGACGAACTGAAGGAGCGTTTTCTTGTCGTCCTCGTCCAGATAACCCTGCCTGGAAACCGCGAGTCCCGCCAGCTGGGCCCTCGCGTTCACCAGGGCTTTCCCGAACGCCATTCCTTTCTGCAGATTACGAAAAAAACAAAGCGCTATCAAGTCGGCCTCGCTGACCGGAGGCACGAGCGCGCCGTACGCCACGCACGTCGAGCCGACGAAACAGGGCGTGCCAGTCGCGAGGAAGGCGAGCGCCATCGAGGTTTCGCGATTCCTTCCGGCCTCTATCGCTCCGTAGCAGGCCTCCGTCAGGACGGCGTCGGAACCACGGCTGAAGTTTGTGACGTTTCGAGGGGAGAGGGCGGTCGGATACTTCTCCGCCTTCTGCCCGAACCAGTAGGGTTCTCTGTCAGAACCGTGAAGGTTGAAATAGAGGACGGTCTTGCCCTCGAACCAGCCTGTCTTGACGCTCAAGTACGTCAGCGGTGGGGAGACCCTGAGCTTGCCCTTCCAACCCAGACCGGTCGCCACTTCCCTGGTGGCTCTCTGCCACACGGCGGCAGTGTACGTCAGCGAGCGGACGTTTGTCGCGGTCGCGCGCGGCTTGCCGGGAGTCGCGTCGGCCGCCGCTTCGCCTGCCGGCGGTCCTCCAGCGAGTGCCGCAAGGTCGATCTGCCCCGTCAAGAGGCCGAGCCCACGGCCGTCGCCGTCGGGCATGCGGCCCACGGGCACGTCCGGCAGCAGGCACTGCTCCGAGGTCAGAGCCCCGGGACGCGAACCGTACGGGTTGTCAGACAGCACTTCGCAGTCCGAGTCGAGCGCCGGGTTGGCCAGCTTGAAGTACGGTATGACCTCGTGCCCGCCCAGAATGAGGACGGACAGCGGAGCCTTCGAGCGACCGGAGATTTTCTCTCTCATCGCGTCCAGGACACCCTTAACCGACGCGGCGGTGATTCTTTTCAAGGGCTTCACGCCGAGGCCGGACAGGGAGACGCGGTCGTCAATGAAGCCGACGATGAGCTTCACGCCTCTCTCCGAGAGGCCAGCGTCCAGCTTCCTGAGCGAGCCCTGAATCGCTTCGAGACCGCGCTCGCCGTAACGGGCGGCCAACCTGCCGCGGGAAGAGACCAGGAGGAGAGTCTGTTCATGCGTCCGCCTCGGCCCGCGAGGACCGCGCGGCGCGCGGGAAGGTGTATGCATGTTCAGCCTGTGCGGACTAGGACGTGCCTGTCGGCGTCTCTTGTCTACTGGCTCGTCATGAAACTCTTCAAGGCGTCGATGTTCTCCTTGGCGGTCTTGGCCGCCTCGGAGCCCGGCGCCACCCTGAGTATGTTCTCCCACTCGCGGACCGCTTCTCTGTACATTCCGGCGTCCGCGAACGCGATGCCGATGTAGTAGTAGCCCTCGCCAAAAGTGCTGTCAGCCTGCACGGCGAGTTCGTAGTTCTTCATCGCGTTGCCGTAGTCCTTGAGCGCGTAGAAGGAATTGCCCAGATTGCACAGCGCCCGGGTGTCGTTCGGCTTGAGCGCGAGAGCCGTCTGGAAAGAGCCGATCGCCTCCGAGATGCGGCCGAGCTCGTTAAGCACGGCGCCCTTGTTCACGAGCCCCGCGACGAATTTGGGGTTTATCGCAAGCGCCTTGTCGTACTCGATCACTGCCTCGTCCCGCTGGTCCACGTCGTGCAGGGCGTTGGCCAGCTCGTAGAGGAGCTGAACGTTGAGCGAGTCGACAGCCAGCTTTGTGCGGAGCTCATCGATCTTCTGCTGCGCTGTCGGGGGCGGCGGGGCCTGTGCGGCTGCGGTCTTGTCGGGCAGCTGCGCCTGAGGCGCCGGTGGCGGCGTCTGTTCCGTCTGCCCGGGCTGCTGCGCCTGGGGCGCCGCTTCCTCGGCACGGGACGAGGACGCCGTAAACAGGTAGACGAGCAATAGGATCAAAACTGCGAGGGCCGAAAGGAGGATCATCTCTCTCTTCCCGCGCCCACGCTTCTTCTTCAAAGCGTCGGTCTTCACTTCCTGCTTATCGGGCTTCTTCTTCAAGGCATTCCTCCTGTCGTTGGAGCGCACGGTATCGGCGAAGGGCGAGCCGTCGAGTCGACCCGCGCGTGTGTTGCGGATGGCGAGAACAACGCGGATTATACCAAGCGCGGGCCGGCCTGTCAAACGCACCGGCGACTTGGCGACCGCAGGCGGCCGATACGCGTGACGTCCCCACACCCACGGCAGTTGAGGCGTTCATCCGCGACCGGGACTTGCCGCAGGCGGCCCCGCGGGCACAATCACAAAATTCCGCCTTCAATCCTGTCCAGACTCCTGTATTGTATGGCCTCCGCCACGTGTTCCGCGCGGGGAAGCTCCGCTCCGGCCAGGTCGGCGATGGTGCGCGCCACTTTCAGAATCCTGTGGAACGCTCTGCCGGTGAGTCCCAACCTTTCCATCGCTGCCCTGAGAAGCGAGAGACCGCTCTCGTCCACTATGCAGAACTTCTTGATGAGGTTTTCCCGCAGGTCCGAGTTCGTGCGCACATCCTGGACGTAGCCGTAGCGCTCCGCCTGGAGCGTCCTGGCCCGCAGCACGCGCTCCCTGATTCGTTCCGAGCCCTCACTCTCCCGCGTTTCAGAGATGTCCCGGAAAGAGAGGCGCGGCACCGACACCTGTATGTCTATCCTGTCTAGCAGCGGGCCCGACAGTCTTCCCATGTAGTTCCTGACCTGGATGGGAGAGCAGTGGCACTCTTTGAGCGAGTCCGTGTAGTGGCCGCACGGGCACGGGTTGGACGCCGCCACGAACATGAACCGGGCCGGGTACGACACTGTTGCGCCCGCGCGCGAGACCGTCAGATTTCGCTCTTCTATTGGCTGCCGCAGTGCTTCCAGAACGTCTCGCCTGAACTCCGGCAGCTCGTCCAGAAAGAGCACGCCGTTGTGTGAAAGACTGACTTCACCTGGCTTGTGGAGCCGGCCTCCGCCTATCATGCCGGCGGCGCTCACGGAATGATGCGGTGACCTGAACGGTCTCGCGGACAGAAGGGCCACGCCCCTGGGCAGCTTTCCGGCCGCCGAGTAGATCCTTGTCGTCTCCATCGATTCCTCTTCCGTGAGCAGAGGAAGGATCGATGGCAGGCGTCTGGCAAGCATCGTTTTCCCTGCGCCAGGAGGACCTATCATAATGACGTTATGACCGCCGGCAGCCGCGACTTCGAGCGCCCGCCGGGCTTGGTGCTGCCCCCTGACATCCGCGAAGTCGGGGCGGTTTCTACCCGCGGGTGGAGCGCATGGCGCGGGCCGCGTGGCGTGCCGGGCAGCTCCGCCACGCAGAAGCTGCACCACGTCACCAAGCGTTCGTGCCGTAATGACGCCATCGCCGAGGGCCGCGGCCGCCTCCTCACCGTTTTCTTCCGGAACCACCATCTTGAGGCCGCCAGCCCCTGCCGTGCCCTGCGCAGTCGGCGCGTGAGCAGTTGTCCACACGCCCTGCGTCGTACCCGCAGCAGCGGTCACCGCGCTCCCCTGCTCCGCGCGCACCTCACGCACAGCCAGCGCCATCGAAAGAACTCCCCGCACAGGCCTCAGCCTCCCATCCAGCGACAGCTCCCCCACAAAAACGTGGCCGTCGTGAGCGGCCGGGGGCAGCTGCCCCGTGGCCACGAGCAGCCCCACCGCCACCGCCAGGTCGAATCCCGCCCCTTCCTTCTTCGTACCAGCCGGCGCCAGGTTCACCACCACCCTCTTCGGCGGCATCTCGAACCCGCTGTTCCTGATGGCGGAGATGACCCGCTCCCGGCTCTCGCGCACGGCCGCGTCGGGCAGCCCCACCGTGGAAAAACTGGGCAGTCCCCGGCCCACATCAACCTCAACTTCGACCGGGTATGCATCGATCCCCATGAGGGCGCAGCTTCTCACCCTTGCCAGCACAACCACCACCTCCCAACACAAGCTTTCAGACTGGATAGCACTGCAAAGCTGGGGTGTGATCTGGGGGAAAGAGAACGAAAGTAAAGAGGAATGCTGTGGCAAGAAGAATGCTATGCCGTCCGCCGCAGTACGTCAAGCGGTCAGTGCCGGGGATGCCGGGAGAGGTCAGAGGCTGAGCGGGTACCCCAAACTGGACCAGTTTTCGGGGGGAAGGTCAATCCCTCCTCTTGCGCCGGCGCACGGGAATCGCTATATTGCTGTAGTAGTCTTGGCAATGGACTTTCGGACGGAAGCCATATCAGGAAACGCGGCATCTGCAGCCTCGCGCTCGTAACAGTGATACGGCATACCGAGAGAACAGGAGGGATCGTCACCGTGACTCAGAATAAAGGCAGCTTCTTCGGGCTCGGCATCGCGCCAGGTCTCCTGGCGGTTCTTGATGCACTCAAGTTCACCGTTCCGACGCCCATACAGGAGGCGGCGATCCCCATTGCGGTTGAGGGCAAGGACGTCGTCGGCGTTGCGCAGACGGGAACCGGCAAGACGCTGGCCTTCGGGATCCCGATGGTCCAGCGCCTCGCCCAGGGCAAGGGCAGGGGGCTCGTGCTCGTGCCCACCCGGGAGCTCGCCGTTCAGATCAGCGAGGATCTGGCGAGATTCGTCCGCGCGTTCAAGCTCCGGGCGGCGGTCGTCATCGGCGGCGAATCGATGTCCCGCCAGATCCGGCAATTGCGGGAACATCCGCATATTATCATCGCAACTCCGGGCCGCCTCAACGACCACCTCGAGCAGCGGCAGGTCAGGCTGTCAGACGTCCGTATTCTCGTGCTCGACGAGGCCGACCGTATGCTCGACATGGGGTTTCTCCCGCAGATCGAGCGCATCATAAAGCTCATCCCGAGGGAACGGCAGACCATGCTGTTCTCGGCCACCATGCACCCGACCGTTCTGCAGATAGCCTCCCGTCACATGCACCTTCCGGTTCAAACAGAGATTGCGCCGTCCGGGACGGCGCCGGACCTCGTGACGCAGGAGATGTACTTCGTTCAGAGGGAGCGCAAGGGAGAGCTCCTCGGGCAGCTGCTCGCGCAGTACTCGGGTTCCGTGCTGCTCTTCGTGCGGACAAAGCGAGGGGCCAGCAGAGTCGCGAGGATGCTCCGTGCCGCGGGGCACGCCGCGGCCGAGATCCATGCAGACCGTTCGCAGGCGCAGCGCACGGATGCCATGCGGGGCTTCAAGACCGGCAAGTTCCGCGTTCTCGTGGCAACCGACATCGCCTCGCGCGGCATCGACGTCACGGACATCGAACTCGTCATCAACTATGACCTGCCCGACGACATCGGGAACTACGTGCATCGCATCGGGCGCACGGGCCGCGCCGGAAAGCGTGGTCACGCCATAACCTTCGCCACGCCCGATCAGCGCAAGGACGTGAGGGACATCGAGCGGTTCATGAGCGCCGCGATACCGGTGTCGCCGCGGTCGCATTTTCCTCCCTCACCACCGGCCCTGGTGGTGAAGGAGGCCGTGAGTAAACCGACGTTCGGCGTCAGACCGCCGCGCCGCACTCACCGCAGTATCAGGCGCAGATAGTCCACTTGATCTGCACCTGGCTGGATACTCATGTGGCGCAGTAGTGCGGTAGACGCCGGTCGCTGCCCGCGTCCCGCCGCCGCTCACCATCCCCCTGCCCCGTCAGCAGGGAACGCGTCCTCGATGTGCTCCACGACGAGCTTCTCTCGGGTCCACGAAATGGACAGGACGTCGAAGCGGGCCGTGCTGTAAGAGCTGGGCGGGCGCCCGTGCAGGAAGTGCGCTGCGCCGCGCACCATGTGGCCTCTCTTCCTCCAGTCCACTGCCTCGGCCGGCTGCGACACGCAACCGGGCCCCCGGAGTTTCACCTCGGCGAAGACAACGCAGCCGGACTTCTCTGCCACGATGTCCAGCTCGCTCGTCCGCGTCCTGAGGTTTCGTACAAGAATGCGATAGCCATTGAGCTGAAGGAAGAGCGCGGCGATGGCCTCGCCGATGCGGCCCGAAGAGAGGTTCTCACCCATACCCCACCACCTCACAATCCAATGAAGAACCAGGAAGAAGGAGCATTGCTTGTGCGGTGCGGCCGCGCGGGTCCGGTGACGCGGACCCCGCTGCCGCCACCTAGACCTTCACCAACCCCGCCTCTCTCATGAACAGGATTTCTTTCACCGGCCTGAAGGAGAATCTGTGAACGCTGCACGGACCGTGGCGCATCAGCGCCTGGATGTGGCTCTTGGTCCCGTAGCCCTTGTGGACGTCGAAGCCGTACTGCGGGAACTTCGCGTGCGCGTCCGCCATGAGCATGTCTCTGATGTGCTTCGCTACGATGGAGGCCGAGGCCACGGAAAGGAAATTGCCGTCTGCCTTGGGGAGCGCGACCTGGGGAATGTTCAATGAGGGGATCTTGCGGCCGTCCACCATCACGAGGGCCGGCCGGGCCGACAGGGCATCGATTGCCTCGCGCATGGCCGCTTGAGTCGCCCTGAGGATGCCCACGTCGTCCACCACCCGCTCGCTCACGGAGGCCCAGGAAACAGAAACGGCGCCCGAGTTGATGGCGCCGTACAAGCTCTCGCGCTTCGAAGCCGTCAGCTTCTTCGAATCGTCCACGCCTTCCGCGTCGAAATCAGGAGCCAGGATGACGGCCGCCGCGACCACGGGGCCGGCCAACGGCCCCCTGCCGGCCTCGTCCACACCCGCCAGCAGTCCGTTAGCGCTCTTGAGATACTGTTCTTCGTTCGCCCTCAGCTCAAGGAATCGCTCACGCAGGTCGAGACCCAAGGCCACCTTCCTGACTACGGCAGGGATTGCGACTGCCGTCACGATGCGGCAGCTACTGCGACTGCGGCTGCTTCTTCTGCTCCGGCTTAGCCAGCATCTCTTCCTGCTTTTCCTCGACGCGCGCGGACTTGCCTTTCTTCTTTCTCAAGTAGAGGAGTTTAGCCCTCCTCACTCTTCCCTCTCTGACCAGGGTGATGCGGGAAACGTTCATGGAGTGAAGCGGGAATATACGCTCGACGCCCACGCCTCCGCTGACCTTGCGGACCGTGAACGAGGAACGCATGCCGGAGCCGCGTCTGTTCGTCACGATGCCCTCAAAGATCTGAGTCCTTTCCTTGTCGCCTTCGACGACCCTGACGTGGACTCTGACGGTGTCACCCGGCCTGAAGTCTGTCACCTTCTTCTTCAGGTGCTTGGATTCGACGTAGTTGATGGCGTCCATGAGTTACCTTCCTTTCATCGGGATTTGAGCGCCCTTCCACGGGCCCAACTACTTTACCCCATTTAGTCTCTATCATTCAAGAGGTCCCTGTCTTCCTTGCTCAGGGCCTTTTCGCCCATTAGTTCCGGCCTTCTGTCGAGGGTTCGCTCGAGAGAGCTCTTCCGCCTCCACCTGCGGATGGCCTCGTGGTTGCCCGAGACGAGGGTCTGCGGGACGCGCCGGCCCGCCACGACTTCCGGGCGGGTGTAGTATGCGCTGTCCAGGAGCCCCTCCTCGAACGAGTCACCCGCCGCTGAGTCCTCGTCCTCCATCGCGCCGGGCAGCAGCCTCACGGTTGACTCTATCACCACCATGGCGGCCAGCTCGCCTCCGGAGAGAACGTAGTCCCCCACGGAGAGTTCCTCGGCCCCCAGGATCTCCTTCACTCTTTCGTCAATAGCCTTGTACCGTCCGCACACCAGCACCAGGGAATCGTCGCGCGAAAGCTCGCGCGCCATGCCCTGCGAAAACTGTCTTCCCTGCGGAGACAGCATTATGATTCTGTGAGCCGCCGGCCCGCTCGCAGCGTCGGCGTGACCCGTTGCCGAAGCGCGAGTGTCCGCACCCGTCATGTAGTCGATTCCGGTAACGGTGCCGACCGCGCGCAGTATCGGCTCGGCCTTCATGACCATCCCCGGTCCCCCGCCGTAAGGATAGTCGTCCACGCTCCTGTAGTTGTCGTCGGTGAAGCTTCTCAAATCCAGGACGTTCACGTCCACGAGACCCGTCCCTACGGCCCGCGCCACGATTCCCTCAGACAGGAATCCCTGAAGCATCTGAGGGAATATCGTCGCCACAGATATTCTCATGGCTTCTCCCACGCAAACAACTGCCTGTCCGAATTCTGAGTGCGGAGCAGGGGCAGACGGGGTCTGCAGCAACAGACGGACGCATGCGGCTGCCGGGCCGCAAAGCTATTCCAGAATCTCGAGAACTGCCTTCTTACCGAGCTTTGTGGCGGCAGCGCTTAGCAGAGTGCGGATGGAACGCGCAGTCCTGCCGTGTTTGCCTATGATCTTCCCCAGGTCCTCCTGGGCGACGTGCAGCTCGAAAATCGTGGTGCGCTCACCAATGACTTCCTTGACCGTGACCTCGTCCGGCTTATCCACAAGGTTCCTGGCAATGTACTCGATGAGTTCCTTCATGACACGTCAACCTCCCCCGCAACGCAACAGGCGCAATCTCCGGGACAACGCGGACACAAAACAGCCTTCGGGCTGGAGGCCCGTGAGGACCTCCACGGCACGGGGAGACTCACCGGGAACAGCTACTTCGCTGGTTCCTTCTTGGCTGTGCGCTTGGGTGCCTTCTTAGCCGATTTGGATGTCTTCTTCTTGCCTGCGGAAGGAGCTTCGGCTGCCACGGCCTCCGACGTTCCCTCTGCACCGGGCTCCGCGGCCGGTTCGGCAGAGGGCGTCCTCAACTCATCCAGGGAGACCGCCTGCGCCGTCTTCTTCGCAACGACCGGCTTCTCGGGTGCCATGCCAGCACGCTTCAACAGCTGGCTCACTGTCAGGGACGGCTTCGCGCCCTTTCCCATCCAAGTCTTCGCACGCTCGAGATCGATCTTCACGTTGCCCGATGCGGCGAGAGGGTCATACGTTCCGAGAATCGCTATGAACCTGCCGTCACGGGGCATTCTCGAATCGGTCACGACAACCTTGTAGAACGGCCTGTGTTTCGCACCTGCTCTCTTCAGACGAATGGTAACTGCCACTAATTTCACCTCCGGGCTTAACGATATCACTAGAACGGCAGAAAGCTCAACCCCTTTCTGCCGCCGCGCTTCATCTGCTTCAGAAGCTTCTGAATCTGAAAATACTGCTTGAGCACCCTGTTCACTTCCTGAACCGTTGTGCCGCTTCCTGTTGCAATCCTTTTCCTCCTGCTTCCGTCTATGATGATCGGCGTTCTGCGCTCGTCGGGCGTCATGGAGTTTATCACGGCCTCGACGCGGCCGAGAGCCTTTTCGTCCACGTCCAGGCCCGCTTTCTGGATCTTGCCGAAACCCGGGATCATCTGCATGACGTCCTGAAGTGGACCCATCTTGCGCACTTCCTTCAACTGGTCCAGAAAGTCCTCCAGGGTGAACTCCGCGGCCCGCAGCTTTTCTTCGATCTCCTGTGCCCGGGCCGTGTCTATTGTCTGCTCGGCCTTCTCCACGAGCGACAGCACGTCGCCCATGCCCAGGATCCGCGACGCCATCCTGTCGGGATGAAAGACTTCCAGAGCGTCGGGCTTCTCTCCGACGCTGACGAACTTGATGGGCTTGCCGGTGACGGCCCTGAGCGACAGCGCCGCACCGCCGCGGGCGTCGCCGTCCAGCTTCGACAGAACCGCCCCGTCAAAATCAACGGTCTTCTGGAAGGAGCTCGCCACGTTGACGGCGTCCTGGCCGGTCATCCCGTCCAGGACAAGCAGCGTCTCGTGCGGCTGCACTTTCTCCTTGAGCAGGACGAGCTCGCTCATCATCTCGTCGTCCACGTGCATCCGGCCGGCCGTGTCGAAGATGACCCAGTCGTAGCCGCCGTCGACCGCATGCTCGACCGCCTTCGGAGCCGCGTCCAGGACCGATTCCCCCCTACCGGGGATGAAGGACGGCACACCCACGGACTCCGCCAGGACGCGGAGCTGCTCGACGGCCGCCGGCCGCTTCAAGTCCGCGGCCACCACCAGCGGTTTGGCGCCCTTCTTCCTCAGGTGGACGGCCAGCTTCACCGTGAACGTTGTCTTTCCCGAACCCTGCAACCCGACCACGAATATCGCGGCGGGGTGCTTCGAGGCCGGCTTCAGGCTCACGGCCTTCTTCCCCAGGAGCTCGACCAGCTCCTCGTGCACTACTCCGATGACCTGCTGGCCCGGGGTCAGGCTCTTCAGCACTTCCCGGCCGACTGCCTTCGACTCCACGCTGGCCACGAATTCCTTCGCGACCTTGTAGTTCACGTCCGCCTCGAGCAGTGCCCGTCGGACTTCCCGAAGGGCGTCACGCATGTTCTGCTCCGAGAGCTTGCCGTAGCCGCGGAGTTTCTTGAAGACGGATTCTAGTCTTGAGCTCAGTTCTTCGAACATGGGTACCCTATCGAAACGTCCCGGGATTCTGACGCTGCCCGGAACGCTAACGTGGCCTCGACACGCTGAAGTGGCCCCGGAAACAGTATGCCGGAGGGCTCGAACAAGGCCGAAGCCTTCCGGCATCGATTGGGGAGTCTACCACGCCACCGGCCGCCCCGCAAGGGGGAAGGCCCGGGCGGCGCATCGGGCGAGGACGCGGGCGCGGGCCGCGCACGAACCGCCGCGTCGGGAACCGCTTCGCAAGCGCGGGCCGCGGCGTCAGGAGCCGGCTGCCTTGCGCAGGGACGCGATGGCGGCGGCCGGGTCAGGCGCACAGAACACGAAAGAGCCGGCGGCCAGCATCGTGGCGCCGGCCCTGGCTGCGACCGTCGCGGTCTCGAGGTTTATCCCGCCGTCCACCTCTATCTCCAGGCCGCGGCTCCTGCCGAGCCTGCTTATCTCCTCCAGCTTCGGCATCACTTCCTGGATGAAGCCCTGACCTCCGAAGCCCGGATGCACTGTCATGACGACGACCATGTCCAGCGAGGCGAGGAACGGAATTACGTGCGAGGCGGGGGTGTCGGGATTTATGGCGAGCCCCGGCCTGACTTTCTTCTCCCGGATGGCGGCCACGGTGGACTCCACGAGGTCTCTGCGGACACCGTAACCCCGCGCGCCGGACTGCGGCGCAGGCGTGCCGGCTGCCGGAACGGGAACCAGCGCGGCCTCGACGTGGAAGCTCAAGTAATCGGCCCCGGCATCACAGAATTGGGGGGCGTACTTCCACGGTTCGCTGATCATCAGGTGCACGGCCAGGGGGAGTTTCGTGAGCTTGCGCACCGCGCTCACTATTATTGGACCGAACGTGATGTTGGGCACAAAATGCCCGTCCATCACGTCCACGTGGATGAGGTCCGCGCCCGCCGCCTCCACCACGCGAAGCTGCTCCGCCAGCCTGCTGAAATCCGCGGATAGGATCGAAGGCGCAATCTTCATCATGCTCCACCAAGCCCAACGGACTACCTAGAAGTTATCATACCAATGCACGATTTGCCACTTGGCCGAAGCAGTCTCCACGCGTCTAACGACCAGCCTCGTTTTGCCCTTCGCAGAAAATGTCGCGCTGGCCGCGGGACAATCTACCCATAGCTCAACATCGCATGTTACCACGTAAAGAGGTTTGCCAGTCGCAACCGAGGAATCGAGGAGATGCCATTCCGAGTTTGACAAATTAAGCCACAATCGTTCCGCGCCGTACCTAAAGTACTGCGGGTCGAACATACGCTTATGTATGATGATTTCGGTATCTCTCTTCCATGACGCCCCGTCAGACCTACTGAATTCGAAATCATCAGCAAGCAGGACTTCTATGGGCCCGGCATCGCGTTCGGCGTACGCCCGCTCAATAACGCCCAGAACGGTATCGGGCCACGGGGGAAGTGTTGCGGGTACACCCCCAACCCCACCCCCAGGTGTTAGACATGAATCCAACCGCGCTGTCTCATTGTTCTGCAGCTGGATTTGGGCAATGACCGTATCCGACAGTGCGCATACGCTTCCCTGCGACGCCACAGCGTTCAGGGGCCTTGTCGGCTCTTTACGACTACATGCACAAAAAGCAAGTATCAGCAATGAAACCAGGGCAACTCCGAGTCGCAACCGCGGATATTTCATTCTGAATCCCCCCTCTCCTGCTCACCTGAGTAGCACGAATTTTCGTGCTTGATTGAACGCCCCGATGTTGAGATTGCAGAAATAGATTCCCGATGGCGCCGCCGTTCCGGAATCGCTCGTCCCATTCCAGCAAACAGTATAAGTTCCCGAATCCAAAAATGAGTCCACTAGCGTTCGCACTAGCTGTCCACTGGTGTTGAACAGGCGAAGATGCACCGTGTTAGCCGATGGGATTCGAAAGGCAACGGAAGTCTGAGGATTAAACGGGTTGGGAGAGTTTGGCCAGAGGAAGGCGTTTGGGCTTCGCGGAGAAGTGTTCCAATCTTCGGCGACGCCTGTGTAGGCACACCCAATACCATGCGCAATGAAAATATTCTGCCAGATTTCGTCTCTGGGATATCCCTTGCACGCCCAGGCTTTGTTAAATTCACAAATAGTGAATGGGTAATGTCCAAGACAGGTGTAGGCGTTCTCACGAGATGCCCACCAGACTAGGTTAATACCCTGCCACCACCACCCGCCGTTCTGATCGCCCCCGTCGTTCGGATAGTCGAAGAGATCCCATAGGCTGGCGCAGACTGCGCCCTCCACAATCCTTCCCTGGGGATTATCTGTCGGGAGCTCGACATCAAACTCCAGAAGCGGCTGACCGTCCCACCTCGTGTCGATGTACCATTTCTCATTCTGACAGGCACAGCTATAGAATGTTGCCCAACCTTCTGTGTACGCGCATTCTTCACTGCTTGGGTAGGCCCAACGATGTGGATTGCAGTCCGGGACCTCTGGCGGAAGGCCGGCGTAATTGTCCATCACAAAATGCCCATACTCGTGGAGGAAAACGTCCTGATCCCACTCATCGGGGTCGTCGCTTTTGCCCGATACGGTAATCAAGTCGTAGACCTGGCCAGCGATCTCTATCCCGTTCGGCCGGTATGAGGTAGATGAATCTGGGTCCCACCACATAATGACCTTCTCAGGAAAGGGTGAATCGGGCAGACTGTCGACATAATCTACTCCAGTCTTCGTCAAGGACAGGATGTTAAGTGCGCCCCTCGCGTCGTCCGGGACAGTCACGGGCCCAAAGGAGACTGAGGGCGCCAAGTAATGCATGAAACACTCAAAATCAAAGGAGGAGTAGTACCACGCAAAGCGAATCCAGTACGGTACTTCCAGATATCCAACCTCGTGGCTCGCACATTCGGCGTACAGTACTACGCCGATAGAATCTACATTGAGATTATCAAATCTGTACAACCCATCGCCGTCTGTGTATGCACTTTGAGCGAACCGAAAAGGAATCCCCCCCAAGATCAGATCATTTGCCTGCGGGTCGGCTGTAAATAGCCTGACCGTTGCACCCTTCGCGGCTAACACCTGCCCCAGGTCCCTACTGTAGTAAAGAAAATTGCCCTCTAGATGATAGTCTGCAATAACCATTACCGCGTAGTAATACCAATAGCCGCCATAATAAAAGTAGATTCTGCCGACTCCTCCAACGGAACCCGCTCGAAAACGCACCCAATGGGCATACGGGGGCTCGGTTAACTCCTCAACGGTCCCCAGCCACGAGGGCTCGACCTGCCAATAAGAGCCATCATACTGGGGCTGGAACACATAATCACGGGTGGCTATCACCTGTATTGTGTCCCCGCAGGGAGGAGTCAGTAGCGAGGTCGGGCTCTTGCCGATTGAATCTTGCTGCGGACCGAGGGAATCTCGAACGAGTGGACCATTGCCCGCCGCAATTCGCCCGGCCGGCAGTCTCATCTTGACTGTGTCCCCAGAGCTCCATCCTGAACACGGCGTCTTGGAACCACGAGGGGTGACGCCACCAAGCGGGCGAACTGTCCCCACGGTGTCACTAGAACCCGCCATTCTACCTATTAGGGTTCGCGGAACCTCTCCGCGAATTGGGAGGCGACTTCTTGTACTCGCTGTGTCTATACCCCCTGGAACCACTATCGGAAAGACTTTCGTATCCCACCTCGGGTTCGTACCCCCTTCAGGATCCGGATGTTGATAGAAAACGTGCACAGAGTACCTACCTGCCCGGTGAAACACCGCTAGACCGGAGAGATTGATCTCCTGGCCCTTCTTCGCGTTCCCTTGCCACTCCTGCTTGAGAGGACCCTTAGCCTGTGCCCCCTGCTGTCTAGGGAGCGAAAATCGAAGGGAAAGACTGTCAACATCCACGCACGGAACAAACGTCAGAACAATCTTCACCATGGCATCCACGCTTACAGAATCGGGCTCGAGCCTCAACGAAATCGTGTGCGGCATGCTTGCCGAAATTTTGCTTTCGAAAGCAGGAGACTCGGAAAACAACAGAGATAACAGTGGAATCAGTAGAAGGATTACCGCCAGCCGCCTCGCCATCGGGAACACCTCCTTTCCGTAGCAAGCGACGCGCCCCCAAATGCTGTGGTAGCAGGATGGATTGTGAAGCGTCAACTCTCAAGAGTCTGTTCCTGTCAGAACTACTAGAACACTAGTGCCTCACCCGTGTCCCGTCAACATAATTCGCCCAGGTTATCCCCCATGCCTCGTTGCCCCGCGCCCAGTGCGCAGATTTCTCTTCACATCCTCAACTATACTCAAGTAAGACTGCGCGTAGTTCATATCCCCTACCTGATCGTGGAGGACTGGAGAGCGTTATGGTCAACAACGAACGGGTCTACACAGCAGAGGCGGCCAAGAAGATCGGCATCAGCCGCCCTACCCTTCTGCGCTGGTTCGCTCAAGAGAAGATCCCAGAAGTAGCGAGAGACGTGAGGGGCTGGCGCGTGTTCAGCAAGCGAGACATCGCCGAGATTCGCGAGTACGCGCACAAGATCGAACCGCCGAAGCGTCGCAAGCGGTGCAACGTCTAGACGTCGAAGCTCCTAAAGAATCCGACGCCTTCTTCTCTCGGGCCGGAGCGGAGGCCGGCGCAAGAAGGCGCTCCGGTGGGGCACTGGCATCGGCGCCCCCGCTTACACGTTCCCTCACAGCGACCCGAGCTCGACCACGACTTTTGTGCCCTTCGCGACCTTGGCGCCGTAGGGCGGGTTCTGCTTCACAATCCTGCTGCCGCGGGACAGACTCCCGGCCACCTCCACGGTGAGGCCGGCCGCCTCCAGCACCCGCGTCGCCGTGGCCACGTCCACCCCGACAATCCTGGGCATAAGGAACTCGGCCGGCGGCGGGCCGAGGCTCACGAGCAGGTCCACCGACCCGCCCTCTTCAGCCAGCGCGCCCGCGCCCGGGAACGAAGATATCACCGCGTCGGCCGCTCCCTCGTCCGAAAAGACCTGCGATATCCTGCCGAGCTGGAGGCCGGCCCTGCCCAGGACCATTTCCGCGTGCCGCAGGGATTGCCCCCTGAGGTCCGGTACGCTCACGCCCGTCTCCCCGCTGCTGACTTTGATTCTGACGCCGCGGTTCTTTTTCACGAACGAGAGCGCGGACGGGTTCTGGGAGATGACACAGCCCTTGGGCACGTCCGCGCTGAACACCGGGTATGTCGCTTCCAGCCGGAGTCCCTGGTCCTTGAGGATTCTTTCGGCCTCGGGAACTGTGCGGAGAGCCAGGTCGGGCACTCTGACCTCGTTCCCGTGGCCCACTAGTGCGGGCATGATCGCGAAGTTGAATATCAGGACGCCGCCCGCGAACGCCGCGGCCGACAGGATCACCGTCTTCCAGAATGGTGACAACCCCTTCTTGTTTGTCACGTGGTTTCCTCCGCGCCTCGCGAAGAAGCCGGCCGGAGTTCCGTGGGAGTCAGCAGCCCGTCCCGGCCGGACGTCACTTCACCTTCTTGAGCCGTGCCGCGAACACGCCGTCCGTCCCGAATTGGTCCGGCAGTATCAACATCGCCCCAGTCTCGTCCACGAGAGGAGCCGGCACGAGGCCCAGGGCGCTCTCCATCTCGAGCTCCGGATGATCGCGCAGAAAAGGCACGACGAGCTCGCTCGTCTCCTCCGGCTCAAAACTGCAGACACTGTAGACCAGAAGTCCACCCTTATCAAGGAGCTTCGAGGCCGATTCCAGAAGCTCTCTCTGCAGCTTGGACAGTCCCGCTATCGACTCTTCCTTCTTTCGCCACCTGGCGTCGGCTCTCTTGCCTATCACACCCAGTCCCGAGCACGGAGCGTCCACGAGAATCCTGTCGAACGTCCGGCGAAGAGGAGGGACCCGGGCGTCGGCCGCGACGACGCTGATTGACTGGAGCCCGAGCCGCGCGGCGGCTTCGGCCACGCGCGCCGCTCGCGCGGGATGGATTTCCAGGCAGTACACGTGGCGTCCGCCCCCCGCCATCTCCGCCATCTGAGTCGCCTTGCCTCCGGGCGCCGAACACAGGTCCAGAAAGGTCCGCCCGCTCGCCACGGACAGAATATGGCACACCAGGGATTCGGCCTCGTCCTGCGGCGTGTAGAGCCCCTGCTTGAAGAAGGGGTCCGTGGCCGGCGCCAGGTCGCCCTCCACCCTCAACACGTCCGGGTTCAAGCTCCCCTGCTCCGCCCGGATTCCCTGGCCCCGCAGGCCGGCTAGCAACTCCGCCGGCTGCGTTCGAGTCGGGTTTGTCCTTATGCTGATCCACTCTATCGAGTTGTTGGCCTCACAAATCCGTATTGTCCTGTCGACCCCGAACCTGGCCAGCCAGCGCGCGACAATCCACTCCGGATGCGAGTGCGCGACCGAGATGGCCCGCACCGGGTCGTCCTCCATCGAGGGGTACTCTACCGGCTCCTGGGCCGAGGCCAGACGCCTCAGGACAGCGTTGACCAGGCCGGCGGTCCCGGGGTGGCCTCTCTGACGGGCGAGCTTGACGCTTTCGTTCGTCGCGGCGGATACGGGGATCCTGTCCATGAAGAGAAGCTGGAACGCGCCCAGGCGGAGCACGTTTCTTATCCACGTCGGGAGCGTTTCCAGGTCCGCCTTGAGGAAGCTCGAAAGGACCCAGTCTATCCGGCCCCTCCAGCGCAGAGTTCCCTTCACCAGGTGCGTGAGGAGGTTTCTGTCCTCGAGGCTGAGCTCGGCCCTTGCCAGGTAGGTGGTCAGCAGGCGGTCGCTGAACGCGGCGCGGGAATCGACCGCGGAGAGGATCTCCACAGCAAGCTCTCTTGCGGATGCGGGGCGTCTCCTGCGCCCGTACTTTCCGCGGGTCCGTCGATTGTTGCGTTCACTGGACATCTCATGACCCAAATCTGTCACCCCTGGATAGCCGCCTTCCCCTCGCGAATTCGGCCGCGGCCATGGGCCTCTTGCCCGAGGGCTGCACTTCGAGAAGCCGGAGAGCGCCCTTGCCGGTCGCGACCACGATCCCGGCCCCACCCGAAGCTTCCTCGCGCACGTCCAGCACGGTTCCGGGGACGGCGCCCGCCGCCCCTGCGGCAAGGCCGGCGGCCATCGTGTCGGCGACGGGGCCGGTC
>CAZMZP010000047.1:0-5408 GCA_964570935.1 uncultured bacterium
AAAGGGTCTCGGGGAGGTGTGCATAGATGCCGCACGACATTCAGCATAACGGCCCACCGGCGCCGTCCACACGCCACAGCCCGAAAGCCTCGTGGTTTTCTTCAAGGTCTCTGACGGCCTACTGGCTCCTGGCGGGCGTGCTTTCCGTGTGCTGGCTCGTCATTCGAAGCGGGACTAAGCCCAGCCGACTTACGTATCCGTGCCAGCGCGCGGCCATGTCAACCGTGGCCGTCACCTTTGGCGTGCCGCTGGCGATTCCGCTGTTCTCTCCGGTTCACCGGCTGCTCGCCCTGAGGCGCCGCCTCTCGGGAGCACTGATGTGTCTCTTGATACCCCTCGCGCTCCTGGCAACAGTCGGCTTCTGGGCACACACCGGCCGCGCTGAGCGATACACGAACAACCCTCACGCTCCAAGACTGCCGCGCGCTCTCACGTCGGCGTTGTCCCAACAGTTCAGCTCCGCCGGCGTCCCGATGTTCGCTTCTTCGCTGTCTTCGTCGCTCGCGCAGTCTTCGATTGCTTCCCTCGGCCCAACCTTGCCGGCGGCGGTGCTGGCCGCGCTTGAGGACTACCGCACGACGGTGTTCCACGTGAGCGACTGCCCCGAGGACCCAGTGGGCGAGCGGTTCATGGGGCTGGACAACCTGCTGGCACTGATGGGGCGGAAGGGTCTCAAGTTCTACAAGTCCGCCACGCAGTCACTTGTCGCCGGCCCCGACGGCATCATTGCGACCGACGACGTCGTCATAATCAAGATCAACTATCAGTGGCCCGAGCGCGGCGGCACTAACGTCGACCTCCTGCGAGGCCTCATCCGTCGGATACTGGACCACCCTGACTCGTTCGCCGGAGAGATCGTCGTCTGCGAGAACGCGCAGTTCAACTCTACCGGCAATTTCGACCGCTCCCTCAACAATGCCCAGGACCACGCCCTCTCCCCGCGCGACGTAGTGACGACCTTCCAACAGGCGGGCGCCAACGTGTCCACGTACGACTGGACCCTGCTCAGGTACACGTCCGCGGACGAATACTCGGAGGGGGACACGCTCGACGGATACGTGGTTCTGCCTTACAACACCGCGGTAACCGGAAGCCCGTCCTACCCCAAATTCAAGACCGCGGCCGGGACGCGCGTCAGCCTGAAACACGGAATCTGGGACCCGGGCTCCGGCACTTACAGCCGTGAGTACCTCAAGTTCATAAACGTGCCGGTGCTCAAGTCGCACCACGCCGTGTACGGCGCCACCGCGTGCGTGAAGCATTACATGGGCGTCGTGACGCGCGAGCTCAGCACGAATTCGCACGCGGCCATCTGGTACGGCATCCTCGGCGCGCTCATCGGCGAGATAGGGCCGGCGGACCTGAACATCGTTGACGCCATTTGGGTGAACGCGGACCCTTACAGCGGCCCGGAGACCAGCTACGACGGCGCCACCAGGAGGAACGAGCTCGCGGCGGGCGTGGACCCAGTCGCCCTGGACGTGTGGGCGGTGAAGCACATACTCGACAACGCCTTCATCCAGAACGGCTACCTGCCGCCGTGGCCCTTGCCCGACGCCGACGCGGACAACGCGAACAGCCATTTCAGGAAGTACCTGGACAATTCGATGCAGCAGATTCTGGCAGCCGGCCACGTCGTCACGAACGACCAGACCAAGATTGACGCCGTAAACGGGAACGGCGGCGCCGGTGACTTTGATTTCGACGGTGACGTGGATTCGGCCGACCTGTCCGCGTTCACGCAGTGCTTCACGGGTCCGGGCGGCGGTCCGCTGGCGGGCCAGTGTTACGCCGGAGACTTCGACGCCGACTCCGACGTGGACTGCGCCGATTGGGCGAGTTTCCGGTTCGTGTGGACCGGGCCTGGTGACCCGCCCGACATGCCCGGATGCGCCAACGTGGGCGTTGAAGACCCGGGTGCGACCGCGGCTCCCGGAGTCACGACTCTGTCGCAGGCCTTCCCCAACCCGGTCAACGGGGACGTCACAATACGCTACCGCATCGGCACGCCGGGCAGCGCCGTCCTAAGAATCGTGGACCCTGGCGGCCGCGTCGTCAGGACCTTGTTCGACGGCAGCAGGGAATCGGGCGAATACTCGGCCATGTGGGACAGAAAGAACGACTCTGGCGCGGTAGTGGCGAGCGGCGTGTACTTCTACCAGCTGGAGGCCGCGGGCGCGAGCAGGGTGAGGAAGATCGTCGTGGTCCAGTAGGGCCCGCCCAAGGGCCTGCAGGCCGCAAGACTCTCCGCGGCTTGTATTCGAGCGCCGGCGGTGTGTCCCGCGGCGCCCAGCTCAGCTGTACCGGAGCAGGGCCAGGCTGAGGATGCGCCCTATCAAGTCCTCGTAACCGACGCCGGCCTTCTTCGCGGCCTCAGCCACGTCCTCTTCCCTGGCCAGGTCCGGATTCGGGTTCGCCTCCAGGATCACCAGCCTGTTGTCCGGTGTGAGGCGCAGGTCGATCCGGCCGTAATCGTGGATCTGCAGCACGTTGAAGACTCTCTTGCAGGTCCGACCCACGCTCTCGACGACGTCGGGCTTGAGCTCCGCGAAACCAAACCGGATGTTGTGCTTCTCACGGTACTGCTGGTTCCACTTGACGCGATAGGTCGCAAGGTGCGGCCCGCTGTCCGTGTCCGACTCGAAACAACATTCACGGATCGGGAACACAGTCAGCTTCTTGTTCCCCACGACCGTGACGTAGAGCTCTCTCCCCTCGACGTATTCTTCCGCGATGGCGTCCTGCTGCCATCGTCCGTGCACGAACGCTGCGCGCTCCTCGAGCGCCTTCTCGTCCGCCACGATGGACGCGTTGGAGATGCCCTCGGAGCTGTCCTCGAAAGCCGGCTTGACGACCAGCGGATAGTGAATCGACTTGGGAACGTGCGCCTTCTTGCCCACGGGTAGAGGCACGAAACCCGGGACGCGCACTTTATGAAGGCTCAGCAGCTGCTTGCACAGGAGCTTGTCCCTGCACAGCATCAGCCCCGTCGAGCCGCTGCCAGTGAACGGGACCTTGAACATCTCCAGGACGCCGGCGACGTTCTTGTCCAGCTTGCGGTCCCCGGCGAACTGCTCCGTGAGGTTGAAGACTATGTCGGGCCTGTTCTCGGTGAGAGCGTTCGCGATGGCCGCGATGTCGTGCCCCGCCCCGAGCACGCACACGTTGTGCCCGAGCGCCCGCAGCGCTCCGACGACGTGGTACTCCGTCATCGCGGTCTCGGCCGTGCGTTCGAGCAGCTGGTCGTCCGCCGGGATGACGGCCTTGTCCACCAGTGCCGTGACGTTCAATCGGCCGGCCATTACGGCTGTCCTTTCGGGGCCACTCTGAGGGTCTTGCCTGCGATGGCGGTCAGCAGAGCAGTCACCGCTATGATGACCTCGGCGTCGTCAGCCGCGTAGAGGTCGAGCGCGTCACAACGTTGAATGCACTTGTTGACCAGCTCGTCGATGTCGTACTTGCGGTGCCCGGTCCATCTGGTGACGCTGTTTATGATCTTGCGCCGGTACTGCCGCAGCAGTTTCGAGGCCTTCATCTTTGCGGCAACTCCCGGCCTCGGGCTGAAGAGCGCCTTCAGGCTGTCGTCGTAGAATCCGTGAAAGTCGCTGCCGAGGTCCCGGCGCTTGCGTTCGTAGTGGGCCGCGAGCGTCGAGGTCATTCGAGACGCCGACCAGGGCGGGTTCTGCGGAATCTTGACCACCGGGGGCTTGTCGTGGACCTGTCCCATGAGGTGGTCCACATACTGGAGTTTCTTCATGACGGGCCAGTCGCGATATTCCTCCTGCCATTTGCCTCCCGGCGCGAACCAGACCGCGAAGGTCTCGGCGAAATCCTCGTCCGGGTGAGCCTGGGCGTAGCTATCTTCCAGATGGACGACGAAGCGGCGGGAGTACGGCTGGTATGAATAAGAGTCGGAGTACCTGGTCGAGAAGGGCCCGAAAAGCTCGCGCCACCGCGTCCTCTTGTAGAGCTGGTAGGCGTAGTTGAGGGCGTGTCCGCATTCGTGGCGGAGCAGGTTCATGAAGGATTCGTCGGTCCCGCCCTCGACCTCCAGCATCAGCTTCTGCTCGAGGCTCTTCAGTCGCGGGTGAGCCAGGCAGAAGGGAATCCCGATGATCGGGTCCTTGTCGGGGCAGAGCCACTCGTCGGCCAGATAGCACGGGGGGTGGAACCGGATGCCCTTGGCGTCCAGCTCTTCGTACAGCTTATGAACAAGCGGCTCGAGGGCGGAACCGGCAATCTGCACGCCGAGGTCCCGGACCCGCATCTGAAGAAGCTCGTCGTCAGCGAGCTCCTGCCAGTCCTTCACCTTCAGGACCTGCCGGACTTGTCTATCTCTCTTGCGGCGCATCGGACAGGCCATCTCCTTGAGCGTGCTATAGTCACATTCGGCGAGCTGCCCGCAGGCGGCGTCCGCTTGCGTACCGCCCGGTGCGTTCTCTTGCGGCGCCGGCCCAGGGCGTCAGTTCATCGGCAGCGCAAACGTGACGGTCGTCCCGCGGCCGACCTCGGACTCTATGTCTAACCTGAACGCGTCGTCGTACATGCGTTTCAGCCGCTGCTGAATCCCGAAGAGGCCCAGGCCGAAGGGGACTCTCGACTGGTCGAACCCGCGGCCGTCGTCGGCCACACTGAGCATGACGTTCCTGCCCTGCCGCCACAGCTTTATCTTCACGCTGACCGGCCCTTCAGCGCCTCCGTGCTTGATCGAGTTCTCGACGACGGGTTCGAGCAGAAGCCCCGGAACCCGCGCGTCCAAAAGCTCGTCCGGACATTCAATCGCGTAGCGGAGCTTGTCACCCAAACGCTGGCCCTCGAGCTCGAAGTAGTCCTTGATGAGACCCAGCTCCTCCTCGACCGACACCAGACTCTCGTCCGTCACGGACACAGCCTGGCGGTAGAGGTTCGACAGCTTGGCTATGTTCCGCTCGGCCAGCTTCGGGTCGGAGCGGACGGCGCCTGCCAGCGAGTCCAGGGCGTTCAACACGAAGTGCGGGTCGAGCCTCGTCCGCACGCTGTTCATCCTGGCCTCGATGTCGCAGCGCTTGAGGATGCGGCTCTCGATCTCCTCTTCCTTGAGGCCGGAGAGCTTCCTGGAGAAGCTGTCTCTCAAGTGCTCGTTGGCGATCGCCAGAAGAGAGAGGCCGAGCGAGGCGACAAACGTGAAGGCCGTGATCTTCGGCCCCGCGTACAGCCTCTTGTGGATGATGAGACTCGCGGTCTGCGTGCCCAGGCCCGTCCCTACTATGATGAGCAAGGCGAACAGGAGGTAGAAGTACCCCCTGCGCAGCCCGGCGATGTAGTTGTACGCTGAACCTACGATGATGCCTATCCAGAACGCGCAGGCGAACGTGTAGGTGAGCGCGTACATGTAGCTCGGGACGCTGAAGTTGCCCCTGGCCAGCGAC
>CAZMZP010000048.1:0-26420 GCA_964570935.1 uncultured bacterium
CAAATAATCCTTGGCGTGAAAACGCTGAAAATGCCGGAGAGTTTTGCGTACCGCGTCCGCTGTCCCTTGGAACCAATCGAGGTTGTCCATGGTCTGCTCGGCGGCCAAAATATCCACAAAACCCTCGCGGAAAGCGTCGAATTTGTAGGTGAGGTTGATGTGGCGGTTCAGCGAGGCGGAATTGAACTGCGTCAAGATGAAGATGCGCTCGATGTCCGAATGGATGCAGTTGGACACGGGGACGTCGATCAGCCGGTACTTCCCCGCCAGCGGCACGGCCGGTTTCGAGCGCCACTTCGTCAGAGGGAAAAGTCGCTTCCCCTCACCGCCACCCAGGATTACCGCCGTGATCTCTTTCATGAGCTCGACCCCCTGGCGAACCCGGCCGTCCGCAGGCCGGACGTTCATGAGAGTCCATCCTCGCTTGCCTTTTTCGGAACGCGGAATGTTAGCACGCTTTCGCCCCACACGCAACCTGGTTCTAGTACAGCGCCCGGTACGTGTGAAGGTCGGCCAGTACGCGGTGCGCGTACTCACGGGTTTCCCGGTACGAGATGCTTTCCATGTAGACGAAATCGTCCGGCCCGGCGGCGGCCTGTCCGGGCTCGCTCCGCAGGGCGCTCCTGAGCCATCTCTCGGCGTTGTCCTCGCCCGCGTTGTACGCCGCCAGGGCGGCGACCACGGAATCCGAGTACCTGCCGATGAGACGGCCCAGATGCCAGGTCCCGTAACGAAGGTTCACGTCGGGGTCCGTGAGGTCCAGGTTTGTGGCGTCCTCGCCAAGGTAGGCGGCGATCGAACGCGCGGTTCCCGGCATCAGCTGCATCAGGCCGACCGCCCCGGCGCGCGACACGGCCGCCTGGTCGAACGTGCTCTCCCTCTTCATCACTGACAGCACCAGAAACGGGTCCACGCCCTGAGACCGGCTTTGCTCGAACACCGTCGCCGCGAAACACACCGGGTACGTGATCTTCTTGAGGAAGCGTTCCGTTTGCTCCGGCAACGTGCCTGCCTTGCCCCCTCCGTCCGCCGCAAGCAGTCTCTCTGCCGCCAGAACCCCTCTCCTGTAAAGCCCGTTTCGCCAGTACACCTGCGCCAGAAGCACGAGTCCGTCCATGTTTCCGGAGAGCTTCCTCTCGCAAACCGAGAGCTCCGCCTTCGCCAAATCAGTCAACCCCAGCCGCAACAGCGCTGCGCCGTTGTGGAACTCCCGCGGCAGGTCCGCCAGCACGGCCGTGGACTCCGGCGCGGGCCTCTCGACCGCGTCGCGAGCAGCGACCGGGCTAGCCGATACGTCAGACCATGGGCGCCCGAAAAGCTCCCTGCCCGGCGCTTGTCCCCGCAAGAGGGCCAGCAGGAACGCGCCGTAGAGACCATGAGGGTCCGGCCTCATGCCCGAAGTCTCGGCCCGGATCGTCTCGAGCGTCACTTGCCTGCCGGCGGACACGTCACACTTGAGGACCCAGAAAGCGGCAGCGTCGCGCAGGTCCGGCAGAGAGGTGTTCTTCCTGACGACGGAGAAGACCGCCCTTGCCTCGGCGTGCCGACCCCGGCGGAACTCGCAGAACCCCCGCCTCCAAAGAGCCTCCTGACCAAGCCGGCTTGCCGGGAATCTAATGTTCAACGAGGCGTACTCGCGCCCCGCCTCTTCCAGCCTGCCCAGGGACTCCAGGTCGAACCCGACCTCCCAGGCCGCTTCCATGCCGACTGCTCCGTCGGCCCGCTTCGCCAGGTCGCGCATGATGGCGACCGAC
The DNA here is from genome assembly GCA_964570935.1 of uncultured bacterium. Classification (GTDB taxonomy): domain Bacteria; phylum Eisenbacteria; class RBG-16-71-46; order JAFGJU01; family JAFGJU01; genus JAFGJU01. The sequence continues at coordinate 1,755 of CAZMZP010000048.1, forward strand.
ACTTCGGTCTTCCCCGCCTGCCTCCGGCACCTGGCCAACCACAGCCGCGCGCGCTGCGACTCACTCTCACTGCGTTCCAGCGATTCCAGCTTCTGGAACAACTGTGCCGCTCTGTCGTATTCCCTCATCCGGTAGCGGAGTCGTGCCAGCTCCCACAGCACGACAGTCGAACGCGGGTACGACCGGTGCGCCGCGTCGAGCATTCGCGCCGCCTCCTTTTCTTTTCCGCCCAGCGCCAGGCACCCGGCCAGGCTCACAGTCTCCGCTGGTCCGCTCTCCGCCAACCCGCGCCCCAGCAGCGACGCGTACTCTTCGCAGGCAGCGGTGGCGTCGGCCCTGCCAGTGGCTTCCCGAAAGGCGTCGGCGAACGACCGGGCCGCCCGCCCGTACTCACCCTTGTCCAGGTGGTACCTCCCGAGCGCAACGCCGACTCTGGCGATGTCTGCGCCGCTCAGGTCCTCCCGCATGAGCTGTTCCAACAATGCCCGGCCGTCCTCGGCCAGTCTCGACCGGGCCAGCGCCACGCCGGTGGCCACTCGCGCGGCCCTGACCAGGTGCGGCGGAACCGCGGCGGGCCCGTCCCCCGACCCGGCCCCCATCGCCCTCCCCTCCAGCCTTCTTTCCAGTCCGAGCATTCTCGCGGCCTCGCCGCTGGCTCCGCAGCGTTCGATGGCCAGGTACGCGGCGTGCGGCGCCAGGTAGAACTCCGGCCTCGCCGCCCGCTCGAAATAGCGGCTGGCGAGCGCGTTCTTCCCTTCCCCGGTCAGAACCATCCCGGCAGACATGGCCCACATCTCAAACCCCGCCGCCGTGTCTTCCATCGACTCTATGAAAGGAAGCAGAGACTTGAGAGTGCGCGCGCGGTCCTGAGGGTTTCTCGCGAAGGGGCCCAGCAGGCAGGGCGCCAGTTCTTCCGAATGCAACCCCAGCCGCGGGTCGAGGCCGTCCATGAGACCCAGCAGCTGTTCGCGCAACTCCGCGGCCAGGCGCGTCCTCTCGCGCAGCGCTCCGTTCAAAGACACCAAATCGCCGTCGCGCTGATACACCAGTATGAGAACGTCCATCTGCGACACGGAGTCGGAGCGGGCGAGGACGGACGCGAGGCCTGCGGCGGGAGAGACGCCAGGGCTCACAGGAGCCTGCCGCGCCAAGCCCGGAGCGGCGGCCCCCGCTGCCGAACACAGGAGCGCCGCACTCAAGCAAGATAAGACGGCGGACAACACAGGCGCCGCCCTCCGTGCCAGATGCATTGATTTCAGACGCGACATGCAGTCGGCCTACCTGAGAAGGACGATCTTCCGGGTCAACTGCTTGCTGCCGGTTTCGAAGGAGACGACGTATACGCCGGCAGGAAGCCCGTCACCGTCAGCATTTGTGCCATCCCAATCGACTGTTGTCCTGCCGGATAGGACATGACCTTCGAGTAATACTTTAAGTAGTCGCCCGGCCACGTCGTACACGACTACCCTGCTGTTCCTGGACGCCGCTGCGCCGGCTGCGTCGGGCACGTCCAGGGCGACGGTCATCTTTCCGGCCGACGGCGCGAACGGGTTGGGGGCGCAGGGCCCAAGCGCCAACGAAGGTATTGCGTGCGGCACGTACACTCGCGGGCCCGCCACCCAGCGAAATAGCACGGATGAAGGACCGGGGGGCAGCTCATCTCGAATGGCATACGAGTACACATGCCCCGACACAACATTGCTGTCAACGTACGCGCGGCCGCCTGGCGCGCCGGACGGGTCCGTCAACAGCAACTCGTACAGGTTGTACTCCTCCTCTGGCACGCTGCCCAGGTCGGCCCTCAACAGAGCCATGCCCCGGCCCGTGTAGGCGCTGAGGCGGGCGTCCACCGACCAGTTCAAGTCCACCTTACCGGGTGACGCCGTCGCCTCGCCGAACGCGATGGTGTATGGTTCGTCCGACGTCGACACGTCCACGCCGTCGACGTACCACCCCCCCCCCGAAATGCCGCCGTCCGTCGCCATGCGGAAGCGGACCCAAACCGTGCCGCTGTGTTCCGAGAGGTCAAACTCCACCCGCTCCCACTGCCGCGGCCTGCCGGAGAAGCATCCCCTGCCAGCGTTCGCACCGCCCACCCTGGGGTCGAACACGTACGGATATCCACCGACCGGGTCCACGCGGTACCAGTGCAGATTGTCCCTCGAGACCTCCACGAACGCGCCGTCCCACGCGGTCCTGGCGTTCGCGCTCTCGAGGTCGAGCCACTGCCAGAAGGTCAACCGCGTCATGGCGCCCGAGATGAACACCGGCGTTCTGAGATACGAATCCTGTCTCCCCGAATAGACGGGGCTCCCAGGCACGCCGCACCTCCAGCTTGACGGTCCCTCCTGACCGCGCTGCGTGGAGATGTGCCAGTCGTCCACGCCCGTGTACGTTCCGTGTGTCCAGTCTCCTTGCCCGGATTCGAAGTCATCGCTCAGGCCCAGGCTGTCTCCTATCGGAACGGCGACCGTGTCCTTCTGCACGAACGACACGCCGTCAGTCAGGGTGATGATGAAGTAAGCCCGATACGGGTCGTGCGACAGCGAGGTGTCCACTTGGAAGACGAAGCCGCCGGCGGGCAGCCTCGCCTCGTCCTGTTGGAGGTTGTCGTAGTCGACCGAATCGCTGCCCACGGTCAGGTAGATGTTCCCGGTCGAGGCCCTGGCGTACAGTCGCCCTGAAGGAAGACCTATGTTGGTGAACTCGCACAGGAGCTTCGCCGTCTCGCCCGCGTCGGCGTTGCCATCCCCGTCGCCTCCGTCCGTGTCGTCGCTCAGCACACGAGACACGACAGCGTTGAAAGTCGTCTCAACCGTCGCGTTGAATTTAGCCAGGCCGCCTGCGTCGCTTATGGCTGTGACCCTCACCTGGACGTCCTGACCGTCGTTGTTCCTGCTACTGGGACCGGTGAAGATGGAAAAGTTTCTGTTGAAGCTCCAGCCCGGAAAAGGATCTCCGGGGTCGGCGACGAAGGGCTCGTTCACCGCCCGCCGCTCGAGCTCGAACAGTCCGTCGCCCTGTTCCAGCGCCACCATGTAGCGAGGCTCGCTGTCGTTGTCTCCTACCGTCTCGTCCACGTGGTAGATCAGAAGCCCGCTTCCGGGAAGCAGGTAGTCGAAGCCGATCTGCTGCCGATTCTCGAGCAAGTAGTACTCCCTTCCCGCGGCGCCGTTCTTCCAGACCTTGTACACTTCCGGGTACGTCTGTATGGGCCTCAGCGAGACGCCGTTCACGTTGACTTCTGGCGCGACGGGCCGCACGAACCCGAGCTTCATCTTGCAGTATGCGTCCAGGTGCGAGGGCGAGTCGCCTTCGCCGAGCCAGCCGCCCGCGGCCATCAAGGACCACAGGTCGAGCCCGTACGAGGTATAGTCCCTGTCGTACAGGTCCGGCAGGCCCAGCACGTGCCCCATCTCGTGACAGAAGGTGCCCAGCCTGGACGATTCCCCCTCGGTCGTGTACACGAACGCGTACACTCCGTTCACCAGTATCGGCGCCGTCGTGTTCCATTGATGCGACATGATGAGCCCCGGGTTGCCGGTGTCCTCGTAGGTGTTCCCGGAGTGAACCACGAAGAGCGCGTCCACGTATCCGTCGTCGTCCCCCGAGGACGGCGCACCGTCGGGCCCATCGTTGTCATAAAGCGAGAAATCCACGAACGGCCTCGCGAGCTCTACTGCGTCCTCGACCATCTTCTGCGCGTTCCTGGGGTAACAGGTGTCGCAGCCCCCGGCGCTTCCCCTGGCGTAGAACCCGCTCGAACTCGGCAGCGTGTACCAGCCGTAAACGTCGCCGTCGATACTGAGCGTTCCGTAGGAATTATCCAGATAGAACTTCTCCAGGGTCTTCGTGTCCCACGGCCCCTTCCCGAACAACAGAGACTCAAAGTGCGGGATGCCGTGATTGACGACGTCGGCCGCGAGGTCGGGGAACTGGACCAGAAGGACCAGCGCCTTGAGGCGGGTGACCGCGCCTCCGCCCCTGTCCGCCCAGTTGAGCAGACACTGCTTGGGCAGCACGTCTATCCCCGCCGCGCTCATACGGGCCGGCGAAAGAAACCCGTGGACGCCCGCCGCCCCCCCCTGCGTCTGATGCGTTCCGGGCACCGCGTCCTCCTCCAAAAGCTTTTCGCGTATGTCCGGCCGCAGCGGCATCCCCTCCGCGCTGAGCCAGGTCGCTCCCAGGACCGCGACCGAGAGAATCACCCACACTCCCCGCATCGGCTGCTTCACCTTCGTCCTCCTCGTTTCCCCGGCGGAATCATGTACTACTCCCACTCTATCGTGGCGGGGGGCTTGGAGCTTATGTCGTACACCACCCGATTGACCCCCTTCACCTCGTTGACGATACGGCCTGAGACCCTGCCAAGCACGGCCTGAGGGATCTTCGCCCAGTCGGCCGTCATTCCGTCCCTGCTGACGACCGCCCTCAACGAGATAATGTTCTGGTACGTCCGCTCGTCTCCCATCACTCCCACCGACTTGAGCGGCAGCAGGACCGCGAACGCCTGCCAGATCTCGTCGTACAGCCCGGCAGACTTGAGCTCCTCGATGAATATCCTGTCCGCCTCCCGGAGCCGTTCGAGTCTCGGCCGCGTGACGCTGCCCAGGATCCGGACCGCGAGGCCCGGACCCGGAAAAGGATGACGCCCCAGCACGGAGCGGGGCACGCCCAGAATTCTCCCGACCTTTCTCACCTCGTCCTTGAACAGCTCCCGCATGGGCTCCACCAGTTCCAGATCCATCGAGTCCGGAAGCCCGCCCACGTTGTGATGGGTCTTGATTGAACTGGACGGGCCCTTCCTGGATACGCTTTCGATCACGTCCGGGTAAAGAGTCCCCTGAATGAGGAAGCGGGCGTCGCTGTGCCGCCGGCCTGCCTCTTCAAAAACGCGTATGAACTCTTCCCCGATTATTCTGCGCTTTCTCTCCGGGTCAGTGACCCGGCCGAGCCTCTTGAGGAAACGCCTGCCCGCGTCGACCCTCTCCACGCGCAAACCGAATTTCTCCTCCAGCGTGCGCGTCGCCGCCTCCGCGTCGTCGAACCTTCCCAACCCGTGGTCGACAAAGATGCAGGTGAGTCGTTTCCCGATGGCCCTGTGCGCCAGCACGCAAGTGACTGAAGAGTCGACCCCGCCGCTCAGAGCCGCGATTGCGCCACCCTCTCCGACTGTGTCGCGAATCTGCCGCGTCGATTCCTCGACGAACTCTTCCAGTGACCAGGTCCCCTTGCACCCGCACACGTCTCGCACGAAGTTGCGAAAGACCCTGTCTCCGAAATCCGAATGTATGACTTCCGGATGGAACTGAAGCATGTGGAGCCGGCGGCGAGGGTCGAAACCCGAACCGTGAGGGGAACCGGCGCTCCGGCCCGACAGCACGAACCCCGGCGGGAGATGAGTGACTATGTCCCTGTGACTCATCCACGAATTGAAGGCTGGCGGGATGCCTCGAAGAAGCGGGTCCCTGACGGCCGGGGTCGCTAATTTTCGAAAGGCGGTGCGGCCGTACTCGCCCTGCTCGCCCGCGCTCACCCTGCCGCCCAGCACGCGGCTCATCGCCTGCATGCCGTAGCAGACACCCAGGACCGGCAGCCCCAGGTCGAAGATGCCCCTGTGCGGAAGCGGAGCGCCGTCTTCGAAGGCGCTCCTCGGACCGCCCGAAAGAACGAGTCCCTTCGGTTTCCTTGCCAGGATCTCCGCCGGGCCGAGGTCCCATCGTACGACCTCCGAGAACACGTTCTGCTCGCGTATTCTGCGCGCTATGAGCTGGATGTACTGAGAACCGAAGTCGAGTATGAGGATTGTCTCTCTGGTCCTGGGCATCGGAGCGTTTCCCCGGTGTGCGTCTTCAGCCGCGGCGGGTTGTCCGAAACAAAGACGGGAGGTCTCTCGCCCTCCCTTCATACGATTATACCCCAGACAAGCGGAAACCGCTAATGTTTGAAGCACCGGCGGCCCGTGAAACAGAGCACCACGCCGTGCTCGTCCGCCGCCTGTATGCATTCCGCGTCTCTGACTGACCCGCCGGGCTCCACTATGGCCGTGATGCCCGCCGTGGCGGCGGTGTCGATTGAATCCCTGAACGGAAAGAAGGCGTCAGACGCCAGCCAAGCGCCTCCGAGGTCGTGACCCGAGCGCTTCGCCTTGTACAACGCCGTTTCGACCGCGTCCACCCGGCTTGTCTGGCCGGCGCCGATGCCGATAGTCCTGTATCCGCCCCCGGCCGGGACGCTCCCGCCGATCACTATCGCGTTCGAGATGGTGTGCCGGGCGACTCTCCACAGGAAGAAGAGCCCTGCCGACTCCTCGGCCCCGGGCTGCCGCTTGGACACCACCTTCCAGTCCGCGACGCTCTCGGACTCCCAGTCTTCCTCTTCGGCCAGCAGCCCCACGAGTCCCGAACGCAGGAGCACCCTGGGGGCCGGACGTCTTGTGAGAAGGCCGGACTTAAGCTCCAGCAGGCGTAGGTTCTTCTTCTTCGACAAGGTCCGAACCGCCGCGGCGTCGAACGACGGCGCGGCCACGACCTCGAGGAAGAGAGAGGACATCTCGGCTGCCAGTTCCGGCGTGACCTCCCTGTTCACCGCCACGACTCCCCCGAAGGCGGACAGCGCGTCGCAGTCCCTGGCCAGGCGATACGCAGCCAACACGTCGTTCGAAACGGCCACGCCCGACGGGTTGCGGTGTTTTATCACGACGCAGGCCGGCTCGTCGAAATCCCTGCAGGCAGACACGGCGGCATCCAGGTCGAGGAGGTTGTTGAACGAGAGCTCTTTCCCCTGGAGCCGATTGCCCAGGGCCGGTCCCTCCCTCTCCTCATCCGACGTCGTGTAGAAACACGCCTTCTGGTGCGGGTTCTCGCCGTAACGCAGACTGAGGGTCCGTCTGAACTTGAGCTCCAGGGTCTCTGGGAATCGCGGCGGCCCTTCGGCCTCTCCGGCCCCGACACTCCCGCCAGAATCGGCCGCTCCCGCAAGGTAAGTCGCGACCAGTCGATCGTAGGCAGACGTTATCTCGAACACCCGCGAGGCCAGGCGCGCCGTCAACTCACGCGTCACGCTCACGGCGCTCTCGCCCGCGCGCGCGAGTCCGTCGCCCGCCGGCTCGCGCCCGGCCACGTCGGCCATCACCGCCTCGTACAGCGCCGGCTCGGGTACCGGCACCACCCAGGCGAAGTTCTTGGCCGCCGCCCTGATGGCCGCCGGTCCCCCTATGTCTATGAACGAAACGGCCTCTCCAGGCGGGTCATTCTTCTTCACGTTCTGGAACGGATAGAAGTTCACCACGACCATGTCTATCGACGGCATGCCCGCGTTCTCCATGTGTGCTCGCTCGTCCGCGTCCGCCCGGTTGAACAGTATCGCGGCGTGAAGCCGCGGACTGAGGCTCTTCACCTTGCCCGACAGCATCTCGACCACTCCCGTCAGCTCCTGCGCCGACCGCACAGCGACCCCGTTCTCCTTCAGGAAGGACGCCGTCCCGCCGGTGGAATACACCTCCACCCCCCTTTCCACCAGAAAAGCGGCGAAGGCGGCCAGGCCCGTCCTGTCAGACACACTGACGAACGCACGCTTGACCGTAACGCGATCAACAGTCATGCGAAGTCCTCCAACGCTCCCTCGTCATGCCTCCGTCGAGCCGCAGATTCTGTCCATGGCTTCCAGGTAGCGCTCACGAGTCCTTGTGATCACGTCCGCCGGCAGCGGCGGCGCCGGAGGGTTCCTGTCCCATCCGATAGAGTCCAGATAGTCGCGCACAAACTGCTTGTCGAACGACTCCTGCGGACGGCCGGGCGCATAGCCCTCCTTCGGCCAGAAGCGCGAAGAGTCGGGTGAGAAAAGCTCGTCTATCAGCATTATGTCTCCGCTCAGCATCCCAAACTCGAACTTCGAGTCCGCGAGCACGAGCCCGCGGCCATCGCAGTACCGCGAGCCGAACGAAAACAGTTCCAGGCTCACGCGCTTGAGCTTCTCCGCCAGCTCGCCACCCAGTTCCGCCTTCATGACGTCGAAGCTGACGTTCTCGTCGTGACCCGACGACGCCTTCCGCGCGGGAGTGAACACCGGCTGCGGGAGCCTGTCCGACTCGCGCAGCCCGGCTGCCAGCGGCTGGCCGCACACCGTGCCGCTCCTCTTGTACTCTGCCCAGGCCGAACCCGCGAGATACCCCCTGACCACGCATTCGAAGTCCACGCGCTCCGCCCTCAGGACCAGCATGGCCCTGCCCCGAAGCACGCCCGCGTAGTAGCTGAACGGTTCCGGGAACTTCTCTGCGTCGCAGGTGATGTAGTGCGTGCGCACGACGTGCCTCACCCTCTCGAACCAGAAGGCCGACAGTCGCGTGAGAACGGCGCCCTTGTCCGGTATGCCGCTTGGAAGCACGCAGTCGAAGGCGGAGAGCCTGTCAGTCGCCACTATGACGAGACGGCCGTCCGGAGCCTCGTAGACGTCCCGGACCTTGCCCCGCCGAAACGGCTTGAGTTGTCCGAGAGAAATATCAGTGAGACTCACTCTCATGCGTCCTGCCCTTCCGGTTCAGCACTCGCCCGCCGGCGCGTCCAGAATCCTGACCTTTCTGCCCTCCACCTGAAGCCGTCCCTCCGCAAACAGCCGCACCGCCTCGCAGTAGATTCTGTGCTCCTCCTTGAGTATGCGGCAGGCGAGCGTTTCCTCGGTGTCGTCCTGCTGGACCGGGACCACGGCCTGCAGGACTATCGGACCGCCGTCGACGCTGTCGTCCACGAAGTGCACCGTGCAGCCGGCGAACCTCACGCCCCTGTCAAGAGCCTGTTTCTGTGCGTGAAGGCCGGGGAAGGACGGAAGAAGCGCCGGATGGACGTTCAGTATCCGCCCGGCGAAGGCGGACAAGAAGTCGGAGTGGAGCACGCGCATGAAGCCGGCCAGCAGGACCAGGTCGACGCCGTGCTGCGTGAGACAGCGCGCGTATTCCAGTTCCCTTTGCGGTTCCAGCTTGGTCTTGAATTTGCCGGGGTCGAGGTACACGGCCGGAACGCCCGCGCTGCGGGCGCGTTCGAGGGCGAACGCGGACTCGACGTCGCTCACCACCACTCTCACAACCGCCGGAATCCGGCCTTCCACGCACGCGTCGATTATCGCTTGGAGGTTCGTCCCCCTTCCGGAAGCAAGCACGCCCAACCCGAGTTTCTTCACGGCGGTCTCCACGTCGGGACGTCTGCAGCGTCATCTCGCAAGCACGCGGCACTTATAGCACGCCGACGCTTCAGTCGCAACATTATTCAGCGCCGTTCCCGACCGTCCGCAAGCGGGATTGGAGAACGGCCGGCCGAGCATCGCGGTACCAGTCTCAGGCACGAGATGATATACTGCTGTTCAGGACGAGCGTCTGCCGCGGGCGACGTTGGTTCTCGCACCGCGGAACGCTTGACGGAGCACCCAGATGAGGCTTCCCCTCTACCAGGTCGACGCGTTCACCTCAGAGCTTTTTTCCGGCAACCCCGCGGCCGTGTGCCCGCTGGGAAAGTGGCTGGACGACAAGACGCTTCAGGGCATCGCCACGGAGAACAACCTCTCCGAGACTGCCTTTCTTGTGCCGTGCGGCGCCGGCTTCGAGCTGAGATGGTTCACTCCTCTCATGGAAGTCTCGCTCTGCGGCCACGCGACGCTCGCGAGCGCTTATGTCCTCTTCAACGTTCTTGGCTGGCCTCACGACACCATCTCGTTCCTCACTAGGAAAAGCGGCATCTTGACGGTGACGCGGCGCGGCGAACTTCTGGAGATGGACTTCCCCGCGAGGCCGGCAGTTCCTGTCGGACAACCTCCGGGACTCGCGGCTGCCCTGGGCGCTGCTCCTGAGCGAGTCCTGGGCTCCGCGGAAGACCTGCTCGTCATTCTGGCGAACGAGGGGGCTGTCAGAGGGCTCACGCCCGACTTCACGGCCCTCGCCAGAATCGAAAGCCGCGGGATCATCGTCTCGGCGCCGGGCGGCCCGGGCGACTTCGTGTCTAGGTTCTTCGCGCCGGCAGTGGGCATACTAGAAGACCCCGTGACCGGCTCCGCCCACTGCGTCCTCGTGCCGTACTGGGCGGGGGTCCTCGGAAAGCGGGAGCTGCACGCCTTCCAGGTGTCGCAGCGAGGGGGCGAGCTGTTCTGCCGCGACCGCGGCGACAGAGTTACTATCGCCGGCAGGGCCGTCCTCTACCTCGAGGGTAAGGTCACTATCCCGGACGTTTGACACAGTTCGAGCGGAGTGGATGGGCGGCTACTCTGGCAGGCAGGAAGTTCCGAGAACAAGGAGGGCTGTATGGCGGCGGTTCGTGCAATGCTCACAGTCGCGCTCGCGGTGTTTGTGTTGTCGTTCGTGACTGCTCTCTCCTATGCGGCGGAGACCGCCGACTATGACTCGGCCCTCCGAAAGGGCTCGCAGTCGCTTCAATTCGGGGTCGGATACGACTTCAAGCTGAGCCCGTTCCAGGGGGCAACGGTTTCGTACGAGCGCTTCGTGCGCGACCGCCTCGCGCTGCGCGTGGGGGCCGAAATCTCGATGGATTATTCCGAGGGTCCGTACGTGGATGAGTACGACGATGTGATAACCGGGAGCAGCGACGTCGACGTGGCAGAGTGGCGGCACGCCTACTCCATCTCCTGTCACCTGGTTTCCTATCGCGCCGGGCGGGTCGCCCTCTTCTACGGCGGCGGACCCAAGGCGACGTACTCGGGCTATCTTGACGAGTACTACGACTTTTACCCCTCCGGCGGAGACATCTACAGTTGTAGGACGAGATACTGGAATTACTCCTGGGGGGCCGGGCTTGAGGGTGTGGCCGGGGTGCAGTGGGTTCTCAGCGATAGATTCAGACTTCTGGCACAATACGCCACCGCCGTGATGTATGGCCACAGTTTCAGGGAGGAACTTCAAGTCAGTGAGGGAGAAACCCGTCGCTTCGCCCGAGAGACTCACGACCGCTACTTTGTTCAGGTGACTCCACAGGCCGTCCAGGCCGGCCTGTCCGTGTCGTTCTAGGTGGAAGCCGTTCGCAGAGCGCCGCGTGCGGGAGTGTCGACTTCATGGTGACGCCGAAACCACTGCGGCTACCGAAAACCTGCGGAAGCCCAGCGGGCGGCGAGCTCTACTGTCGCAACCCGGTTTCCGGATTTTGCTTTTGCCCGACCCTTGCCCCGGTCTATACTCAACCTCTATGTTCTTCGCAATGTTGCATGGCATGCTTACTCAGGTTCACAAACCCCAAGGAGGCGGTATGAAGCTGAAGATGCTCGCTCTCTCCCTCGTCCTGCTGGTCCTCGTCCCCTGTCTTTCCTTCTCCGAGACTCTCGAGGAGAAGGTCCGCGAGTTCGACCTCGAGAATGGCATGAAGTTCCTGGTGGTCGAGCGGCACGAGGCGCCGGTGGCCTTCTGCGCGGTGGCCTTCAACGTCGGGGCCGCCAACGAGCGCACGAACATCACGGGGATCTCCCACTTTCTCGAGCACATGATGTTCAAGGGTACGGAGATGATGGGGACCAAGGACTACAAGAAAGAGATCCAGTACATCCAGAAGACCGACGAGCTGGGAGAGAAGACCATCGCCTTGAGAAAAGAAATGGGCGAGTGGCGCTTCAAGCGCTTCCATGACTTCTCTGTCCAAGTCATCGAGTCCTTCCCGAAGGAAGAGAAGGAGCGTATCGGCGCGAACAAGTACGAGCAGAACAAGCTTCTGGCCGGCAATGTCCGCTCCATGCAGAAGCTGCCGGACTCTCTGGCCACGGTCCCCTACCTGGTGGAGGACCACGGCGTCAACTACCTGGACAAGTACCTGGAGTACGAGCTCGCCTGGGGCGAGATAGCGAAGCTCCTGGACGAGCAGCGCGAATACATGATCAAGGAGGAGCTGTGGGGCCTTTACATGAACAACGGCTCCCGCTTCCTGAACGCCTTCACTTCCAACGACGCCACCGTGTACCTGTGCTACCTGCCGTCCAACCGGGTGGAGCTGTTCATGGTGCTGGAATCGGACCGCATGGAGAAACCCATCTTCCGCGAGTTCTGGTCGGAGCGCGACGTCCTCATGGAGGAACGCCGCCTGGGCGAGAACGACCCGGACCAGGTACTGGATGAAGCCTTCAACGCCGTCGCTTTTACCGCCAGCCCGTACAAGTGGCCCGTGGTGGGCTGGATGAGCGACCTCCAGACGATAGACAGGAAAGAGCTTCAGGACTATCACCGCACTTTCTACGCACCCAACAACGCGGTATGCATGATAGTCGGCGACGTGAAGACGGAGGACGTGCAGAAGCTGGCCAAGAAGTACTTCGAGACCATACCGTCCCAGCCGGCTCCGCCGGCCATAGAGACGCGCGAGCCGGAGCAGGAGGGCGAGCGCCGGGTGGTGGTCGAGCACACCGCCAATCCGAAGCTCATGATGGGGTTCCACAAACCCAACTATCCGGACCCGGACGCGGTCACTGTCTCGGTCATGGAGAGCATTCTGGCCGGCGGCCGCACGTCGCGCTTCTACAAGACCATATATGAGGAAAAACAGCTCACCGCGTCCGCGCCGCAGATGTACACCGGGCCGGGGGACCGTTACGACAACCTGACGGTCATCGTGGCCGAACCCAGACACCCTCACACGCTGGAAGAGGTGGAAAAGGCCATCCTGGAGGAGCTGGACAAGCTGAAGTCGGACCCGGTCACGGAACGCGAGCTCCAGCGCGTCAAGAATCAGATTGACGCGAACATGATCCGATCGCTGGGCTCGAACGTCGGTATCGCGTTCCAGGTCGGCTTCAGCCAGATCTTTTACGGCGACTACCGCCTCATGTTCAGGAACATAGAACGCACAAAACAGGTCACGGCCGAGGACATTCAGCGCGTCGCGGACAAGTACATGACTGCGAAGAACCGCACCGTGGCCTACCGGGTGCAGATAGAAGAAGAGAAGAAGCCCGGCGGTGAGGAGCAGATCGACATGCAGGCGCTCATGCAGTTCGTGCAGACGCTCCCGCAGGAAGAGAAGATGGCGATATTCCAGAAGTTCCAGAGCCTGAGAACGGACGCCGAACGCGAGGCCTTGGGCAAGGAGCTGTACGAGCGCATGAAGGCGTCACAGGGGAAGAAGTAGACGGCGGCCCTTGGAGCGGATACAGGCACTTAAAGGAGAGGTACAATGCGCAGCAGAACAATCACGGTGCTACTTTCGGTCGCGCTTTGCGTCGGCCTGGTCTGGCTCGCTCAGGCGGCGCCCGCCCAGGCGGCCAAGCGGCCCCACCCCACGAAGCTTTCCTACCCGGAGATGAAGCTCACCACGCCGCAGGCGGAGGAGATATCGCTCTCCAACGGACTGACCGGTTTTCTCATCGAGGACCACGAGATACCGGTCGTTGACGTGGTGATACTGGTGAAGACGTACTTCCCCCTGAAGGAAAAGTACGGGCTGAACGGCATGGCTCAGTGGGTCATCCGGAACGGCGGGACGGCCACTTGGCCCGGGGAGAAGCTCAGCGACGAGCTCGAGTTCCTGGCAGCCAGCGTGGAGGTTTACGGCGGCGACCTCAGCACGACGCTCGCCTTCAACTGCATGAAGAAGGACCTTCCGCGCGTCCTTGAGATCTTCGCCGACCTCGTCATGAACCCTGCGTTCCCGGACGAGAAGGTCGAGATGAGGCGGAACACCATGCTGGAGGAAATCCGGCGCCGGAACGACGAGCCCAACGCAGTGTCACGCCGTGAGTACAGCCAGCTCATCTACGGAGGTCACCCCTACGCGTGGGAGACCACTCCCGAGAGCGTGAAGGGCCTGACGCGCGACGACCTGGTGGCCTTCTACAACGCATACTTTCACCCGAACAACGCCATCATTGGAATAAGCGGCGACGTGACCAGGGACGAGGTCGTGGCGGCCATGGAAAAGGCCCTGGCCGGCTGGCGGCCCGCCGAGGTGACTGTGCCCAGAGTGCCCGACATGGAAGGCTCCCCTGCCCCGACGTGCAACTACGTCTACATGGACATCAACCAGGCGTACATCTCGATGGGTCACGAGGGCATCAACCTCAACGACCCCGACCGCTGCGCGGTCAACATCATGAACTTCATCCTGGGCGGCGGCAGCTTCACGTCCTGGATCACGGAAGAGGTCAGGAGCGACGAGGGGCTGGCCTACAGCGCCAATTCCAGGTACACGGCCGACCCGTGGGCGAAGGGCCTTTTCACGGCCTCCGCCCAGACCAAGGCCGATGCCTGTGCCCGGGCCATCACCATCATTCAGGACCAGATCAAGCGGATGTGCGGGCCCGGCCCGACCCAGAAGGAGGTCGCGAAGGCCGTCGACACGTACGTAAACAGCCAGGTGTTCGACTACGAGTCCAAAGCGCAGGTAGTGCGCCGCCTGGTCGACCTGCGCTACCAGGGCCGGCCGCTCGACTCGCCCGAGCGCGACATCGAGACGTATTCCAAACTGACCGTGGCCGACATAAAGAGCGCCGCGCAGAAGTACCTGCGTCCGGACAACCTGACTCTGCTCGTCGTGGGAAACAAGGAGCTGTTCGACCGGCCGCTGAGCGAGTTCGGGACGGTCAACGAAATCGAGCTGAAGAAGGAGCAGTGAGACGCGGCGGCGGCGCAACTCCATGTCTAGCAGTCCGTGCGGGAGGCACCGGGCGCACTCGATTTGAGGACGCCGGCAGTTGACGGCTTGGCCCGGCTATGCTATTATAGAGATGGCTGATGGTTCGACCTCCGTCGGCCCCGCGGGACGCCCTGCCCGCGAGACTTCAGCGACGCCTTCGACCGTCTCCTGCCGAGGTTTTGGTTCAAGCTTAGTGTTGAGCACACGTGCTATTGGCCTGTCGGCCGCATACCGGTCCGGCCCGGATGAGCCGGGGCGAACCGTTCAAATGGAGGTTGACACTCGCCTTCCTATCTGGCTATACTGCCGGGATGGCGGAAATCGTCAGTGTCGCGGCGACCTGTTGAGCCTGGGCGGAGTTGGCGCTCCAGCGATTGTCTGCGATTCACAGTGATTCTAATCGATTATGGCTCGTGACCCCTTCCGGCCCCACCGGCGCGGCTCTGCCTGTCCCGGTCCGGCCCCTTCCGGGCGTGGAACTGTCCCGGAACGAGCGGGTTCATGAGGATGAAAGGAGGGATCGAACCCAGGTCACCCAGCCCGGCGTGCCTTCGGGCACCGGGGTCCGCCCCGTGTCCGGCCTGATTCGCCTACCGGGCCTGGGAGATGGCAAGAAGAAGCTGTCAAGGCTCCGGCGGCTTCGACACCGGAGAGTTCGTACTCGGATTTTTCAGTGAGCGGTCAGTAGACCACTTAAATCGAGGATGAGGTGCAATGAAACAATCCATCTTCATGTTCGTTGTGATGATCGTGGCGTTCGCAGTAGCGCTGGGCATCTTCATGTTCCTTCTCCCGGAATACCTCCAGGCGGGCGGTCCGCTCGTCGTCATCCTTATCATGCTTTCCATCATGGTCATCACGTTCATCTTCGAACGCGCTTTTGCCTTGCGGGCTTCCCAGGGCAAGGGCTCGGTTCTGGGCTTCCTTAAGTCCGTGAAGCAGGACGTGATAAAGAACAACATCGACGGCGCCATAGGCGCCTGCGACAAGCAGGGCGGCACCGCCGCTTCTGTGCTTCAGGCAGGACTCGAGAGATACAAGGAGCTCAAGGCCGAGAAGTCCAAGCTCACTCACAAGGAGACCATGGACGAGGTCCAGGGCTCCATCAACGACGCCATGATGCTCGAGACCCCGCTCCTGGAGAAGAACCTCATAATCCTGTCAACCATCGCGACCATCGCGGTTCTCACCGGCCTTCTGGGCACGGTGATCGGAATGATCCGAGCGTTCAAGGCGCTGGCTGCCTCCGGAGCCCCCGACGCCATACAGCTTTCGCAGGGTATTTCCGAGGCTCTGGTCAACACCGCCGGCGGTCTTTTGGCGGCCATCATGGCCATCATCGCTTACAACTACTTCTTCACGAAGATCGACAATTTCACGTACATGATTGACGAGGCTAGTTTCTCGATGATAAAGACGCTGTCGCTGCACAAGGAAGAGTAGTCGGTCGAATTCAGAACAAAGAGGCATGAGCAATGGCGAAGAGAACTCGAATCAACATCATTATCGACATGACGCCGATGGTGGACGTCACGATGTTGCTGTTGACGTTCTTCATGCTCACCACACAGTTCAGGCCGCCTCAGGAAGCCGAAGTGACATTGCCGGCGTCTCACGCGGCGTTCGAGTTGCCCGAGTCAAACGTGATGACGGTCTCCATTACGAAGAACGAGAACATCTTCCTGGGCCTGGATTCCCAGAAGCTCAGGGTCAAGATCTTCGGCGAGGAGAACAAGCTTCGCTCGAGCATTCGGATGCAGGACAAGCAGACCCTGGCGGACCTCATGGTTCGCGCCAGGATTGCCAATCCCAAATTGAGGACGGTAATCAGAGGCGACAAGGGCACGCCGTACGGTGTGGTTGAGGACGTTATGAACGTGCTCCAGCAGGTGAAGATTACCAGGTTCAGCCTGGTGACCGAGCTGGAGACAAAGTAGACTGGAGAGGAAAACATGGCTGGCGCTGATATTGCACAACCGAAAAAGGAACGCAAAGGCGGTTCGAAGAAAGCCAAGAAGATGCGTCGTGTCGGTGTGCGAGTCGACCTGACACCGATGGTGGACGTGGTGATGCTTCTGATCACGTTCTTCATGCTGACCACGGTGTTCACGACGCCTCAGACGATGGAGATCAACCTTCCGCCGGATGAGACGCCCGTGGAGGTCGGCGAGTCCTCGTTGCTCACTCTGCGCGTGATGGCAGACGGCACCGTCTACTGGAACATGGGGATGGAATCGCCTCAGCAGATACAGTTCGCTGAGCTGCGCCCCCTGCTCCAGGAACGGATCGCCTCCAACCCGAAGCTGATCACGCTCGTGAAGGTGCAAAGAGACGGCACGTTCAATCAGATGGTTGACGTCATGGATGAATTGGGCCTGGCCAGGATCACCAGATTCAGCATGGCCCCGTTCAAGGACATCGACATGAAGTTCATAAAGCAGGGATTGGGTACCTAGTCACAAATCGAGGTGAGCATAGCATGGTTGAAATCGCGATCCCACATTACGTAATCCACCTCGAAGAGCACGTGCTCAAGAGGAAAGCCCGGAAGTTTCTGACCATCGCGTTGACGATCGCGGCGGGAATACACCTCAGCATTACGGGCGTGTACTGGGCGAGCATCGCCTTCTCCAAGGAGGAACCGCCCACGCGGGTCGTGAAGATCATGACGTACAGCGAGCTGGGTCCTCCGCCGTCAATCGACGCGACGAGCGCCGTGGCCCCGTCTCTTTCCGTGGCGCAGCAGAGCGTGAAACCCACGGTCGGTATACCGGTTCCGGTTCCAGACGCCGAGGTGAACCCGGAGCAGACTTTCGCCACGCAGGAGGACATGAGCGCCATCGCGACCCCGGTCGGAGATGGGACCGGCATCAAGGTGACCGACGAGGAGATCCAGATAACCGACGACGACGCGCCTCCGCCGGCCTTCGTGCCCTTCGAGAAGGAACCGGTCGTGATAAGGAAGGTTGACCCCGTCTATCCTAAACTCGCAAGAGAGGCGGAGCTGGAGGGGACGGTTCACGTCAACATATGGGTGGACAAGCAGGGCAAGGTGCGCGACGTGAAGGTTCTGAAGGCGACTTCGGAGATCTTCGTCCAGCCCGTGATCGACGCCGTAAAGCAGTGGCAGTTCTCCCCTGCCATGATGAAGAACGGTCCGGTTCCGGTCTGGGTCGCGGTGCCGTTCCGGTTCTCTCTCGAAGACATAAGATAGATAGGCATGGGCCATTTCAGCATATCCAATCTCATTGCCTATTTGGTGGCCTTTGTTACGGGCGGCCTGGGTCTTGCCGTAGCCACGAGACTCCTGGATTTGAAGCTTCAACCGACCGCACGCTACGTCTTCGGTGCGGTCTTGGTGTTGATGGGCGTGTACCGTTTCCTCATCACGTTCATGAAGGCAAACGCGGCGAGGGAACGAAAGAGGTTTCTGGACGATGATGAACAGTAGGCCGGGCCGGCGCCTCCGCGTCTCAGCGCGAGCTGTCCTGGTCCCGGTGGCCGTTTTGTGCGCCGTGGCCGCCGGCGCTTCCTGCAGCCGCTTCGCTGACGACGAGACCGCTACAAGAGGAAACCTCCACGTTTTGGCGTCCGAGTCGCACCTCGAGCTGATCCAAGCGGAGGCCGAGGAGTTCACGAGTCTGTACAAGGACGCCAGGGTGGCGGTGTCCGGCGCCACGACCCGAGAGGCCATCGTTCAACTGTTGAACGACAGCGTGTCCGTGGTGGTGGTGGACCGGCTGCTCAACCCGGAAGAAGAGCAGGTCGCCCAGAAGGCCAAGCTCAAGCTGAACAGGATCGAGGTCGCGCTGGACGCGGTCGCGGTGGTGGTCAACCACCTGAACGACGCCCGGGGAGTCTCCAAGGAGACTTTGAAGGGCATCCTCGTGAGAACGGTCACCGACTGGAACCAGGTCCCGGGGTCAGGTCTTTCGGGGCCGGTCGAGCTCGTGCTGACCGGCAAGAACTCCGGCACGTACGAGCTAGTCAAGGAGCGCTTCTTCGGCCTTTCCGAGGACATACAGGCATCGGCGGTGCTCCCTTCCCAGAAGGAAGTGCTCGAATACGTCGCGAAACACCCCCAGGCCGTGGGCCTTGTATCGCTCGCCTCCTTGAGGAGCCCGTCCGTCCAGTCCCTGTCCGCGGATTCCACGAATGCGGTGATCAGGGCTCTGGCCTTCGCGGGGCAGGATTCGACCGGGACCCCGGCTCTTTTCAAGCTCCATCAGGCGCACATCTATCTTGGCAAGTACCCTTTGAGTTATCCGGTGTATATATACTTCAGGAAGGACGCGGACCTGGCGGCGGGGTTCGTGGGTTTTATCACCGGCGCCGCGGGACAGAAGATAATCTTGAACTGGGGCCTCGTGCCTGTCACAATGCCGGTCAGGATTGTCACGCTAGCCTAGCTGGGCCCGGTCGGCGTGCGTGGGCACGCTCCCCCGCCGAGACCCGACGTTTTCACAAGAGTCAGGAGAAGCTGGTGCCATGAAAAAGACGCTCATCTTGCTAACGGTGCTGACCGCCGTTGTCCTGCCTGCCGTGACGCTGGCAGCCGACGCCTTGACCGCCGGGAACGAGTACATAGCGGCGGGCAAGCCGAACGAGGCAATTTCTGTGATGCTGCCTGCGTTCATGGCGGACCCGTTCAACGCGAAGCTCGTGCTCGCCCTCGGACGGGCATACTTCGCCGCCGGAAAGCCTGACTCGGCCGAGATCATGGCCAAGACATACACCGGCATGGAAAAGAAAGACCCCGAGGGTTACATCCTGGGCGTCAGGGCGGCCCTCCAGCAGAAGAGATGCGGCAGCGCCTATAACATCCTCAAGAAGGGTCTCAAGGCCAACAAGAACAACATCGTCCTCCTCGTGGAGCTGGGTTATACGCACATGGCCTGCGACTCGGTGGACCAGGCCATTGTCAGCTTCACTCAGGCAAGCCAGATTTCCCCCAGCTACGCGCCGGCCTACAAGGGGCTGGGCGATGCTTACATAAAGCTAAACGCCGTGAGCGTAGCCATAATGCAGTTCGAGGAAGCTCTCAGGTCCGATTCCAGCCTGGTCGAGCTCAGGTACGCGCTGGCTAAGCTCTACTTCAAGGAGAGGCGTTTCCAAGAGGCGGCGGAAGCCTACAAGTACATCATCGTGCAGAACCCCGAGGACGACGACGCCGCGCGGGAGCTCGGGTTGATCTACTACCTGGCCAACCAGTTCGACAACGCCGCGAGCGTCCTAGGCCGTTACACTGAACGCCACCCCGACGACCTCGAGGCCTGGGCCATGTTGACGGAGTCCCTGGCCGAGAGCAGACAGTACGCCGAGGCAGTCGCGGCGGCGGACCACGTGTTCAAGGCCGACCCCAAGTCGGCCGTCGCGCAGCGGGCCGCGGCCCACAGCCAGTACATGTTGAAGGATTACGCGAAGTCCATCCAGCACTATCTGGAGCTGGAGCAAGTGGACACTCTGTCCGCCAAGGACCACAGGTATCTGGGAAAGGCCTACTTCGACTCCGGCCCCAAGACCGATTCACTTGCCATCATCCATCTGGCGCAGTCGGCGGCTCTGGACTCGACCCAGGGGGACATATACCCGGAACTGGGCGCCGCCTACATGAGAACCAAGAACTTCGCCATGGCGGCCGAGCAGTACAAGAAAAAATTCACCATGGACCGCACTGCGGCCAGCGCCTACATCAACTACGCCCTGTGCATGGAAGTGCTGCAGAACTGGGAGGAGGCCAGAAAGGCACTGGTCCTCGTGATGAGGGACAACCCGGACTACATCCCGGGCCACTACCATATGGGCTACGTATACTCTCAGATGGACTCCACACAGCTGGCGAAGAGATCCTACGAGAACTTCATAGCCCTGGCCGACACGCTCCAGTCGAAGTACTCCAACGAGCTCTTTCACGCTTACAAGTTCATCGCCGTGATCCATCTCGGAGACAAGAAATACCCGCAGGCGGAGGCGGCCCTGCTGAAGGCCGTGGCCCTGAGGCAGAACGACGCCGAGCTGCACCTCTGGCTGGCGCAGACCCTGCACGCGCTCAACAAGCGTGAGGATGCCAAGAAGCATTACCAGCTGGTTCTGAAGTACGACCCGGGCAACAAGGATGCTAAGAAGGGGTTGGACATTCTCGAACTGTACGAGTGACGGGCGCCGGCGCGGGCCGGCATCGCGCATTTCGTGAATGGGCACAGTGCTGCACTTTTCCGGCAAGTCGCTGGAAGCTTCCCTCAAGGGGGTGTCTATGAAAGGAAGAATCTCTCTTCTCCTGTTGGCCTTGCTTCTTGTGGCGTCGCTCCTCCCCGGATGCGGCAAGAAACAGGGCGCCCTCCAGATTCCCGGCTGGGAGCTGTATCAGGACACGTACTACGGAATCAACTTCAAATATCCCCAGGGCTGGCCGGTGACTCAGGAGGCCGGGAGATTTTCCGTCTACTCGTCCCAGAACGTGATCAATCGCTTCTACGACTTCGCAGCGGAGGGACCGGACGGCATCCGGATCGTGGTCTCCACGCAGAAGATGGACACCCTCCAGACCCTGGAGGAGTACGTCGCCCGTCTGTCCGGTAACTTGAAGAGTTTCGGGTTCGACATAACGGCGACCGAAGCGGCGACTCTGTCCGGTGTGCCCGGCACTCTCGTCCACTACAAGGGCGCCGTGGACGCCAAGAACGTGATAGAGGCGCTACAGGTCACGGCCATGCGCGATTCCACCCTTTTCTCCGTCAAGTTCGAGGCCTTCAACCAGCTCTTCACCCCCGGCAAGGCCGTGTTCGACACGGTGGTGGCTACGCTGCACCTGCCCAAGCCCAAGAGTGAGATGACGCAGGAGGAGCTGGCTGCTCCCGCCCCGGACTTCGTCAAGTTCGAGAATGACCGGCTGACCGTCCAGCACCCGAGCAACTTCGAAGTGGCAATGCCCAAACCTAAGGCGCCGAGCGAGTTCGCCCTGGACCTCAAGGGATACCGCCAGGACAGTTACGTGCACATAGATGTCATCCCGGCCCAGGGTCTGTCCGCCGAGAAGGTGGTCGAGCAGAACGCCAAGTTTTTCAAGCAGACCTCGCGCGGGGCCGCGACGGTGAGCGGCGTCAACACGACATACATCAATTACTCCCAGGTCAGGGACATCCAGAGCCGAGTGTATTTCCTTGTGAAGAACGACAAGCTCTACCGCGTGATCTTCAATTACTACGCGCCGATGAGGGACGTGTACCTGCCGGTGTTTGAGAAGACGGTGGGTTCGCTAGTGGTGAAATAGGCGGCGTGCCGGGCGTCCGGCACCGCCGGACGGCGGGGCGACCCGAGCACGGAACCGCCCACAGACACGAAAGGCCAGCACTCCCCTGCTGGCCTTTCCTTTTTCCCCATTCCCTCTTGATTGAACGGCGGCGTGCTGATAGCTTTGCCGTCGGAATCGCTCCCGTGGTCCTGGAGGTCCGCCCTTTGGTCAACATCGCCGTCTATATCCTTGCCACCCTGGTCGCCAACTACACGGCTACCTGGTTCATACCGCTGCCGGTCTTCGGGCTCGTGTCCGTGGGCACGCTGGTGTTCGGCGTGACGTTTACCCAGCGCGACAGAGTGCACCGGCTCGGCAGGCGCACCGTCTACGCGATGATACTCGCGGCCGCTGTCCTCAACCTGCTCCAGTCGGTGTTCCTGGACGTGTCGTGGCGCATCATCCTGGCGTCGTTCACGGCCATAGTGCTGGCCGAGACGGCCGACACCGAGGTCTACCAGCGGCTGCTGGGCCGCTCCTGGAGGCAGCGGGTCGTCGGCTCAAACGCCGTGAGCATCCCGCTGGACAGCGTCATCTTCAACGCCATAGCCTTCGCGGGGGTGTTCGCCCTGCCCAAACTGGCCGCAATAGTGTTTGGAGAGATAGTCGTGAAGACGGCCGTCGGCACGCTCACGGCCCTTTGGAAGTCGTCGGCGGGAGGCGGACCGGTTTCTCCCGGTCACACCCGGCCGGCGTGAGGCTCGCCGGGCCTCGTATTCCACTCCCGTCTTGACGCGCACCGGCCAAGCTGGTAGGTTTAGGCGTTTATTCGCTCGGCCAGTACGTCAACTGACACCCTGCCCAGTCTCAAGGAGGTAAAATGACCGGGATTCCTTCCATCTTCTGGATCGTGCCAGTTGCAGGCATCCTCACCGTCCTGTTTGCCGTCTTTCTCATCAGGAACGTCCTGGGCCGCGACGCCGGTACGCCCAAGATGAAGGAGATAGGCGACATCATCTTCGAGGGCGCCTGGGCGTTCCTCAAGCGGCAGTACAGCACAATAGGCCTCCTGTCTCTCCTGGTCGCCGTCATAATCGGCTTCCTGGTGGCGCTCCTCGGCGGTGAGAAAGGCATAGAGGGAATGACCGCCGCGGGCATCGGCTGGCGGACTTCCGTCGCCTTCCTGATAGGGGCCTTCTGTTCCAGCATTTCCGGGTTCATAGGAATGTACATCGCCGTCAAGTCCAACGTCCGCTGCGCAGCCGCGGCCCAGAAGAATCTCACCCAAGCCGTGGAAGTGGCCCTTAGGGGCGGCGCCGTCTCCGGGTTCCTGATCACTGCGCTCAGCCTGATCGGCGTCACGGCCATCTTCTTCGCGTTCGGCGGCGCCACGCGGCCTCACATCGCTCCCCACCTCATAGTCGGGTTCGGGTTCGGAGCCAGCTTCGTCGCCCTGTTCGCCCAGCTGGGCGGAGGGATCTACACCAAGGCCGCCGACATGGGCGCTGACCTCGTCGGCAAAGTGGAGGCAGGCATCCCCGAGGACGACCCGCGGAACGCCGCTGTCATAGCCGACCTGGTCGGCGACAACGTCGGGGATTGCGCGGGCCGTGGAGCGGACCTCTTCGAGTCGACCGCCGCCGAGAACATCGGCGCAATGATACTGGGCGTAATCGCGTACCTGGCCACTCACAACATCGCGTGGGTGCTGTTCCCTCTGGTGGTCCGCGGGTTCGGCCTCGTGGCCAGCATGGTGGGTCTCTTGTGCGTGCGCGCCAGAGAGGAAGAGAACGCCATGAACGCCCTCAACCGGGGCTACTTCGTGGCCGTCGGCCTGTCCGTAGTCGGCATGGCCGTCACCATTCACGTGATGCTGCACAACTGGTGGCTGTTCGGCGCGGGCCTGGTCGGCATCCTGGCCAGCGTGGTGACCATCTTCGTCACGCAGTACTACACGGAGTCCCGGTACAAACCTGTTAGAGATATCGCTGAGGCCTCGAAGACCGGTCCCGCCACCAACATAGTGATGGGCACGGCAGTCGGTTTTGAGACCACGTTCGCTACTGCTGTCGTCATTGGCGGCTCGCTGATGCTTTCCTTCTGGATGGGACAGATGAGCGGAGTCGTGGGAGCGGGCGCCTTCGGCACCGCCGTGGCGACAATGGGCATGCTCATGACGTGCCCATTCGTCCTCTCCATGGACACATTCGGTCCCATCACTGACAACGCCAACGGGATTAACGAGATGGCCGGAGCGGGCAAGGAAGTGCGACGCATCACCGACAGACTGGACGCCGTCGGTAACACCACCAAGGCGCTGACCAAGGGCTACGCGATGGTGTCCGCGGGCCTCGCGGCATTCCTGCTTTTCCAGGCCTATCTGGACAGGGTGTCGTTCCTCAAGTTCGGCGAAGAGGGCAAGTACACCGTCGTGGACATCGCGCGGGTCGAGGTCTTCGTCGGAGCCCTCCTGGCAGTCATGATAGTATTCCTCTTCAGCTCCTGGGCCATAAGGGCCGTCGGCAAGACCGCCGCCACCATCATCCAGGAAGTCAGGCGGCAGTTCCAGGCGGACCCCGGTATCATGGCCGGAACTTCGAAGCCGGACTACTCGAAGGCCGTAGACATCACTGCTCGCGCCGGCCTGAGGGAGATGGTAAAGCCGGGTCTTCTACCCGTGCTCGCGCCTGTCGTCATCGGACTCCTGTTCAAATGGGCCGGGTATGACGCCGCGATGGTCGTGGCCGCGTTGCTGATGGTGGGCACGATCGCCGGCATCATGCTGGCTTCGTTCATGAACAACGGCGGGGGCGCCTGGGACAATGCCAA
>CAZMZP010000049.1:0-16277 GCA_964570935.1 uncultured bacterium
GGGGTCCAGAGAGGGGTCGAAGCGAAGAATCGTGGGCTTGCCGGCGCTCGTGGGAAGCTCGACCGGGTCGAGTTTCTCGCGCACGTCCAGAGCCGCGATGTCCATCTTGGTCTTCCAGACGTACTCCAGGGTGACTTCTGACTGTCCGGGCCTGGAGACCGATTTCACCCGCTCCAGTCCCGGAAGCACCCCGACCGCCTCTTCTATCGGCCGGGTGACGAACTGCTCGACTTCCGCGGGCGCGGCGTCCGGGTAGTCCGTCTGTATGGTGAGGGAGGGATAGGAGATGTTGGGCAGGAGCTCGACCCTGAGCCTGCCGAGGGAAACCAGTCCGAAAACCATCACGGCCACGACGACCATCGAAACCGTGACTGGCCTTCTAATCGAACCGTCAGTAAGCCTCATATCTCACTCTCGAGAGCTCCGGCCCCGAGCTACTTTACTACCCTGACTTTGTCGCCGGGCTTGAGTCCGCCCTGGCCGACCGTTATGACCCTGTCGCCGACTGACAAGCCGGACAGTATCTCCACGAACTGGCCGTCGGTAATGCCCGGCGTGACCGCGACCCTACGCGTAGTGTCGCTGGCCACCGTGAAGACGTGATGCGAATCGTCCTCGCTGATGAGGGCTCTCTTCGGGACGGTCAGGGCGGAATCGTGCGTGGCCGCCACCACTCGCGCCCTGACGAAAGTACCAGGCTTTATGTCGAACCCCGGATTCTTGAGATAGGTGGTCAGCTTGACAGTTCCGGTGCCTTCGTCGATGACCGGGCTGACGAGGGACACCCTGGCGTACTGCGTGTCGTTTCTCCTTGAGGGGATTTCGAGCGTCACCGGCTGCCCCACCTTGACAGGCCCAATCTCGGTCTCCGGAACCCGGAACCTGGCCACCAACGGGTCGAAATCGGCCACAGTCGCGACTGCCTTGCCGGGAGTCACCGTCTCACCGATGTTCACGTACCTCTCCGTCATTATGCCCGCAAACGGAGCCGCTATCGCAGTCTTCTGGAGCTCATGCTCGGCCACCGCCTTGGCGTGTTTGGCGGCCTCGAACCTGAGACGGGCCTCGTCCATGTCCCTCGAGCTCACGATGCCCTTTTTCTCCAGTTCTTCCGCCCTGCGCCACTCCTTCTCGGCCACCTCCAGGTCTATCTTGGTCTTCTGGAAATCCAGCTTCTGTTGGGTATCCTCGAGCTGGATAAGGACTCGGCCCTTGCCGACCGCGTCGCCCTCCTCTCTGTGAATCGCCGTCACCCGGCCCGTGGTCTCGGCCAGGAGCTGCGCGATGCGCTCCGCCTCAAGCGTGGCGGTGGCGGTCACGTAGGAAGAGACGTTCCGCCTGGCGGCCGTGGCCACTTCCACCGGGATGGCGTCCCCGTTGGACTTGCCGCGGCCGGAAAGGGAATCGGCGCCGGCCGCGCCGCGGCCTCCGGCGCCCTTGCCCTGGCAGGCGGTGAACAGGAGCAGAAAGGACAGGAATGCGAGAAAACTAACTACAGCAGCGCGACTGGTCTTATACATGGAGTCGGCGCTCCTTTGCGGTGGTCTCCGACGTGCAACCAAACAACTCGATGCGGGCGGCCTTCACGGCGGCCCTGATTGTATTACGGAATCCGGCAGGAATCTGTTTCAAGAGGGGCTTCAGAACAGGGCGGGCTTCCTCTCAACTTCGGCCGTCACTGGCCTAGACAGGCGTCAGCACACTCTCCTTCCCAGCTTCTCGCCGAGAGCCCTCACGGCAGCCAGTGCGTCCTCGGCGGTCTCTCTGATTGAAATCCTGTCGTCGTACACCCGGAAGAGCTCCTTGTATCTGGCAGGCGTGAAGTTCAGCATCACCATGTTGGCGCCCGCCAGCAGACCCATCTCGCGCCCCTGGGGCAGGAACGAGGCCAGGGCCGTGGTCGAAGGCAGGCGAGTCTCCGGGAGCAGAAGTCTTGTGAGGGCAAGCAGTTTCAGGACGAACTCCGCCACCGTGTGTTTCTTGTCAGACACCGACCTGGCAAGCGTGTGACGCAGCTGCCAGGTGCCTCCCTCCAGCTCCATGGGAGTGCCACTGGCTGGTATGTACGGGCCTATCACCGCCATGTCGACCTCGTACCCCTGGAAAAGCAGCAAGTCCTCAACGAGCGAATGTATCGTCTGGCCGGGTAGCCCGACCAGGCTGCCGCCGCCCACCTCGTACCCGATCTTCTTCAATTCGTCCAGGCGACGCATCCGGTCCGAGAGACTTATCCCGGGATGAAGTCGTTCGTAAAGCATGGAATCCGAAGTCTCGTGCTTGAGCAGGTACTTGTCTGCGCCGGCTTCCTTCAGCGCCTGGAGCTCGGCCACCGGCCTGTCTCCGACCGAGAGCGACACCTCCAGCCCGGTGTTTCTCCTGATGGCTTGGACCATCTTACAGAGCGCCTCCGCCGTGTAAGTCGGGTCCTCGCCGGACTCCAGCAGGACTGCCTTCAAGCCCAGGTTTCGCATGCTTTCGCAGATTCGGACGACCTCGTCCGCCGGGATTCTGTAGCGCTCGATCAGGGCGTTGCCCACGCGCATTCCGCAGTAGAGACAGTTGCGGCCGCAGAAGTTGGAGAACTCGACGATTCCCCCGAGGTGGATGGTGTCGCCGACAGCCTCCATCCGCACCTGGTCGGCGGCCGAGAAGAGGTTTTCCGCCTGCCACGTGTTTGCCCTGAGCAGGGCGAGGATCTCCTCTCGCTCAAGGACGGACGTGCAGACCGCCTTGTCGATGAGCGTCTTTACGCGGGTTTCGTCGGCAACGTCGATTGCCGGTTCCGTGAAGCCAACCATCGCCTACCTCAGCGAGTGAGGCATCGGCCAGACAAAGCCGGTGCGGAGAGGGGGAGGCACCCCGCGGACGGGGCACCGCCGTACAGACAGGGTCGGCCGGAATGGGCTCCCTGTGTGCGAAAGTATGATTCTTCTTGGCTCGATTTGCCAGCCAAAATTTGCCGCCGCAGTACAGAGTTGCGGGCCGCCTCCGCAGTGCGTAGAATAGGCGGGTTATCCCTAACGCGGCGCAGTCGTTACGTTTTTCAAGGAGGTTGGAATGTCGAGAAGACTGCTGCTTTCCGCGCTCGTGGTCCTGTGCGCCGTTTCGTTCAGCGGCGCGCCCGGCCTGGCCGACGAATCCCAGGTGGACCAGCAGAAGATGATGGAAACGTACATGAAGCTGATGACTACCGGCCCGAATCATGACTACTTCAAGGACTTCGTTGGAATGTGGGACGTGAAGACGACAGCGTGGATGGCTCCGGGCGCTGAGCCCGTGGTCACCGACGGCCACTCTGAATCCGAGCTGATCCTTGGAGGCCGCTTCCTCATGACCAGGTTTTCCGGCACCATGATGGGCCAGCCGTTCGAGGGCGTGCAGATCGACGGTTACGACAATCTGAAAAAGAAGTACGGGACGCTGTGGCTGGACAACTCTGGCACAGGATTCTATTTCCTGGAGGGCGAGCGCGACACGACAACCGGCGTTCTGACCATGACGGCGGATTGGCCCGACCCGATGAGCGGGGCCTCCGTTGGGGTGCGCGGAGTGACCACGTGGAAGGGTAAGGACGAATACGTGTACGAGATGTACGTGACTCCGCCGGGCGGCAAGGAACTCAAGTCCATGGAAAACGCGATGACGAGGAAGAAAGGGGAGAAAGCGAAGTAGATTCGACGAGCCCCGGTGGCCCACTGTGGGCGGCGTCCTCGCTGGTGCGCCGCGGTCTTCACGTAGACAACAAACTGCCGTGCGGTTTCCCGCACGGCAGTCTGTCGAGTCGATTCAGGATGTGCCAGCTCTGTTGGCTTCTAGCCCTCTCTTCCTCCTGAAGGCCTCGACGGGTTCAACCCCGCCGACAGGGCGTGGTTCCCGCTATTTCTTACGCACCTCCACCAGCTCGCGCCGGTGGTTGTATACCCTGACTTCGAGCTGAGCGCGGCCGTTCGCGTCGTGAGTGGCGCAGCCGAAGCACGGGTCGTAGGCCCTGAAAGCCATCTCCACCATGTTGAGCAGCCCCTCTGATACCGGGGTGCCTTCCTTTATCAGGCCCTGTGCCGCCTTCTTGATGGACATGTTGATAGGCGCGTAGTTGTTGGTCGTGCCGACTATGAGGTTGGCCTTCACCACGACGCCCTTCTCGTCGGTCTTGTAGTGGTGGTAGAGAATACCGCGCGGCGCCTCCACGCATCCCACGCCCTCCGTCGGAGTCTCCTTCGGAATCACGCGTATGTTCGGGCTGGTAATCTCCGGGTCCTGGGCCAGCTCAAGAGTCCTTTCGGCCGCGTACATGAGCTCGATGATACGGGCCCAGTGTGTGGCCAGGGTCTGGTGCACGGGCTTCCCGCCCAGGGTCTTGTACATCTTCTCGTACTCGGCCTGCGCCAGCGGCGTGGCCATTCCGTCAGAGACGTTCAGTCTGGCCAGCGGGGCGGCTCTGTACACTCCACTGTCCTGCCCGTCCACGAAGCCCTTCCAGCCGACCTTCTTGAGATACGGGAATTTGAGGTAAGTCCACGGCTCCACGTGCTCGGCTATGTGGCTGGTGTAGTCCGCCGCGTCGAACTTCGCGAACTCCTTGCCCGTGGTATCCACCACACGGACCTGGCCGTCGTAGAAATTGACCTTGTTGTTCTTGTCGACGAGGCCCATGTAGTAGGTCTTGTGCGTGAACATGTCGCTGAGTATCAGGTCCACGTAGGCCTTGTTCTTCAGCACGACGTCCTCAAACACCTTGAACGTGAACTTGCCGAATTCCACGAACTGCTTCGCGATCTCGACGCACCTCTGCTGCTCTTCCTTGTTGAGGCCTTTGCTCACGCCGCCGGGCAGCCCGCAGACAGGATGAATGGCCTTGCCGCCCAGCATGGCCACGATCTCGTGCGCCATGGCCCGCGTCTGGATCACGGTCTTCCCGGCGTCCAGGCCGACCTTGGCTATGAGGCCCAGGATGTTTCTCTCGGCCGGAGGGGCGGTCGGACCCACGACGAAGTCTGGACCGGCCAGAATGTAAAAATGCGTGGCGTGGTCGCCGGTGTAGAACGCGCTGTAGAGCAGCTCCCTCAGCTTCTTCGCCGGGCTGGGAGGGTCCACGTGAAACACCGCGTCCAGGGTCTTGGTCGCGGCCATGTGATGCGCCTCCGGACAGACCCCGCAGATTCGAGGGGTGATGCGGGCGACCTCCTCGACGGGCCTTCCCACGCAGAACTGCTCGAACCCCCTCAGCTCGGGGATCTGGAGGTACGCGTTGTCGAGGTTGCCCTTGTCGTCCAGGAAGAGCTCTATTCTGCCGTGCCCTTCCAATCTCGTTATCGGGTCGATCGTCACTCTCTTCATGTTTGTCTCTCCTGTTCAGGCCGTCTGACTCAGCAGGTCACCAGCCCCTTGTCCCTACACCCGCCTACTTCGTCTTTGCCTGCCGGATCAGCGAGTTGGGCAGGCCGAATCTGTACATGTAGCCGACCGGGTCCGGAATCTCGTTCAGAATCCTCTCTATCTCGGCCGGGTCGTTAGAATCGACGATCGAACCCAGAGCGCTCAAGAGCTTTGCTCCCTGGTCCAGCACCTCGGGCGGAGGACCGTAGCAGCCCCTGCACGGCATCTTGGCCTTTATGCAAGGCCTGCCGCAGCCGTCCCTCGTAGCCGGTCCGGCGCATATGATGCCCTGCTCCAGGAAGCATTTCTCATCGTCGGCTATGATCTCCCATGGACGGTAGAACTTCTTTATCTTCTTTTCCTCGCGCTTCCTTTCGCAATCCTCACAGACCGTCTTGTTGCCGGCGCCGACGATTGAACCCTTGGGCGGGAGCTTGCCGGTCACTATGGCCTCGAGAGCGGCCCAGGTCTGGTCGGCCACGGGCGGGCAGCCCGGCACGAAGTAGTCCACGTCGACGGTCTGAGCCAGAGTCTTGACTCTCTCGTAGAACTCGGGCAGGCACAGCTCTCCTTCCTTGACCTTGGTCGAGAGCTGCGGGCGCGTGCCGTTCGGATTGTCAATCGAGGGCGAGTTCTTGTAGACGGTGTCGAACAGTTCCTCCTTAGAGTAGAGGTTCGCGAGCCCGGGTATGCATCCCTCGGACGCGCACGAGCCGTAAGCCACCAGCACCTTGGACTTCTGGCGCAGGAGCTTCGCCAGGTGCTCGTTCTCGGACGTGCGGATGGAGCCGTTGAACAGGCACACGTCGATGTGCTTGTCGGGCATCGCCTCGACGTCCTTGTACTTGAAGTCCAGCGCAACCGGCCAGAACAGGATGTCGCACGCGGCGGCCACGTCCAGGATCTTCTCCTTGATGTCCAGCACGGCTATCTCACAACCGCCGCAGCTTGCCGCCCAGTAGAGCGCAATCTTTAACTTGTCTGCCATCGCCTCACTCCGGTTTTGTGTTGACTGAACCCAATATTACAGCCCGCTAAGCGCACTTCACGTGCGCGTGCGAGACCTTGTCTATCTTATCAAGCTGCTTCGGCCAGGAAAGCGGTCCGAGCTTCCGGACCTTCTCGGTCATGTCTTTCACCACCTGCGCCCATCTGTCTCCCTCGGACGCCGAGACCCACTCCAGTCTGACCCGCTCCTTTTCGATACCCAGCTGCTCGATCATCTTCTTGAGCAGAGTGTAACGGCCCAGGGCCCTGTAATTGCCGCTGGTGTAATGGCAGTCACCGGGATGGCAGCCCGCTATGAGCACGCCGTCGGCGCCCTCCTTGAGTGCCTTAAGCACGAACGTGGGGTCGACCCTTCCGGAACACATGACCCTTATCGGCAGAACGTTGGGTGGGTACTTCATTCTGCTCGTGCCGGCAAGATCTGCCCCGGTGTAACTGCACCACCGACAGAGAAAACCGACGATCCTGGGTTCAAAGTTCGCGCTGCTCACTGAACACTCCTTTCGGCTCCAAGCCGATTGAGACCGGGCGAATCACCGCCCACTACGCGAAGGGAATCACGAACCTCCCATGATAACACCAAACGACCGGTCAGACAACAAAAAGCGGGGTCCCGGCAGGCCCAATGTCCCCCTCATACAATCCCGACCTGCGGGACCCCGCCCAGTGTGCGCCGTCAATTGCTGCCACAGTGTCACATTGTTTCGTTCGGACTACTCCGAGCCCGCGAGAGCTCCTTCTATCTCCGCGAATATCTGTTCGTCCTCGAAGCCGTTCTGCGTCGCCACACTGGCGGGGCAGGCGGCCACGCAGGTTCCGCATCCTTTGCACAGGGCCTCCTGCACGACCGACACGCCCTTCTCCTCGTCGAACTCGATCGCGGAGTACGGGCACAGGGCCAGGCAGGTCTTGCAGCCGGCGCAGAGCTCTTCGTCTATGTGCGACGTTATCGGCTCGATAACCACCTTGCCGGGGTCTAAGAGGGCCAGGGCGTTGGCCGCCGCCGCGGCGCCCTGCGCAACGGAGTCGGGTATGTCCTTCGGGCCCTGGCAGGCGCCCGCGAGGTAGATCCCGTCGGAGGCAGTCTGCACGGGTCCGAGCTTCGGATGCCTCTCCAGGAAGAAGCCTTCGCGGCTTCTGCCGATGTTGAGCCGTCTGGCCAGGTCGGCCGTGTCCTTCCTGGGCTCGAGGCCGTTGCACAGGATGACCATGTCGACCGGGATCCGTCGGACCATGCCGAGCAGCGTGTCCTCGGCGCAGACAACGAGCTTACCCTCTTCATCGCGGGTCTCGGCCACGTTCGTGACTTCGGCGACCTTGCCCCTGATGAAGGTGACTCCTTCCTCCATGACGCGCTTGTAGAACTCTTCGTAGCCCTTCCCGAACGCCCTTATGTCGATGTAGAACTCGAAGATCTTCGCGTCCGTCTTCTCCTTCACGAGATGGGAGAACTTCATCCCGTACATGCAGCAGACCCGCGAGCACCACTCGTTGTGGTTCTTGTCCCTGCTCCCGATGCAGTGGACGATGGCAACGCTCTCCGGTTTCTTGCCGTTCTTGAGAAGGACGTTACCCATGGTGGGGCCGCTCGCGTGGCTCAGGCGCTCGAACTCCAGAGCGCTGAGTACGTTCGCGAGACGTCCGTGGCCGTACTGGTACATTTTGGAGGCGTCGAAAGTCTGGTAGCCAGTCGCGACTATTATGGCCCCGATGTCGATCTCCTCGATCCTGTCCTTCGTTTCGTGGTCAACGGCCTTCGGCTCGCAGACTCTAACGCATTCCAGACACTCGCAGCAGACGGCGCAGTTGAGGCAGCGTCTTGCTTCCTCGACCGCGGCGCTCTCGTCGAAGCCCAGTTCGACCTCCTTGAAGCCGCCTGCGCGCGTGGATGTGCTCAGGGTGGGCATCTTCGCCCTTGCTTTTCTGACCACTCCTTCTTTGGGTACGTCCTTTACTCTGTCCCGCTCCTTGGGACGTCCCTCTTTCAAGTCAGTACCCGCGAAGTAGCGGTCAACGGATATCGCCGCTTCCTTCCCTGCCGCGACGGCTCCAATCACATCTGCAGGACCGGTAACGACGTCTCCTCCGGCAAAGATGCCCCTAATGCTTGTCTCCATTGTCACGGGATCCGCCTGGATCGTGCCCCACTTCGTGAGGCCCACGTTCCTGGGCACCTGGCCCGGGTCCACCTGCTGGCCGATCGCTATGATCACGGTGTCCACGTCGACCTTGAACTCCGAACCCTTGACCGGCACCGGGCGTCTTCTTCCGCTCGCGTCGGGCTCACCCAGCTCCATGCGGATGCACTCGATGCTCGCGAGCTTCCCGTTTGCGGAGTTGACTTTGACCGGCGCCGCGAGAAAGTGGATCTTTACCCCCTCGTGCTCCATCTCCTCCACCTCGCTCGCCAGTGCCGGCATCTCCGCCCTGGATCTTCTGTATATTACGGTGACTTCCTTGGCGCCGAGACGCACGGAAACCCTGGCGGCGTCCACGGCCGCGTTGCCGCCGCCGATCACTGCCACCCGCGGTCCCACGCCGACTTTGTCGCCAGCGTTGACCTGCTTCAGGAAGTTGAGCCCGTGAATGACGCCCGCCGTGTCCTCGCCGGGGATACCCATCTTGGTGCTCACCCAGGCGCCGACCCCGACGAACACCGCGTCGTAACCCTGTTCGAACAGGTGCATTACGTCGGTGACCGGCGAATTCGTCTTTATCTCCACGCCCATCTCCTGCACGTAGGAGATCTCACTGTCCAGGATGTTCTTGGGGAGTCTGAAATCCGGGATGCCGTACCGCAGGAGTCCTCCCGCCTGCGCGGCGGCCTCGAACACCGTGACGGGGTATCCCATGCGGACGAGGTCGTAGGCGCACGCGATGCCGGCAGGGCCGGAGCCGATGACGGCGACCTTCTTCGTCCGGGTGATTTCACAAGCGGACGCCTTCTCCCGGCCGTTCTTGAGCTCGTAGTCAGCCATGAAACGCTTGAGGGGCCTGATCGCGACGGGCTCGTCCACCTTCGCGCGCTCGCACTCTTTCTCGCATGGATGTGTGCACACGCGTCCGCAGACCCCCGCGAACGGCATCGTCCTGCGCAGGATGTCCAGCGCTTCTCTGAACTTGCCCTGGCCGATCATGGCCACGTAAGCGTGCGCGTTCACGCCGGCTGGGCAGGTTGCCGAGCAGGGCGACTTGCCGCCTTTGTCTATGACGTAGGCGCCCGGGACGGCCTGCGGGAACGAGCGGTACACGGCCTTTCTCATCGACAGGCCCAGGTCGAACGCGAGCGGAGCCTCGACAGGGCAAACCTTGGCGCACTCGCCGCAGCCGGTGCACTTCACCACGTCCACGTAGCGGGCCTTCTTCCTCACCTTGACTTTGAAGTTTCCCACGAAACCCGAAACACTCTCTATCTCGCTGTAGCTCATCAGCTCGATGTTCGGATGGGAGCCGACGGTGGTCATCTTGGGAGTCAGGATGCACGCGGAGCAGTCGAGAGTGGGGAACGTCTTGTCCAGCATCGCCATGTGGCCGCCGATGGAGGACTCTTTCTCGACCAGATAGACCTTCTTGCCCGCAGTCGCGCACAGAAGGGCGGCCTCTATGCCGGCGATGCCCCCGCCGACGACCATCACGGTCGGAACCACGGGGACCTCGGTCACCATGAGCGCTTTGTGACGCTGTACTCTGTTGACCGCGGCGCGCACCAGCTTCTTCGCCTTCTCCGTGGCCTTGAGCCTGTCCTCGGTGACCCACGAGCACTGCTCCCTGATGTTGGCCATCTGGAAGAGGAACTGGTTCAGGCCCGCGTCCTCGCAGGCGGCCCTGAACGTGATTTCGTGCATCAGGGGCGAACAGGAAGAAACCACGACTCTGGTCAGCCCAAGCTCCTTGATGTCCTTCTTGATGGTCTCCTGGCCCGGGTCCGAGCACATGTACTTGTTCTCTCTGGCCACGATGACGTTGGGGAGCGAAGACGAATACCGGACCACCTCTTCGACGTCCACGGTCTGGGAGATGTTCGTCCCGCAGTGGCAGATGTACACGCCTATTCGCTCGTTCCCGTTGGAGCCCGGGTCGATGAGGTCTCTGGCCTCGGGTTTCGCCTGAGTGCTGCTGGGTTTGGGACTGTCTGGCATCGTTGCCTCCGATGGTGAGGGACGTTGTCGGTCACCGGCCGCCGTCTGGCCGTCGTGATTATTTCCGCTGCTGCTTCATGTATGGCGCCAGCATCTTCTCGGCGGAGACCATTTCCTTGCCGAGCAGAATGTCCTTCCGCGAGAGCCCCAGGGCCACGCCCAAGAGCTGGGTGAAGAACAGGACGGGCATCGAAAGATTGGTGCCCATGAGCCGGTTGACGTCGCCCTGGTAGGCGTCCAGGTTGAAATGACACAAGGGGCAGCAGGTGACAACGCAGTGGGCGCCGTTCTTCACCGCCGAGTCCAGGAGGCTGCCGGCAAGCTTGAGCGCGACCGGCTGGGCCGTCGTCATAAGCATCCCGCCGCAGCATCTCGCCTTGACGGGGTAGTCAACCACTTCCGCTCCCAGCGCCCTGAACAGCCTGTCCATTGTGGTCGGGTTTTCGGCGTCGTCAAAAGTCGCGTACGGCCTGGTCAGCTGGCAGCCGTAGTATGGGGCAACACGCAGGCCGTTCAGTTTCACCTTGGCCTTTGCGGCGACGTTCTCGACTCCTATGTCGTTCACAATGACGTCTAGAAGATGCCGCACCCTGACCGCACCCGTGTACGTGAGGCCGACCGCGGAAAGCGCGTCGTTGACCTTGGCTTTGAGCTTCGCGTCCTCCTCGAGGTACTTGTTTGTCTTGTTGAGCGTCGTGTAGCATGCACTGCACACGGTAACCAGGTCGTGGCCGTTTCCGTTGGGCGACGGGTTCTGGGCGTTCGCCTTCTCGGCCAGAGCCAGGTTGCGGGCCGACACGGCGAACGACCGCAGCTCTCTCACGGACATGTAATTCGTTGCACCGCAGCAGTTCCAGTCTTCCAGCTCCACCAGGTTGGCTCCCAGGGCCTTGGACACGTTCCGCGCGGACGTGTCGTACGCCTTGTTGGAGACCTCCTGGGAGCAGCCGGGGTAATACCTGTAATCCATCTCGCCGCCTCCGTTTTATCTCGCCTGACCTGATTCGTTCGTTTCCAGACGCCGCATTATTCTGGCGAGCTCGTCCTGCTTCTTCACCCTCCCGGGCCTGAAAGACAGCCTTCCTCGCATGAGCAGCTTGATTCCCAGCGGGGCGATCCTGACCAACCCCAGGGGATTCGTCTTCATGTAGAAGCTGCTCAGGAGACTCAGTTCCGGGTTCCTGCCGTACCTGTCCACCAACCGCACGAACTCCCTGGACAGCACCGGCGCCGTCGCGCCGGGCGCATACAGGCCGTACTCGGCGCCGAGACGCTTGAGCTCGTACATCACGTCCGTCAGCTTTATGCCGGAGGGGCAGCGCACGGTGCAGGAGTAGCACGACGCGCACATCCATACGGTGTTGCTTCTCAGGACCCTGTCGAGCATTCCCGCCCTGAAGGCCGCGATTATCTCGCGCGGGGTGTAGTCCATGGCGTAGCTCGTCGGACACGACGCGCTGCACGTCCCGCACTGCAGGCAGAGCTTGATCTTCTCTCCCTCGGGGATCGAGTAGACGTCCTGAAGGAACTTCTCGCTCAACTGTGAGAGCACTCGAGCGTCGAGTTTGGCCGGGGCTGTGTGACTAGCGGGCACTTCGGTCCTCCTTGGCTTGGGGGAGCGCTGAGCAAACCTGGAAAGGCTCGGTGTGTGTGCGGCGAATCGCCGCCCAGGAAGGATAATATAATATTGTGATAATGTCTGAAGAGACTATACAGGGTGGGCACAAAAAAATGGAGCTTGGAGCCATCGCTATCATCTTTCTGTTGCCGTCTGGCAGGTTAAGCCAGACAACGGAGCTCGGAGTAGTAGTGTATCAATATATGATACATCCTCACAAACACAAACTAATGTAACATGGAGGGTCAAGCCTGTCAACAGGAAAATGCAGGAATTCCCATGGACTCGGGTGGGACGACAGACTGGGCCGCCAAGCAGGGAGCCCACGGCTGCTGGTCGTGCCGTGGGCTCCTGGGTAGAGGCGCTAACTCTGTGTAATTTCTACTTATCCTCTTCCTTCAGACCCATTCCACTCCTGTCCGGGTATGACGGGATCGGCGGCATGCGGAACGGGTGCTTCGCGACCTCGTTCAGCATGTAGTCTATGGCCGCGTCGAGCTGCGGGTCTCCGCCGTTCACCATCAACGCCGGATCGTCCACAACCTCTATGTCCGGCTCGACTCCGTGGCCTTCGACGCCCCAAGTGCCGTCAGTCTCAAAGAAAGCGAACCTCGGCACCGTCACCACGCCACCATCAATCAGCTCCGGGTTGCCCGAGATTCCGACCAGGCCCCCCCAGGTGCGCATGCCGATGAGCTTGCCGACTCCCGCCTTCCTGAAGAGGTAGGGGAACATGTCGCCGCCCGAGCCGGCGAGCCCGTTAATGAGCATGCACTTGGGGCCGTGGTGTGCATCGCCCGGCGAGGGCTCGACCTTCCTGGTGTCGCGTCTTGCCCAGTAACTGGTCACCGGCCGGTTCAGGAGCTCCACGAAGCGAGACGGCACCTGACCGCCCTGGTTCCATCTCTCGTCTATGATGAGCCCCTGTTTGGCCAGCTGGCCGTAGAACTGTCGCACTAGCTCGTTCTGGCCGGGGATGCTCGTGTCGGGAACGTAGATGTACCCGACCTTGCCGTCGGTCTTCTTGTCGACGTACGCGCGGTTCTTCTCGATCCATGCACGGAACCTGAGAACCTGCTCGTTGGGCAGGAGCTCCACGATGACCTTCCGGGCCTTGTCCGTGAGCTTGGGCTCGTCGCTCACCGTGATGGTGACCGTCTTCCCCGCCAGGCCCAGGAATGCCGCCCAGGGGTCCTTCTCCGTGTCTATCGGCACTCCGTTCACAGCCAGCAGATAGTCGCCCGTCTTGACCTTGACACCGGGCTGACTGAGCGGCCCTCTGGCGTCAGCGTCCCACGGCCCGCCCTCGAGAATTCTGGAGACCCTATAAACGCCGTTGTGCAGCTCGAAGTCGCATCCCAGCATGCCGACCGACACATTCGGCCCCCTGTCAGGGTCATTGCCCCAGTAGTAGGCATGTCCCACGCTGAGCTCGCCTATCATCTCCCCTATCACGAAGCTGAGGTCCTCTCGCGAAGCACAGTCTTTGAGCATCGGCTCGTACTGCTTCCGGACCGCGTTCCAGTCGACTCCGTGCATGTTCGGAGCGTAGAAGTAATCGCGCTGGAGTCGCCATGCCTCGTAGAACATCTGACGCCATTCCTCGCGCGGGTCCACCTCCGCCCTCATGCCGGACGTGGCCAGCGGTGAGTCCATCTTCTGGTCTGCTTTGGTGTCGATGATTGCCCAGGTCTTGTCGCTGACCACCAACAGCTTCTTGCCGTCGGCCGACATCGCAGACCCGGACACGCCGCTGACGACAGTCTTCTCCTTCTCCTTGTCGTCGTCCAGGTCGAGTATGTGGATGGAGCCCCTGGGTGCCTCGTCCTCGTCGCTTTCGATGCCCTGGAGCTTGTATCTCATGTACAAGAGCTTGCCGTCGCTGTTGACACACAGACTCGAGAAGCGACCCTTGTCCGCCGGCAGCGGCACGGCTCTCTGCTCGAAGCCCTGCAGGTCTATCTTGACTGGCTCGGGCTTCTTCTTGTCTTTGCCCTTATCCTCTTCGTCCTTTGACTCTTTGGCCGTCTTCTTGTCCTTGGACTTCTTCCCGGAATCCTTGTCGCCCTCATCGCCTTCCTTGTCCGCGTCCTTATCGCCCTTACCCGGCTTTTCCTCGTCCCACTCCTCCTGGTCGATCTTGGGGGCGAGGGGCGAGAGACTGTCTGCGCTCAACGGCACCACGCAGAGCCGGCCGGTGTTGGCGTATATCCATGTCGAGCCGACGTCCTCGTACATGGGACCGGCGAAGTCCATCTGGCTCACGTAGTAGA
Source organism: uncultured bacterium (assembly GCA_964570935.1). Classification (GTDB taxonomy): domain Bacteria; phylum Eisenbacteria; class RBG-16-71-46; order JAFGJU01; family JAFGJU01; genus JAFGJU01. Next base: position 14,415 of record CAZMZP010000049.1, read on the forward strand.
AGTACTTGCCCTCGCGGTCGAAGGCGGGCGAGCTGGCGTTGAACAGCCCGCTCGTCACTTTGTGCTTCTCGTTCTTCTCGACGTTGTAAAGCCAGATGCAGCCGGGCTGCGACAGAGACTCCTGGAGCACGAATGCCAGCCAGTTGGAGTCGCTGGACCAGCTCAGGCCCTGCTGCCACTGCGACTCGTTGTGAGCTATCGTTCTGGTCTCGGCCTTCTCCACGTTCAGGATGAAGAGTGTGTTGGAATCGTCCCAGAAGGACAGCCACTTGGAGTCAGGAGACCAGGTAATGTTGGAGATGAACCCGCTCGACCGGTTGGTGAGCTTCCGCTCTTCGCCGCTTCCGTCGGACTTCCTGACGTACATGTTGTACTCGCCCGTGGCGTCGGAGGAGTAGGCTATCCATTTCTTGTCCGGGCTCCACATCGGCTCGCGCTCGGCCACGCCGCTCGTGCGGGTCAGGTTCAAAGCCGTGCCCTTCTCGACCGGGACCGACCAAATATCACCTCTGGCCCCGAACACTGCTCTCTTGCCGGTGCTGGATATGTCGCCAGTCTGGATGAAATCGCCCTCGTCCAAGGCCTGCACCCGCAATTTGGGCGTGTCACCCGGTATCGTGACCTTCACCGTGCGGGCCTCTTCGGTCTTAAGGTCGAGCAGGCGAAGCTCCGGGCCGTACTGGAACACGATCTCCCCCTGGCCGTTGTCGCCCGGGCCTATTGATGGGAACTTGACGTCGTAGTCCGAGTAGCGCGTCACCTGGCGCCGCTCCCCGGTCTTCGTGTCGTATACCCACACGTTCAGGCGGTGGGCCGAGCCGTCGTCAGAGATGTAGTAGACGCGCTCCCCGTGCCACATAGGCTGGGCGTCGTTACCCTTCCAGTCCGTTATCTTCTTCGAGGCGTGAGTGTTCAAGTTGAACAGCCATATGTCGCCTGCCATGCCGCCCATGTAGCGCTTCCAGGTCCTGGTCTCGGAGGCATAAGGAGTGTAGGCCAGCCACTCACCGTCGGGGCTCACGCGGGCGCTCATGCCGTACGGAACCGGCATTTTCTCGGGCATTCCTCCGCCCGCGGGCACGGTGAACAATTCGATCATCACGGGATAATCCTTCGCTGCGAAGGCCGCGAAGATGAGCGACTTGCCGTCCGGAGTCCAGTCGTTGAGGCCTTCTCCCGCCGGGTGATGCGTCACCCTGAATGGCATCCCTCCGGCGACAGGGATGGTGTAGAGGTCCCTGTTTCCGTCGTAGTTGCCCACGAAGGCGATGGTCCCACCGTCAGGGCTGAACCGGGGGTAATACTCCATGCCCGCCGGGCTGGCAAGAGGCGCTGCCACGCCGCCTTCCCTGGGCACCAGCCAGACGTCGTTGGCGTACACGAACGCTATGTGCGTGGAGCTGACGTCCGGGAAACGGAGCATTCCCGCGTGCGGCTCGACCGCAGACGCGGGGGCCGCGCTCATTACGGCCGCAAGCGCGGCCACGGCAACGACTACAGATACGAACACCTTGGATGTCAGTCTCAGCATGTTAGTCCTCCTCGAACGGTTGTGAGACTCCGGGTTGCAAGCCGAACACAATGCGCACGTATGAGATATACGTCTGTTTCATGCCGTAGGGTTCACCCGATTCAGCGAATAATGGTCTTCTCGGGGGGTCTTCGTTCGGGGACGATGGCGTGCGGTATCCTGCCCTCGTTCCAATCCCTGGAGACGTACAGGTTGCAGTAGCAGCTCCCGTAATCCTTCACGTCGGCCTCACGATAAGCGCAGGGGCAGATTATGTCCCTGTCGTCTTCGCGGTCGCCGGACGCGAGCCTGCACGGGCAGGACATGTAGCCGTAACGGGCCTTGTTCTTGAG
>CAZMZP010000050.1:0-81387 GCA_964570935.1 uncultured bacterium
CTCCCAGGATGTAGTTCCTGCCGTGGCCTACGTGCAGCTCGCCCGAGGGATACGGGAACATGTCGAGGCAGTAGAACTTCTTCCTCTTTTCGTCCAGCTTCACACTGAAGAGTCCGATTTCGTCCCAGTGCCTGCGCCACCTGGGTTCTATTTCGTGGAAGTCGTAACTGTCCATCAGTTCTTCCTGTACAGTGCCGCTCTTTGCTGCGCCTCCTGTCCGACCCACTTGTCGGAGAGCCGCCGGCCCAGCTCGTCCAACGCGGCCAGGCCCTCCTGCTTCTTGCCGGACGCGGCCAGGGACATTCCCAGGAAGAGTCTCGCCTCGTCCAGCCTGGGACTCGACTTGAAAGTCGAGACGAATTTCCCGAGGTCCACGGCCGCCTGATTGAAATCACCCTTCCTGAAACGGCAGACTGCCAGGTCCAGCGCGGCGTCCTCGGCCTTCGCCTTTACCCTGGCCTTCACCATCTTCTGCAGCACTTTCTCCGCCTCCGCGAACTGGCCCGCGGCCATCAGCTCGTCGGCGTAGAAGTAGCCCGCCTCCCCATCCGACGGCAGCTTCTTGTACCTCTCGCTCAGTATGTTCAGCCGCCCGCGGTCCTCGAGGATCTGGCGGAGCGACTGTATGAGCGCGGCCGGCGGTCTGTACCCGATGAGGCGCGTCTTCTCCAGTCCGTCCCGCGAAAGAAACACAGTTATGGGAGTGCCCGTGATCCTGTACTCGCGCCCCAGGTCTCTGCGGCGCTCAGAGTTTATCTTGATGCACACGTACTGCTTCGACAGCCGTACGACCTCGGGGTCCGGGTAAGTCTTCGCGTCCAAAACCTTGCAGTAGTAGCACCAGGTCGTGTAGAAGCCTATCATCACGGGCTTACGCTCTATCCTGGCTCTCTCCAGCCCCGTTTCATAATCCGTCATCCACTGTATGCTCTCCTGGCCCTGAAGGACGCCAGGCAGCAGGCCCAGAAGGACCAGGCCGAGGACCGAAAACCATGCGACTCTCAAGTGAACCTCCGTCTATTTGCGCTCCGTCTCCAACCCGTCCAAGTATCTGACCGCGGACACGGCGGCCGTCGCTCCGTCTCCAACTGCCGTGGAGATCTGTCTCAGGCTCTTCTTCCTGACGTCTCCGGCCGCGAATACGCCGGGCACCGACGTCAGCATCTCTTCGTCCGTTATGATGTAGCCCGCGCCGTCCCTGTCCACCTGTCCTGCCAGGAATTCGGAATTCGGCAGAAGCCCGACGTACAGGAACACGCCTGCCACTTCCAACCTGTCCGCAGCGCCAGTCTCGACGCTGCGCACTTCCACCGCTTCGACCGACTCCGTCCCTGCTATCCGCGTCACCACGGAGCCCAGCACCGGCACAATCTTCTTCTCGCCCAGAGCCCGGTCCGCGAGCACCTTCACGCCCCTGAACTCGCGCCTCCTGTGCACCAGGTACACCCGGCTACACAGCCGCGCCAGGAAAACCGCCTCCTCCAGCGCCGAATCCCCCCCGCCTATGACCGCCACGGCCTCGTCCCTGAAGAAGGCACCGTCACAAGTGGCGCAATACGACACTCCCTTTCCCCGCAGCTCTCTCTCTCCGGCCACCCCCAGCTCGCGCGGCCTCGCCCCCGAGGCCACGATGACGGCCCCGGCGTCGAACTGGCCTCCAGCGGTCTTCACCACGACCCGCCCTCCGCCAGGGGTCAGGTTCTCGGCCTCGTCCTGCACAATCTGCGTGCCGAACTGCCTGGCCTGGGCCTCCATCCTCCTCGTAAGCTCGAACCCGGACACGGGCTCCTCGAACCCCGGATAGTTCTCGACTCTGGCGGTCAGTGCGGCCTGTCCGCCCGGAGCAAGACGCTCCAGACAGCCGGCTTGCCATCCCGCTCTGGATGCGTACAACCCGGCGGTCAGGCCCGCGGGACCCGCGCCTATGATCAGCACGTCAAATCGCATAACACCGAGAACTCTCAGGGGGAGGACATCAAGAGCCCGAAGGACGTCGTGTCCGGCGCGCGATCAGGGCTTGAGGACCAGGTCGAGTCTCTTCAGGAGCTCCGACTTCGGCACGGCCCCAATGACCTGATTCACGACGCTTCCGCCCTTGAAGATAAGCAATGAGGGAATGCTTCTTATTCCATACCTGGAGGCCAGGGACTGGCTTTCGTCAACGTTCAGCTTGCAGACCTTCACCTTGCCGGCGTAATCACGCGCTATGTCGTCCACGATGGGGGCGATCATTCGACAGGGGCGCACCACTCCGCCCAGAAGTCTACCAGCACCGGAACAGCAGATTTCAAGACCTCGCTGTCGAAGTTCGCGTCCGTCACTGGCAGTGGTTTTGCCGCTTGCGTATCACCCATGTTCTCCTCCGAGTTCGTCCAACTGCTTGTCCGGCAAAAGGCAAAGTCACTATTCAGAATACTGACGATACCGCACGGCTCTCCGGCCTGTCAACTCGTTTATTGCCGTGTCCAGCCCCAGCGCCGGTTCCAGCGCTCCGCTCTTGATTCCCTTCTCGGTGTCGTACAGAACAGAAATCGCCCGGCACAACCCCTCCCTGTCGAACCGCCTCCTGATGGCTTCCACGTCCCTGCTCTCGGGCCAACGGAGCTCTCCTCTGGGTCTGGAGTCCCCGCCCGTCCCCTGCCCTTCCTCCTCCGAACCCCTCAGCGCGTGTCTGAAGGCCCTGTTCAGGAACCACAGCAGGACCGTAGCCTGGCTGCCTGCCTGCAGACACCTGGCCGCAGTCACGTGAGCCGCCGCGCCGTCGCCCGCCGCGACCACGCGCCGCAGTTCGACAGCCGAACCCAGAGAAGCCGCGCCCCCGACGGCGGCCACGTCCGCGTCGGTTATTTCCTTCCGACCGCCGGTGACGGCGGAGGCCTTCTCGATCACGTTCCAGACTTCGTACGCCGAATGTCCGTACGTTTCACTCAACTGCCGCAGCAGCCCCTCACTCATGCTCCTGCCCCGGTCCCGGAGCCAGCTCATGGCCCACGCCCGGCAATCGCCAATGTTTCCCGACCAGAACACGAACGCTCCGACTTCAGCGCTCGCCGCCGCCATCGACCTGGCCAGCGCCTCCACTCCGCGTCTCCTGCCTTCGTCCCCCGTGCCCGCGGTCATGGCCACGAGGCAGGTGCTCTTCGACGGACGCCGCGCGTACGCCGCAAGTCCGGCCATGTCGGCCTGGCCCAGAAGCTCGACGCCTATGAGGGCCACCACTCTTCTGTCCGCGAACAGCGGAGTGCTCAGGCACGCCGCCTCCACGTCCTTCCAGGAGGTGTCCGCGCCCAGGAACGACTGGCAGTTGAACTGCCTCGCCTCCGCCGGCACGAGCGCCTCCGTGAGTCTCCTCAGGGCCTCCCGCTTCAAAAACTCGTCGTTCCCGGTGAACACGTACACGGAGGAGAACCCGCTCCTCATGCCCTGCAAAAGATCACCATATCTGCGGTCACCCTTCACGGTCGGACCCTCACCACCCTTCTACCGTCCGCGTGAGGACGTCGTTCGCGAGAAAAGCTATCGCGGGCTGCCTGCCCTCCTGCTCCGTCTGCGCCTTCTGGCCGGCCATGTCCAGGGCGAAGTAGCGGGCGCTGCTCACCAGGGACTCGTCTTTCCAGATTATCCTGCCGTTCGACACGTCCTTGAATTCCACCGCCACCTTGATGGTGATCTCGTATTCCTGCGCCACCTCACCGGCTGAATACGAGAACACCCTCCGCTGGTACCCCGTCACCGTCCCGACCAGCACTGAGGTCGCGGTACGTTCCCCCACTACCCGCAGCCGGTTGTCGGCCACGAACTTCTCTATGACCGCGTTGGTGATTTCCTCCTCGATACGGTATTCGAGGGTCTCGTTCTTGAACACGGGTATGGCGATGGACTTGATGTGGCCTGGCAGTGTGGAGGAAGCCGTGTAACCGCACGAAAGCAGCAACGGAAGGAGAGACAACAGCGGAAGAACAACCAGTAACACCCGGACGGCGGCCGCCCCGCGCTCTACGCCACGCGCGCGGGCTCCTCGCTTTCTCCGGGCACGTGCGCCTCGTCCCCGGTCTCCTTGAGACCGTACAGCTTCATCCTGTAGCGCAGCTTGTCCCGTTTTATCCCCAAAAGCTCGGCGGCCTTCGTTTGGTTCCATCCGCAGATTTCCGAAGCCCTGATGATGAGCGCCTTCTCTATCTCTTCCACGGCGGACTCCAAAGCGAGGCCCTCTCTCGGAATCTCGCCGCCTGAGAGCACGCTCTGGATGAGGTCGACACACGAAAGGGCGCCGGCGGTCACCCGACCCCCGGTCAGCTGAACATGTCTGGCCTCGAGCGTCTCGCCGGACTCGAGCAGTATAATTCTCTCGAACAGGTTTTTCAACTGCCTAATGTTCCCGGGCCATTCGTACTCCGTCAGCGCGCGCTCCGCGTCGGGCGACATCCGCCTGAAGTTCTTGTGGAACACCTTGTTGAAGTGGCCCATGAAATGAACCGCCAGCGGCAGTATGTCTTCCCTGCGCTCGCGCAGCGGCGGTACGCAGATGGGCAATACTTTGAGCCGATAGTACAGGTCTTCCCTGAACGCTCCCTCTCTCACGGACTTCTCGAGGTCTCTGTTGGTGGCGGAAATGATCCTGACGCTCACGGTCAAGTCCTTCGTGCCGCCGACGCGTCTGAACGTCATCCTCTCCAGCACTTTCAGGAGCTTGACCTGCACCTGCAGGCCCATCTCGCCCACCTCGTCCAGGAAGAGCGTGCCGCCGTTTGCCACTTCGAGCAGTCCCTGCTTCTGGAATCGCGCGTCGGTGAACGCGCCCTTCTCGTGCCCGAAGAGCTCGCTCTCCAGAAGCTCCGTCGGTATCGCTGCGCAGTTTATGTCCAGAAACGGCTTGTCCCATCTGGAGCTCATCTCGTGTATGTAGTGCGCCACGAGCTCCTTACCCGTCCCGCTCTCGCCTTCTATCAGCACGCTCGTGGTGTCGCTCTTCGCCACCTGTTCCGATATTTCGTACACGCGCCTTATGCTCTGGCTTTGCCCCATGACGTATTCACGCGAAAACCTGTCCCGCGCCGTCTTCCGCCTGTGCTGGAGCTCTCTCTCCAGGGAGTGCCTCTCCATCTCCCTCTTGACGATAAGAGCGATCTGCTTCAGGTTCACCGGCTTCACGACAAAATCGCAGGCGCCCAGTCTCATCGCGTTCACGGCCGATTCTACGTCGCCGTAGGCGGTCATGATTATGACGCAGGCCGGGTTTCCCTCTTCCCGCATCCGCTCCAGGACCCTGAGTCCGGTCGTGTCGGGCAGCCTCAGGTCCATCAGCACCATGTCCGGGTTTTCTTCCATGGCCAGCCTGAACCCCTCTTCCCCCGTCTGGCCGCACGTCACGGAGTAGCCCTCTTCGGCAAGAGCCTTGCTGAGAAAGTGCCTCGTCGTTTCCTGGTCTTCAACTATCAGAACCGTTTCAGCCACGTTTCCTGACCCCCTCGTTTCGTCCGGTCGAGCTCGTGTTCCCTTCTGCGGCAGCCGGCAGCCTCACGGTGAAGGCGGCTCCCTTTCCCGGCTCGCTCGTTACCGACAGTTCGCCTCCGTGAGCCCGCACTATCTCGTGAGTGATGTACAGACCCAACCCGGTACCGCCCGGCTTCGTCGTGAAGAAGGGCTCGAAGATCCTGTCCAGGTTCTCGGGCTGAATCCCGGGGCCGGAATCGCCCACCGTGATTTCCACTCCGCCGCAGGACTCCGGCTCGGCTTCCTCTACGCTCGCCATGTCGATCTTGATCTCGCCGCCCTGCGGCGTCGCTTCCACCGCGTTCCTTATCAGATTGATGAACACCTGCTGCATCTGGTCCGCGTCCATCTGCACGGGTTGCGGCTTACCGGTCACCGACATGTCCAGACTCAGTGCCTTGTCCGACGCCGAGGTCCCCAGCGACCTGAGCGCCCTCTCCACCACGTCTTCAACGCAGGCCTCGGCCAGAACGAGCTCTTGCGGATGAGTGACGCTGAGAAGGTCCTGTATGATCCGCTCGAGCCGCGCGACCTCCCTCAGCAGGAATTTCACGTTGTCCGCTTCGGGCCCGGTGTCCCCGAACTGCCTGCTCATGTACTGAATTCCCGCGGCTATGCCGGAGAGCGGGTTTCTCACCTCGTGCGCCACGCTGGCAGCGAACCTGCCCAGCGCGGCCAGCCGGTCCAGCTGCCGCACCTTCTCTTCCAGCTTCCTGGCCGGCCTGAGGTCCGTGAACGTCACGATCACGCCCCGGACGTTGTCCCTTTCGTCCCTGAGGAGGCGTGATGTCATCCTGACGGGCACCGTGCCCTTCGACCGCTTGCTGACCACCGTGTCCACCGCGGTCTGTTCCTCCCCGTGGAGCAGTGCTCTCGTCACTGGCGATTGCTCCTCCGTCTCGGGAGGGATGAGAAAACCGCTCTTGGCGCCGGCCACTTCCTCGGCGCTGAAGCCCGTCACCGCCTCGGCGGCCTCATTGAAGGCCTGCAGCCGGCCGCAGAGGTCGAAGGCCACGAGACACTCCCCCATCGAGTCCAGTAGTCTCTGCCTGAACTCCTCACCCACCCGGAGAGCTCCGTACAGCCGGTTGCTCTCCAGCACTCCGGACACGTTGAATCCAACGGACTCGAGCATGGAGAGGTCTCCGGGCGACATCTCGTCCGCGCCCTTCCGCGCCGCCGTCACCATCCCCAGCAGGGGGAACACGTCGCACTTTACGCAGGATTCCCTTCTCCTGGACGGGTCGAATCCCTTCTCGTGGAAGCACAGCGTCGAGGAAGCCTCCCAGCAGAACCCCGGCCTTTCCAGGTACGCTCCGCACTCCTGTTTTATGCATTTCTTGGCTTCACGGCACGAGAGCCACTGTCGAGACGACACGAGCGGCACCACGGCCATCGCGTGGCCGGGGCCGGAAACATCTATCTCGAGCCGACGGCCGACTTCTTCCGACGGCATCACGGAAGTCTGCATGTGCCACAGTGACTCCCCGAGCTTGCCCTCGAGGTCGGACGGCCGCACCACGACTTCAGAGGTCCGGACCTCGTCCTCCCCGTAGACCGTGTGCCGTCCCTGCATAAGCCCCGTTTCCCTGTTCATCAGCCAGAGCCCCACGTCGTCCATTCCGAGAACTCTGTGCATGTAAGAGGAGACGGTCTGAAGGGCCTCTTCCGGCTTCACGTTCGACAGCATGCTCTCTGCTATCTCGCGGACGACCGAAAGCTTGGTGTCGGTCTCTATCAGCCGGCGATGGGTGGTCTCCAGGGCGTCTATCAAATCCTGGCAGACCCTGCTGAGAGTTGTCTCGTCGTCCAGGGAGCTGTAGTCGGACGGGTTGAGAGTCGTGAAGGATCGGAGGTCCTCCACTCTCTTGAGGAGAGGACGGTTGTCTCTGCGGATTTCCTGACGCTTCGGCACCTGAATACCCTGCGTTTTTGGGGTACGGAGAGAGCGACTCGGGCTACGCCCCAGTCATTTTCTTCGCGAGCACGACGAGGGTCTTGAGCAGGATCTTGAGGTCCGAGACTACTCTCAGGTTGCGCAGGTAGCGGAGGTCCAAGTCCAGTTTCCTGTGGATTTCCTCCTCCGTAATGTCGTCCAGTGCAGATACCTGCGCCAGTCCCGTGATCCCAGGTCGCACCCTGAGCCTCGCAGTGTACTCAGGTAACTTATCGGCAAATTTCTTGACAAAATGAGGTCTTTCGGGCCGCGGCCCCACCAGACTCATCTCGCCCTTGAACACGTTCCAGAGCTGCGGCAGTTCGTCCACGCGCAGCAATCTCAGGATGCCTCCCACACGGGTGACTCGCGGGTCGTGCGGCGACGCCCACGTGGGGCCCGTCAGGTCCTCGGCGTTCCGAAGCATGGTCCGGAACTTATGTATCCGGAAGAGTCTGCCGGGGCTCAGGATGTTTCGCCTCTCGCCCTTCCGCAAGTCGACTCGGACGTCCAACGGCTCACGCCTTCGCGTTCCCCAGCGCCTCTCCTGCCCTATCCTGATCTGGGTGTAGAACACCGGCCCGGGCGAATCGATCTTGATTAGCAGCGCGACCAGCAGAAGGAAAGGCAGCAGAAGCGCCAGCCCCACGCCGGAAATGAGGACGTCCAGCCCGCGTTTCAGGAAAACGGTGTTGACCGGGATCTCGACACGCGGGAACTCCCTCAGCTCCAGGCGGGGTTTGCGAGTCTCGGCCCGCTCCCCCGTTGTCAGCTCTCTGTGTTCCACTCTTCCGCCCTTCGCACGTTGTCAGCCCCAAAAAAGCTCCGCTCGTTCTGCAACCGGGGATGCGCTCGGAGATTCGCGCCCGGCAGCCGACACGAGCGGCATCGCAGGACATTCTGCTTTATGAAACGGTCAGCACACCCCTGCCGGCCCTATCTGACCCTGACGAAAAACAGGAACACAATCGCGGCCAGGAAGACGGCGAAGACTATCATCGTCAGGTGCCTGCCGTACTGCTGCACGAGCGGCCGCAACGCCGTCGGAATACTGCTAGGCCGCTCCACTGCCTTGGTACGGATGAACTTCTTCTTGGGTTGCGCCCCCGCAGGGTCCTGCTGCGGACCCTGCGACGCGGGAACAGTCTCCACCACGAGTCCCGTCATGCTCGAGTCCGGCGCGCTGCTTCTGGCCGACGCCGGGCCGGTAGTACCCTCGCCCAAAACGAGTCCCAGTCCCTGCTGGGCCGTCTCCCTGGCCTGCTCCACGGTTATACCCAGCAGGCCGGCGATCAGCACCCCGACCGCAATCACTATCACGAGGCCGATCAGGAAGCGAAGCAGACTCCCGCCGACGCTCGCGCGCGGCGTGACCATCTGCCCCTCTCCGGTCCGCTCCCCCCGGATAAGGAACCCGTATCGTCTGTCCTTGAGCGCGCCCTCCAGTTTGTTCAGGAATATGAAGATCCTGTGCCACTGCGCGATTATCTCTTCGATCTCTTCCCTCGAAAACGGCTCCGGCGTGGCCAACGTGGTGAACGAGTTCAACATCTCGGTTATGTCACGCACGGCGGCAAGCGCCTCCGGGTCTATGCTCCTGCCTCGCTCGATGACAGTAAGCACCGGCAGGAGGTGCGCGATCTTGGCCTTCAACGCCAGGAACTGCTCCTCCTGGGCGCTCTGTACACCTTCTTTACCCAGGCTGGTCTTCAGAAACTCCCCGAACACCACCCAGGTCTCGATGAGCTTTCTCAGTCTCCGCCTGCCGTTCATTCCGTTAGCCACGTCCACACGGCCTCCTTCACAGCGATCTTGCCCGGCTCGGCCGGGCTGGATGCTGCCCGGCCAGGTACCAAAACGTGTATCGGTCGGCCTACCAGTATATCTTGACCATCAGGACATTCTTCTTGGGGACCACCACCTGATCCTCCACCTTCTGCCCCGTCCGCTTGGTCCCGTAGCCCTGCGAAAGGGCTATTTCGTAGTCAGATATCTTCACCAGTCTGCCGCAGTACTTGGGGCCGCTCCATGTGTAGACCTCGATGTACGAGGTGGAGGCGGCGTTGCTTCCCCACGGTTTCAGGAAAAACACTTCTTTCCAGACGTAGACCTCCGGCTCGACGTCCGCCGCAAGGACGTACGGTCTGTACACTCCGGCGGCCAGAGCCGGTACCGCGACGCACAGAAGCATGGAGACCATCAGACCCATCATCAGAACGCGTGTCTTCATCGAAAATCCCTCCTACCGAACTCGAGATGCGTCCATACGCCTAGGCTTTTACGGTAAGGCCGGCCAGGGTCCTCACTATGGTCACTACCGCCGGCCCGAGGATGACAACAAACAACGACGGAAATATGCACAGCACCAGTGGGAACACCAGCTTCACCGGCGTTTTCGCCGCCGCCTCCTCCGCCCTCTGTCTTCTTCTCGTCCGCACCGTGTCGGCGTGCGTGCGCAGGGCCTGTGCCACGCTGGTGCCCAGCTTGTCGGTCTGCACGAGCATCGCCACCAGGGAGCTCAGTTCCTCCGCTCCCGTCCTTGTCGTCAGGTCCCGGAGCGCCTGCGCCCTGGGCTTACCCGCCTTGACCTCCTGCGTCACCTGCGCGAATTCACTGCTGAGAACGCTGCTCGTCAGCTTCATCTCGCTGGACACCCTGGCAACGGCGGCGTCCAACCCCAGGCCCGCCTCCACGCACACGACCATTAGGTCCAGCGCGTCGGGCAGATGCCGGGTGATCTCCGCCTGCCGGCGCGAGGCCGCGTGCCGCAGCCAGTAGTCCGGCAGCAGGTATCCCCCGACGCCCACCAGGAGGCCCAGCAGCAGGATCAGGCCCGGTGAATGTCCGAGCCACGCGCCCACCGGGATGTACAGCGCGAAAAGTATCATCGCCAGGAATATCTTGGCGCCCCGGTAGACCCTCAGGGCGTTGCTCTTGCGGTACCCGGCGTACGTAAGCAGCCTCTGTATCCTCGGCTCCGCTTTCTGTGCCTTTCCCGGCGCGAACCCTCCGACGAACTCCTTCACGGAGTCCGCGGCCGTGGACGACGCCTTCCTGGCCTTACCCAGCCACCTGCCGCGACGCCCCCCGGCCACCGGGACGACGTCGGTCAGACGGTCTATTCTCCTCTGCAGAGGGTCGGGTGCCCTGAACGCGAAGTGCAGCAGCAGGGCCGCGCACAAGCTCAGACTCAAGAAAACTAGCGCCATGATCACGGGCAAAGGTAGAAGCATGTCCTAGACCTCTATGTTCACGATTTTACGTATCCAGACGTACCCGATTACCATCAAGGTTCCAGCCACGCCCAGCATCAGCCGTCCGGTCGAGTCCTTGAAAAGGAACATGATGTAGCTCGGGTTGATGAGCATGATGATGAGCCCCACTGTCACCGGCAGCAGCGCCAGCACTATCCCGGACAGCCGTGCGTCGGCGGTCAGAGACCGCATCTGGCCCAGGATCTTGAACCGCTCCCTGATTGTGTAGCTGATCTTCTCGAGGATCTCCGCCACGTTGCCGCCGGTCTCTCTCTGGATCACCATGGCAATGACGAAGAACCTCACGTCCATGCTGTCTATCCTGTCGGCCAGGTTCATCAGGGCCTCTTTGAAGCTGAGCCCCAGATTCTGTTCGTCGAAAGTCTCTTTGAACTCGGACGACACAGGGTCGGGCATCTCGTCCGCCACGAGCTGTATCGCGCCGGTGAATGCGTGGCCGGCCCTCAGAGCGCTGGTCATCAGGTCGAGGGCGTCCGGGAACTGGCTCACGAAAGACCTCACTCTCTTCCTCTTCCTCCGCACGACGTTGAGCGTCGGCAGGCAGCCCAGGGCGCCGCCGCCGACTATTGCGGATATCACGCTCCGGCCGATGAAGTAGCCGAGCCCGGAACCCGCAGCCACGAAGACCAGCGTGAACAGCAGGAGCTCGCCCACGCGCATGGGCGACTCAGCCTGCCTGAGCAGTCTGTCCAGCTTGTGCGCCAGCTTGACCTTGGACAATCCCTTGTGCAAAGCCGGGATCTGGCTCATGAGCTCGTCCCGCAGGATGCTGGCGGAGACCAAGGCCTCCCTGCCGTGTTCCTTGCTCAGGGCGCTCAGCCGTTTCCTCATCCATGCCGCGCGAGTCTCCGGCGAACCCCTCCCCGCGAGCCCCAATGAGAGAAACAGGAATGCGACTGCGAGGAGTACCAGTACGGATACTACGATGAGCAAGTGCGTCTCCTCTCCCTGAAGATTACTCCGTGACCCCTAGACGTCGTCAAAGATGCCCGGAGGAAGGTGAACTCCGGCCACGAAGAGCCTCTCGGCGAACTTGGGCCTTATGCCGGTGGGCTTGAACCTCCCCAGGACCGTGCCGTCCTCGGACACTCCCAGACGTTCGAACACGAAGATGTCCTGCATGGTGACGACGTTGCCTTCCATGCCTACAATCTCAGCCACGTTCGTCACTCTTCTTCTTCCGTCAGTCAAACGGGCTATCTGGACTACCACGTTGAGCGCCGAAGCGATCTGCTCGCGGATGGCCTTCTCCGGGAGCTCCAGCCCGGCCATCAGAACCATGGTCTCGATACGACTCAGCGAATCGCGAGGCGTGTTCGCATGGACGGTCGTCATCGAACCGTCGTGGCCGGTGTTCATGGCCTGGAGCATGTCCAGTGCCTCGTCGCCTCTGACCTCTCCCACGATTATCCTGTCAGGCCGCATACGCAGGGCGTTCCTGACGAGGTCTCTCTGGGTGATGCGTCCCCTGCCCTCTATGTTCGGCGGCCGCGTCTCGAGCCTTACCACGTGCTCCTGCTGGAGCTGGAGCTCAGCCGCGTCCTCTATGGTCACCACTCTCTCCTCTCCGGGCACGAACCCGGACAACACGTTCAGCAGAGTCGTCTTGCCCGCGCCGGTTCCGCCGGAGATGAGGATGTTGAGCTTCGCCTTGACGGCGCCCTTCAAGAGCTCCAGCATGGCCGGAGTCATGCTCTCGAAGGTCAACAGGTCGTTAGCGGTGAGCGGATTCGCCCCGAACCTTCGAATCGACAGCACCGGGCCGTCGATAGACAGCGGCGGGATGATGGCATTCACTCGAGACCCGTCCGGGAGTCTCGCGTCCACCATTGGGGAGGACTCGTCCACTCTCCTTCCGACCGCGGCCACTATCCTGTCTATGATCTGCCTGACGTGGTTGTCGTCCTTGAACTTGACTCCCGTCAGCTCCAGCTTTCCGAACCTCTCGACGTACACCTGGTCGTGGCCGTTGACCAGGATGTCGGAGAGGGTCGGGTCCGCCAGAAGCGGCTCAATGGGGCCCAGCCCCAGAGTCTCGTGGACGACTTCCTCTGTGAGCTTCTCCCGGTCGGCCCTGCTCAGCGGAAGGGTCTCGCCCGCTATGATCGCCTCGAGCGCGAGCCGGACCTGCCCGCGGAGCTGGTCCTGCGGGATGGTGTCGATGGTCGCGAGGTCGAGCTTCTCGATGAGCTTGTGATGCACTCTCGACTTCAGCTCCTGGTAGGCGTCCCTGGTCTCGGGCTCCGCCCCCCTGTACCCGAAGCGTTCCATCTTCACCTTCGGCGTCTGCTGACGCCCGAGTCTTTCGAAGAGTGCCATTCTCTACCTCCTCAGGAGCTTCGCCAGCGAGCGTTTCTTGGGGGCTTCCGCCTCGATCTCTTCCTCGGGGCCCATCCTGCACATTGCGTACGCCAGCTCGCGCAAATTCACCGTCACTGGCGACTGCGGCGCGGATTCGATCAGAGGCACCCCCGAATTGATGGAGTTGCTGACGCTCGCGTAGTCGTTCGGTATGCGCCAGAAAACGGGATACTCAAAGCTCTTCTCGAATTTCTCCACGACCACCGACTTGTTCGGTACGAACCGGTTGAGCAGGAGCTTCACTTTGTCACGGCCGTAGCCCAACCTCTGGAATATCTCTATGCACCTCTTCGAGTTTCTTATCGCCGGCAGCTCCAGGGCCGACACCAGGAAGATCGCGTCGGACAGGTCGAGGGTCTCCACGCATCTTTCGTCGAACGTGTGCGACGTGTCGACGATCACGTACTCGAACATCGAACGCAGCAACCGCAGCACCTGGCCTATCTGTTCCGCCGTGATGGCCTCCGCCTCCTCGGCCTGCTGAGGCTCCGCCATGACGTACGCGCCGGACGAATGCTGGACCATGTGCCCCCTGAGAAGAGTCTGGTCCAGTTTCTCGTAGCTCCGCGCCACGTCGGCGATGGTGTAGGTGGGCTGCACGTTGAGGAACATGGCCGCGTCGCCGAACTGGAGGTCAAGGTCCACGACCGCGGCCGACTTGCCGCAGGCCTTGGCCAGCATGACCGCCAGGTTCACCGCGAGCATCGTCGTGCCCAGCCCGCCCTTGTTGCTGAATATCGTGATTATCTCGCCCGCCACCGTGCCCTGCGTCTGGACCTTTCTCATCACCTTTCGGATGGCGGCGACGACCTCGTCCTGGTCCAGCGGGCGTTTGAGGAACTCTTGTATGCCGGACCGCATGGCCTTGAGTATCACGTCCGGCTTCGTCTCAGACGAGACGGCGAAGATAGACGCCTGCGGGTACACCTCCACGATCTTGGCCGCGGTCGCCAGGTGGTCCTCCGCGGGAGACGAGATTTCCAGGAACACGATGTGCGGCCTGAACTGCCTGACCAGGTTGACTCCGACGCGCAGGTCGTCCGACTCCGCGCGCACCTGAGCTCCGGGCAGCTCCCGCAGAATGTTCTTGAGCGAGTAGTGAACGTCCTTGTCGCTGTCGATTATGACAATAGAGATTTCGTCCAGCATACTTGTCTATTCCACCATCTGGTATGACCACGTGAAGCTCTGGTTGCCGTCGCCGGGCTGGCTTCCCTTGACACACGAAATGGGCGCCCGCGTAAGCCTGGCGGTTACGACGCTGTGCCTGTCAACCCCCTCTATGAAGAATGCCACTATCTTTGTCACGACGATAGTGTTCCCCCTCTCCTCCGTGAGTCTTCCGGACTCCGGCCACATTCTGGGGTCGAAGACAGGGACAAATATTATCCTGGGGCTCTCTCCTATGTTTCCGCCATCAGAGGAGTGGTCCACGTTGTCTACTTCTTCACTCCAGAACGCGTCGGGATCCTGCTCCAGGATGTCCTTGGTGCCCTGGACCGTGGGTCCGACCATGTTGCCCGGCTCGCTCTCCAGGGTGAACTCCTCATTTGGATCGATGACCGTCGGGTTGCACTTACTGATGTTTTCTCTATAAGCGGCGGCGCCGCGGCGGGCCTCGCCATATTCCTCAGGCCACGGCAGGACGATGGGATTGAAGAAGCTAGCAGCAGGTCTGGTTTCCTGTGCGCCGAGCTTAAGAAAGACCTGCATTCCCACATTTCCGTCCGGCGGCAAACTGGGGATGTAACCGGCCTCGTTCGCCTGCGACAACGCTCTGTCGTAGTGCTCGCTGTCGTAGACCCCGTTCCCGTTCCCGTCCGTGAACGTTTCGCCCGGATCGTAGAGTCTATTGCCGTTGGAGTCGGTGAACTTCTCGCCGTTCCACCTACCGTTGTTCTGCCACGACGATTTTCCGGTCGAGTATCCGGGAATAGGGGTCGTGTCGTCCCAAAGATCAGGTATGGTCCAGGGCTTGACGCAGCATGCAGTCGAGCTCGGGGTCACGAGGAGGACCGCCCTGGCCGACACGTCGGCGAAGGGAATCCGCAAGATCTTGGCGAAGAAGAGCGGCAGGCCGTTGTCTCTTGACCGCAACTTGCGGGCATACACGGTGAGTCTCTTGTCGGCGATTATGATGTCTTCTGCCGGCACTATGTACACTGACTCGTCGTTGCCGGCCTTGTGCCTCCCAGCCATCTCGATCACTCTGTTGGCGACTTCGCTCGACTTGGTCGGCTCCTCCAGGATCATGGCGCCCGCCGCGGCCAGGACGCAGGCGTCAGCCGCGTTCTGGAGCTGCTGCTTGGTGACCATGATGTAGCCTATGTCCACGGCGAAGGCCGCAAGGGCCAGCATGGCTATGATGAGAAAACCTATGAGGGGCAACACGGCCCCCCGCTGCGAAAACAATAGAGTCACACCTTTACCAGACTGTCTCATTGCGCTCACCTACTCCTCTCCAGATGCCCTCCCGGTGCCCGGCCAGGCAGGCACATCTGATGCGCTGTACGAGCCCACGATCTTCGGCGTCACCAACAGCACCAGCTCGGTCTCGTTCTGCATGAAACTCGTGCTCTTGAACAGCAAACCGAGAATAGGGATGTCGCCGAGGATCGGGAACTTCGAAACACCCTTTGAATCCTCTCTCGTAATCAAACCGGCCACGACGAGCGTCTGGCCGTCCTTGAGCTCTACCGTGCTCTGGGCTCTTCTCGTACGAAGGGCCGGTATCGCATACCCGCCCAACACTATTCCGTTGTCCCAGTCGAGAGTGCTCACTTCGGGCTCCACCTTGAGGCTCACCACGCCCGAATCCACGACCGTGGGCGTAAACTTGAGCTGAACTCCGAATTCCTTCCACTCTATTGTCACGCTGTTTCCGCCGCCGCCGGTCTGGAGTATGGGAACCGGTATCTCGCCGCCGGCCAGAAACTCCGCCTGATGTCCGCTTATCGCAACGAGGGTGGGCTCGGCCAGCGTGTTGACGACACCCTTCTTCTCCAGTGCCTTCAAAGCCGCTTCGACGCCGTATGACGGGTGCGCCAGAGAAAGGTACGTGGTCACGCCCGAACTCAGGGTGAGAGGGATGGTAGGCGGTGTCACCTGGCCGGCGAAGCTTCCCACGACGGCCTCCTGGAAGTCCTCACCGAAGATTCTAGGATTGAGGTCCGTGCTCACGAAGTCGACGCCCAACTCCTTCATGGCCGTCCTGTTCACCTCGGCGAACCGGACTTTGAGCATCACCTGCTGAAACGACGTGTCGGTATGAACGACCAGGTTGTAGAAAGTGGGCCTTTCCTCGCTGTCCCATACGACCAGGCTGGTCGTGCCCGGAGCCTTTCCGTTCACCAGGAGCTGCTTGGGAGAGGCCACCATGACGTCGGCTATGGCCGGGTCCGTCACCGAAACGCGCGTGATGTTCTCAGTGAACGTGATGACCTGTGATTTACCTACGATGACCTCCATCTTGAGGAGTGCGCCCGCGGGGACGACCGCGGCCGAAACGTCGCGAGCCAGACACGGTGTCAAAAGCAGCAGGCTGGACACAACCAGCCAGGCAAGACGTCTTCTGCTAAGCATGATCGCTGTTCTCCTCCATTCCCCGGCTTCCCTGGGAGGAAAGCTGCGGGTCAAAACCGCACAAGATCAGCGCATGAACTGAGTATGTCTATCTCGATTGAGACTTGTCTTCAAATTTCTCCTCTGTCCTCTTCGAGCCCCGGATCACCTCGACACCGATGGTCTTCTTCTCCGGCTTCGCGGCGGGCTTCACTTCCGCCGTGGTCCTCGCGGACGGCCTCGGCCGCGTGACTCTCACCGGCGCCGCCACTCTCTGAACCGGCTCGCTCTTAGAAAGCATCTCGGCGATGGTAGTGCCCTTCGTGCCTGCTGAATCCGAGTCCGCGGGGTTCCTCAGGATCAGGTTGATCTCGCCCTCGTGAGCGCACAGAGCAAGTTTCTCCGCCTCGCTCGGGGTCACCAGGAGCGTCACCGCGGTCGACTTGAGGGGTCTTCCCTCGGTGTCCTCGATCTTCTGGTCGACGGCCAGCACAGTCAGGTTTTGAAGTACTACCTTTCCCACCTGCTCTCTGCTCAGCTCAGGTCTTATCGTCACTACTAAATCGATCTTGGTCTCGGGCAGCACGAAGCCGGCTACCCCGGACCAGACGTTGACGGGCACGGTCATGGCCCTCATTCCCTCGGGTATCAGTATGGCCAGCCCCCTGTTCATGCCGATGGGAACCAGCTTTGTCTCGAGGAGGGCTTCGCCCGCCACGACCGGCGACTTGACGACTCTGCCGTACAGATCCTGAGGCGACGTGGAGGCTCCCGCGGGGACTATCTCAACCGGCCAGCCGACGGCCTCGACGTTCGTCTCGTCCAGGACGCTGCCGAAGGGAAGGTCCTTGATGGCCACCACTACCGGCTGCTCTGCGATCTTCTTCTCACGGATCATCTTGTCGTACTGGGCAAGGTAGCGATAAATCGCGACCGCTGCCAGGAGCCCGAAAACGACGGCAAGAATCACAACAACCCTGATTCTGGTCACTTGAAAAACCTCCGTCTCAAGTTCAGATTTCCCGACGCATGCTGCAGGAAGCTCTCAGGGGCAGTTCGTCCAATCTCGGGAATAGATGCGCAAAAGAGGTGTGGAACGCAACGATGACGTTGACTGTGACGGGCACCCCTATGGACGGAGTGCCTTCAAGAACCACGTTCACCTGGATGTCGTCGTCAGGGATGTGGGAATCGTAGAGGACCTCCCTGACCTTCGTCTCCACGGTACCCAGGTTGTCTTCCACGTCGGGAACTATTGCTGCGTAGCGGGCCCCGACTCTCGCGGCGCCGTTGGCGACGCCCAGAAGCATCCACGCTCTGGAGAACTCAGCCATCGCGATGATCACCAGAAAAAGCATCATCGCGACTAGAGCGAACTCGACTACTGCCGCGCCTTTGTTAGATTGTATTCTTCGCACATGTCTCATCACATAACCAGCTTTCCTGATGTTGCAGCGCAGACCACAGTGTCCCCCGGACGGGTTTCGGTCCTCTCGAACGGCCCGCCCGAGGGAATTCAACTGGGTTCGGACTGTGGTCTCAGCCTTACGGCGTTGCGCCGAGTGCAGTCGCGATGGCCTCGAACACGCGGATAAGCTCGTCTCTGAGCAGGATTATCGCGGCGATGACGGCGATCGCAACCAGGGCTATGAGCAGCGCGTACTCGGTTATCGCAGCACCCTTGTTACCCTTGAACAGATTCTTCAGGAACCTCATTTCTCCTGTCCTCCTTTCACACGGCCTCTAACACTTAACTAATCGGCAGCAAAACCTTCACTCCTTACGTCTTTTTCTGACAACACCTCCTTGTGCGAACCGCAATCACGCCTTGGGATTGCGTTCCCGTGGTTGCCGCCCGCACACTATTGTAGCGGGCGAACCGCTGTCAAGTTAATTATGCCCTCCTTCGGTTTGCCGTGGCGCGACTGTCTTCGCGGGACCCAAAAAGCAAACCCTATGCCACGGCCGCGCTTTCCAGAGCCGATTTTCTAACTGATTTGAGGGTAATGTGTTGCAGGCAACGGACGGCCGCCATTGATCTCTCAAAAACCCGCCTCAGCCTCTGTTTAGCGCGGCATTTCTGTCGCACTAGAGGACAATTATGCCCTGGCGGCTCTTGATGTGCTCGCGGAATTCGAGCGGTTTCGGCGGTCGTATCTTCTTCAAGGTCAGCGAATCACACCACCACGAGCCGCCGGGCGCGGTTCCTACGGCAGCAGGCCGGCCTGGCGCAGGAGCTCGCGAAGGGGCGCGAACTTGAACTCTCTCAGTAGGGTGTCCAGGCGGGCGTGTGTGCGACCCAGAAAGGCGTAGTGGTTCGGCCTCTTCAGCCACGACGTCACACGGGGCTGCCCCGGGTCCAGCTCCCAGGGGTGAACGCTCACGACCGCGGGCAGGCCGCCGGCGTTCAGACGACGCACCAGGAGCGCGGTCACGGCCACCGGGAGGAGACGTAAGTATGCGCCTGAGCCGAACGGCAGGTCCAGGCGGGCCACCCGACAGGTCGACATCGGGAACTCCACCAGGGTACCCGTCGCGATCCGCCGTCTGTGCGGGCTCACGCGCTCGCCCGGGATTCCGTAGACCTTGCGCCGTATGGGGTAGATGCTGGAGTCGTACAGGTGCCCGGTCTCGCCCAGGATGTCTAGGGCCCAGAGCGTGCCGGACACGACCGAGTAATTGGAGGCCCTGAAACCCACGACCGGGGCGCCGATGATGTCCTCCAGCACTGCCTTGGTTCTTGTGACCTCCGTTCTGAAATCGTCCTGACTCATGCGGTAAACAGGCCTGTGCGACCAGCCGTGCGAGGCCACCTCGTGCCCGGCCCGGAATATGTCCCTAACGAGCCCGGGGTGTCTATCGGCGTTCCAGCCTAGGACAAAAAAGGTGCCGCGCGCGCCGCGCGCGGCAAGCAAGTCGAGCAACCTACGAGTGTTGTCTTCCAACCGGGGCTCGTAGGAGCTCCACGAGGAGTAAGGGATGATGGACTCGAAGGACCTGACCTGGAAGTAGTCCTCGACGTCCACAGAGAATGCGTTGATGACGGATGGCTTGGTGACGGGCACGGTAGCTCCCTACGCTAGCCGGACGCCCTCTGCTGCTTGAACCAGCTGAGGGTTCTCTCGAGCCCCGCTTCGAAGCTGACCTTCACCTTGAAGCCGAGCTCCGTCTCCGCCTTCTTCGTCGAGCCCTCGGAGTGCTTGACTTCGGCCGGCCGCGCTTCGTGGTAGAGCGGCGGGAGTCCGTCGCCGGTCAGCCTGGACAGGATTGCGGCAAGCTCGTTGATCGTCCGCCTGCTGCCCCTGGCCACGTTGTACACGCGGCCCTGTAACCCAGGCTTGTGGCAGGCGATCAGGTTCGCCTCCACCAGGTCCTCCACGAACGTGAAGTCCCTGCTCTGTTCGCCGTCCCCGAAAATCTCCGGCGGCAGTCCCGAAAGAAGGCGAGACATGAAAAGAGGTATTACCGCGGCGTACTGCGAGCCTGCGTCCTGCCTCGGACCGAAAACGTTGAAGTACCTCAGGCACACGGTCTCGAGGCCGTACACGGGTGTGAAAAGCCGGCAGTACTGTTCGCCGGTCAACTTGCTCAGGGCGTACGGTGAGCGCGGGCTGGGCGCCAGGTCCTCGTGGTTGGGAAGGGCCGCGGTCTCCCCGTAGACAGACGAGGAGCTGGCGTAGACGACCCTCCTCACACCCGCCTTCCCGGCCTGCACCAGCAGCCTCAGGGTGCCCTCGATGTTCACGCTGTTCGTCGAAAGCGGATCCTCCACCGAGCGGAGGACGGAGCAAAGGGCCGCTTCGTGGAAGACGTACTTTATGCCGCGGAGCGCCTCCGCCAGCGCCGCGTCGTCCCTGATGTCACCCCGCACGAGCTCCGGCCGAGTCCCGCGGCCGGCCGCAGCCGCGGCCGATTCGAGGTTCGCTTCGCGGCCGGTGGAGAAGTTGTCGATGACTCTGACCGACAGGCCTTCCCGCAGCAGCCTCTCCACGATGTTCGAGCCTATGAAGCCGGCTCCGCCCGTGACAAGGTATTCGCTCATGTCCTCACGCCGTGTCCAGGGAAGCGCATTTCCGTCACAGCCTCCATATCTTTCCGGACCTCATGCCCTTGAGGGCGTTTCTGGAGTCAAATATCAGCTTCGCCCGGGAGGCGATCATGCCGTAGTCGAACGCGGTGTGCGCGGTGGTGATGACTACGCAGTCCGCTTTCTCCAGCAGCGTCGCAGTCAGAGGCTTCGACTTTATGTGGAAGCGCTCCGTCTTGAGCTCGTCTATGTGAGGGTCCGAATACCACACTTCCGCCCCCAGTGAGGTCAGCATCTGGTAGATGTCCAGGGCGGGAGATTCGCGGGAGTCGTCCACGTCCGCCTTGTAGGCCACGCCCAGAAGCAGGATACGAGAGCCGTTGACGCTCTTCTTGACCGAGTTCAGCGCCTCGCTCACCTTTCCCACCACGTGGTACGGCATGCTGCCGTTCACCTGGCCGGCTAGTTCGATGAAGCGAGCCTCGAACCCGCTCAGCTTGGCCTTCCACGACAGGTAGAAAGGGTCTATCGGGATGCAGTGCCCTCCCAGACCCGGTCCCGGATAAAACGGCATGAAACCGAAGGGCTTGCTGGACGCCGCTTGGATCACCTCCCACACGTCGATCTTCATCTTGTCGCACATGAGGGCCATTTCGTTGACCAGGCCTATGTTCACGCTTCTGAACGTGTTTTCGAGCAGCTTCACCATCTCCGCCACCCTGGTGGACGACACCGGTACCACGGTCGAGAGAGTGGCCTTGTAGACTTCGGCCGCTACCCGGGTGCAGCTCTCGGTGACGCCGCCGACGACTTTAGGTATGTTGCTCGTCGTGAAGCTCCTGTTGCCGGGGTCCACTCTCTCTGGAGAGAAGCCCAGGAAAAAGTCTCTCCCGACCGTCAGTCCCGTCTCCTCCAGCATCGGGAGAATCAGCTCGTCTGTCGTGCCCGGATACGTCGTGCTCTCCAGCAGCACGAGCTGACCGGGATGCAGGTACTTCGCGATTTCACCGGCCGCGCTGACTATGCTGGAAACGTCCGGGTCGCGCGTCTTCCTGAGAGGAGTGGGAACACAGATGCTGACGCAGTCGGTATCCTGTAAAACCGAAAAATCCGTCGTCGCCGACAACCGGCCCGACCCGACCTCCCGCTTGAGCTCCGCCGCCGGAACGTCCTGTATGTAGGACTTGCCGGCGTTGACTCTGCCGACCTTTCCGGCGTCAGTGTCTATGCCTGTCACCCTGAAGCCGGCCTTCGCGAACTCGACCGCCAGAGGCAGTCCGACGTATCCGAGGCCTATGACGGCCATGCGGGCCTTCTTCTGCACAACCTTCGTCCTGAGGCCATCGAACGTGCGTTCCTCCGGCGGAACGGCCTTAGGGTTTCTTGCCACCCTTTTCATCGTCCCTTTCCTTGTACCCGTAGTAATGGTAGTCATAGTAATAAGGAAGCACCTCCTCCACGTTGTTTATGACCGCCCCGAGCAGGTTCGCGCCGCCCTCACTGAGCAGCTCTCCCGCCCTGGCCACCACCTCCACCGGTGTCTTTCCCGCCATGACCACCAGTAGCACTCCGTCGCAGTTCGCGGATATGAAGAAAGCGTCGGCCACCGGCAGCACCGGGGCCGAATCTATTATCACAAGGTCGAAGTTCGCCCTGAGCTCGGCCACGGTTGCCTTGAACGTGGACGACTCGAACAGCGCTGTGGGAACGCCTATCACTCGTCCGCTGGTGATCAATTTCAGATTCGGCAGCTCCGTGCTCTTTATGACCGAGCTCAGAGGCACCAGTGTCCCGAGCACGTCGGACATTCCAGTGCGCTGGCTCACGCCGAACACCTCGTGCAGTCTCGGCCTTCTCAAGTCGCAGTCCACCACAATTACCTTCTTGTCCGAGTGGGCCGCCGCGCTCTGGGCCAGAAAAGCGGACGTAGTCGTCTTGCCCTCGCCTCTTCTGGCGCTGGTCACCAGCACCACGCTCAGCTTCTTCTGCGCGTTGAGCCGCGTCAGCTTCGAGTAGAGGCGGTGGAACTCCGTGGCCACCGGTGAGTCGCCGTCGAGCTCGCTCATCGGAAGCCTGCCCACGCTTCTGACTCCCGGACGCGGGCGGGGTCGATCAGTGTCGTTCAAGATTTCCAGCTTCCTCATTGCGTCGTGGCCGTCCCTTCGCTCCGGCCGGTCACGCCGGCCGCTTCGATACCCTGGTCGGCCCTGCCGGTGGCGCTCATGATGGGCCCGTGAGCCAGATGCGCAGTGACGGCGATCAGCACCGCCGCCAGCAGGGAGACGTATGGCCACTTTCTCCTTTGTACGGGATGCCAGAACTCGCTGCCCGGCATCCTGGGTATGGTCCCCAGCACCGGCAGCCCGAGCCCCTTCGACAGGTGGTCCACCGACCTCACGGTGTTGTCCATGTACTCCGCCAGAACCGCGAATGAAAGCCCCAGAAAAGGCCCCAGTATGAAAGCCAACAGCAGTATCCTCTGCTTTCTCGGACCGGCCGGTCCGAACGGCCTCGCCGGCGGCTCTATGATCTCTATTCTGACGCCCAGGTTCGTCGACTGCGCCGCCTCGGAAATCTGCGCTGACGTCATCTGCGACCTGAGAGACTGAAGCACGTTCCTGTTCTCGGCGACCTCCTCCTCCAGCCTCGCCAGTTCCACCTCGTCCTGCGGTCTGCTCACCAGCGAACGCCCGTAGCTGGAGACCTGACCGGACAGTGCGGTCCTTCTCGCCTTCAACGAATTCGCGACGTGCTCGTCGTACACTACCTCCGTGACCAGCGACTGGAGTGCGGCGGGCGAACCAGTCAGAGTCGTGGCCGCGACTTCCTCTATTCTGGCAAGCAAAGCATCACGTGACTGCCCGATTCTGTCCTTCGCCGCCGTCGTGGACCCCGCCTCCACGAGCGCCGGCGCAGCCAACTCCTCTTCCCTGACGAGCTGAGAATACGCCGACCTTATCGAATTGCTCCTGACCAGAGTCGTGGGGTCGATCTCGTTCGGGTAGTTTCTCCTGATGTTATCCCTGGCCGCGGCGGCCCTTGATGACAGGGCACCTGCCTCCTGGTCCGCCTCCCTGATAAGGCTCCTGCCCCTCTCGATGCTCCTGTCGTAACCACCCCCGTCGCTCGCGGCCATGCGGGTCTTCACGCGCTTCAACTGTGACTCGCTGTCCCTCAGTTTCTGCTCGTAGGCCGGGAGCTGGTCCTGGCTGAACGAGCCGGCGGCCCGTATGTCAACCAGCTGGCCCTTCGTCACGAACTCGACGAAGGACTTCGTGATGCCGTCCGCGAGCAGATAGACCATGTCGCGGTCCGGATGCGTGAAAGTTATCTTGAATAGGTCGGGGTCGGTCTCCTCGACCTTTATGTTCTTTCTCAGCCTCTCGGCTATGATTCGCGCTTTCAGCTCTTCGGCGCTCGCTCCACCGGCGTTCGTCGCTTCCAGCTTGCGCGCCGCCTTCCCCGTCAAGTCAAGGTCCAGCTTGCGGGCCACCTCCTGCAGGAAAACCCTCCCCTTCAACCTCGCCTCGATCTGTCCCAGCCTCTCATCGTCCCTCGTCCTGTACTCCGGCTTCTGGACCATCATCTTTTCCATGTCGCCGGCAAACGGCATCTTCTGCTCGTAAAGCACCACGCTGGTGGCCTCGTACTGGGAAGGCACGAAACTGAGAGCCACGACTGCCGCGCACGGCACGATGACGACCGGCAGCAGGACGAGCTCCGCCCTCCTCTTCACTGCTCTGAGGTACCGCAGGGCTTCCGCCCCTGGTGATGATGCTTCGTACGAACCGGGCATGATGTCCTTTCGCGAGCTGCGCCGGACAGCCGTCCGGGCCTACTCCAACAGCTCTTCGCACACGTCGTGCGTGCTGCCGCAGGCAGGCCGGGCTGCGCGCGCCTCTTCCGTGGCCCGCCGTCCGGCGCCCACGACCCTGTTCCTGCCGGCCCTCTTTGCGCTGAACAGCGCGCCGTCCGCCGACTCCAGCAGAGCTCCGATGGTCTTGCCGTCTTCGGGATAGGTCGCGGCGCCTATGCTGCAGCTTATCTCGCCGCAACGCACCTCGGGGAAAATCTGAGTGACCACCGCAGACCGGATCCTCTCCGCAAGCACGAGGGCCCCTTCCTTCGGCGTCTGCGGCAGTATTATCAGAAACTCGTCTCCCCCGTACTTGGCCACGGTGTCGATGCTTCTTGCCGTCACCTTGATGACGGCCGCCAGCTGCTTCAACACCGTGCTGCCCTTGAGATGTCCAAACTTGTCATTATAATCTTTCAGGTGGTCCACGTCCAGCATTAGAACGGAGAAGAACTGGCGGAACCGCGACGCCCTGTCCAGCTCCTTGTGCAGAGCGTCCTTGAGGAACCGAAAATTGAACACCTGCGTGAGCTCGTCGGTGACGGCCTGTTCCTGCACCTGCGCGTACAGCTTGGCGCTTTCGATCGCCATTGCGGTCTGATTGGCCAGCACGCTCAGAACGCCCAGTTCGGCTTCGCTGAACGTGGCGGTGCCCAGCTTGTTCACCGCTATCAGGACTCCCAGCACATTCTCCCGCGCCTTCAGCGGCGCGCAGATGCAGCCGCCGGTGCTGGGTGCTCGCGGCCCCTCGAGCTCCGGCCTCGGCTCGTCCGACACCCGGGGTATCAGGACGGCCTTACCCTCCATCATCACCCACCACGCAATGCCCCTCTCCCCGGTGCGCTCGTAGCGCTCCATCGGCGCTTCCGCCCCGTCCGCCCTTCTCCGCTTCGCGTACTTCACGACGACCCCGTTTTCCAAGGTGATCAGGAAGACCGCTTCGGCCCCCAGCACCTCCAGGGCGCAGGAAAGCACCTTGGAAAAGGTCATTCTCCTGTCCAAGCCGGCAGTAATCAGACCCGTGATTTCCACCAGGGTGTTAAGGAATTTTTCTTCACGAAGCACAGAACTCATCCTTCGTGCCCCTAACCGCATGAAAATGCACCGTTCCGCACTGAACCGACGTTGAGAAAAGCAAGTTCTATGCCAGTTACTCTGGAGAGGACTTCGTGAGGATTTCCCGTAAGAGGGGTCGCACCACCCTGAGCAGAACGACCAGGATTACGGCGACCATGGCGGCCGGCACAAACCACAGGTCGCCGAGGTCAATGTGTCCGACGCGTAGCATCCCGAAGAACTTGAACAGGGCGTATACCAGCGCCACCACCAGCACAACCGCAAGACCCAGCGAGACGCTCTTGCTGGCTGTCTGAGCCCTGCGGCGGCGGGACTCCGCCAACCCGGGCCACGCGGCTGCACCCCCCGTCCCGCGGCGAGCCGACGGCCTGGGAAAGTTGCGGCGCCTGTCCTCCAGTCTCATGTCACACTCCGCGCGTCAGCGCACAACGGCGAACCTGCCCAGACTCACTTTTTCGCTTCCGCCGTCGTACACCCGGAGCCGGTACGCGTAAACTCCGGCAGCCAGCCCCGCGTCCGACGTGATCGCGACCAGGTCTATCTCGTTGTCGCCGCCCGTTTCCAGCGCCACGACCCCGCACGACCCGTCCCTGCAACCCCCTACTCGTCTCCCGGCCAAATCGTACAGGTCCAGCCGTATGCCGCCGGCTTCCTTCGTCAGGAAGAACCTCAGTTTCCCTCCGGCGCCGCCGGGTCTCATCGGGTTCGGAAACACAAACGAGTACCGCACGGACAGAGACGTCGAGGCCACGACCAGCCTCGTCCATGCCTTGTTGTTCGACAGGTTGGTCTCTCCGGCTCCCGCGTCCACCACGATGTAGATGGCGTGCTCGCCCACGTCACTTTCCCCCAGCAGCCAGTAAAACGGCTCCACCACCGGGCTCGCCCCCGACGGGACCTCCCCCTCCATCAACCGCTCTCCCACCAGTGCGCCGCCGGCGGCCGGGTCGCCGTCATACACCCGGACGTAGACTGAAAGGGACTCCGCGGCAGAGCCGCCCACGTTATGGAAGCTGGGCACTATCGTCAGCACTTGTCCGCTTACCGCCCTCTTGACCGGCAGGGCCGAGCCCTCGACTCTGAATTCGAGGTCGCCGGACTGCACTTCCAGATCCCACGGGTCGCTCGTCGCGGCGAAATAAGCCAGGCTGGCCGCGCCCACCGAAGCGACCTTCGTGCACAGGTCGAAGTCCAACTTGTCTTCCGTGTCGTATATCGTGTGATAGTACGGGTACAGAGGCGGCAGAGAGGAGTGTTCAAAGAAGTGGACGGCGTCGTATCCTTTCACCCAGAACGACGAGTGGTCGCTCGCGTCGTGCACGCCGTCTATCGTCACCAATCCGACGCGCAACCCGATGCTGTCGTACAGAGCCTCCGACACCGCTGCCACGTGGTCCGACAGCCATGCCGACGAGTTGTTCGTGCGGAGGAAAGTGCTGTCGGCCGAGCCACGGAACCCGTGCATGTCGAAGTTCAGCACGCCTATGATGTTGGACCCAAGAGTGTCGTTCTGCCCGGCGTAGGCCTTACTCCCGTACAGGCCCTGTTCTTCCGCGCAGAACAGCACGTACTCTATGTCGAAATCGAACTCGAGGCCGCTGAGCGCCCTGGCGCATTCCAGCACGCTGGCTATCCCGGTGCCGTTGTCGTCCGCGCCCGGCGCCGGGTCAATGTCTCCGCGCCAGTACTGGCCCGGCTCCGAGTAGGTCGTCCTGTTGCCGGTGTCATCGTAGTGCGCGCATACGACGAACTTCCCGCTGCCCGGCATCTTCCCTGGAACAAGTCCCACCACGTTGTACAGTAGGGTGTCCACACCGAAGATCCGGACGGGGAACCCGTGAAGGGAATCTTTTCCCCCTCCTCCCATCGCAGTCTTCAGCCTCTCGCGGAGCATGTGCGGAATCCATGCCGCTTCGCGCCGGAACGTGTAGCGGCTTCTGAGCTCGCTCGTGGAGTCGTCCACGCTTACCCAGTGCACGATCGCCCTCACGGAGTCGGCGCTCACTGTGCCCGCCGCCTGCCTCATTAACTCCAGCTTCTCGGACGAGATCGCGGACCGGCCGGCCGCTCGCGCCGCCAGGGTCGCGGGTATTCTCTGCAACAGAAGCGCACGCGATTCCACTCTCTCAGGCAGCGGCACCATCGAGAACACGAACCGCGCCAGGCGCTCCTCCTGACCCTCGCGCATCCCCAGCAGGTACACCCCCTCCTGCCGCAGCCGCGTGAGCCTGCCGCACCCGGCGATCGAATCCAGTGCCGCCCCCGCGCTCGGCACCACCAGCCACTGTCCTACGCCCGGCTCCAGAGTGTCCACCACGTCGAGACCCGGAAAGCGCGCCCGCAGCTGCGGCAAGACCGATTCCGGCACCTGAACTATGGCCGAGCCGCCGTGGGAGTACCTGACCGCGCCGCCAAAGGCGGCCACGCTCTCAAGGCCGGCCTCGTCCCGCCACTCGACCATCACCAGCAGCCCCGGCCGTCCGCCGTCCGCTCCCGCCGCCGCTGCGACCCAGGCCGCCGCGAGCACGGCCGCGACGCAGAACGAACGCCACAGCGCGCTGCGCCCCGGCGCTCGCATCGAGGGACTGACGCTCATCGTGGACCCATCCATTCATATGGCGCGCCCGAAAGGACTCGAACCTTCGGCCTGCAGATCCGGAGTCTGCCGCTCTATCCAACTGAGCTACGGGCGCGCCTATTGTCTTGAGATCCGCCTCAGGCCCTGTCTCCGGCCTGGGCCGAGGCGTATTCCAACATCTCCCTGGCCTGCCTGAGCGTCACCTGAGAGGCATTGTCTCCTGCCAGCATGCGGGCAAGCTCCTCCACTCTGTCCTTCTTGCCCAGAGCCCTGGCAGTGCCGAACGTCCTTCCCGCGTCCACTTCCTTGGACACGAAGAAATGAACGTCACCCAGTGACGCTATCATGGGTATGTGTGTAATGCATATTATCTGTTTTGCGGCTGAGAGCGCCTTCAATTTTTCGCCCACCACCCTGGCCACTTTTCCGCCGATGCCGGCGTCCACTTCGTCGAACACCATCAGCTCCACGTCGTCAGCCTTGACCAGCACCGTTTTCAAGGCCAGCATTATCCGGGACACCTCTCCGCCGGAGGCGATTCGCACCAGCGGCCGCAGTTCCTCTCCCACGTTGGGCGAAATCAGGAACTCCACGTCGCCGGCGCCCCTCGAGGTCACTTTGACGTTCTTCCCCTCGATTTGGACGTCGCCGGTGTCGTCCCGTTCCAGTTCAATCCGGACCACAAACTGCGTGCCTTTCATGCCCAACCCGGCCAGCTCCTTCCGGACGTCCCTTTCCAACCTGGCGGCGGACGTCCTCCTTTTCTCCAGCAGGCTCACCGAAAGCCTCTCCAGCTCACGGGCGTCGCGCGCTATGTCCGCCTCCAGCGCCTCCGTGGTCTCGGATCCCGAGTCCAGTGCGGAAAGCCGGGCGCGCAAGCTCTCTCCCTCCCTGAGCACGTCGGCCACACCGCCGTTGTGTTTCTTCCTGAGCCTCCCTATCAACGAGAGTCTCGTCTCCACCTCGTCCAGCCTGCCGGGCGAGAACTCCAGCGAGCGCAGGTACTGAGCCAAAGCCCGCCCCGCCTCGGCAACGACGATCTCCGCGTCTGCCAGCTCCGATACCAGCTCCGACAGCTTCGGGTCTATCTCGGAGGCGGCCCTTATCGCCCTCGTCGCTCTGGAAAGCCTGCCGGCGCACGAGAGCTCGTCTTCGCACAGGAGGTCGCCGGCCTCCTTCACGTTCGAGGAGAGTTTCTCGAAGTTCTGCAGCACCTTCCTCTCCTCCTCCAGCTTCTCCTCCTCACCCTCCGTCAGTCTTGCGGCGTCTATCTCCGCCAGCTGGAACCTCATGTAGTCCGCCTGCGACTCGGCCTCCCGCGTCTGCGCCAGGAAAGACTCCAGTCGTGACTTCGCCTCCCGGAGACGCACGCAACCCTCCCACACCTTCTGCCTCAGCTCTCTGTGCCCGCCGTAGGAGTCCAGGAACTCAACGTGCGTGCTCCTGTCCAGAAGCGACTGGTGTTCGTGCTGGCCGTGGAAGTCGACCAGGAAATCCCCGACTCTCTTGAGAACGCTCACAGGAACCGGCTCGCCGTTGATGTGCGCGCGAGTGCGTCCGTCCGCCGACACCTCGCGCTTCACCACGACCTCGCCGCCGGCGTCCCGCACGCCCGCGGCCTCCAGCATGCGCGCGACCCCGCTCTTTCGGCCGGTCTCGAACACGCCGGTCACCGCGGCCGACTTTTCGCCGCTCCTCACCATCTCGCCGCCGGCCTTCTCGCCCACGAGCATGCCTATGGCTCCGACGATGATCGACTTCCCAGCGCCAGTCTCGCCCGTGAGCACGTTCAGCCCCGGGCCGAACTCGAGCGACAGCTCCTTCACGACTGCCAGTCCGCTTATAGTGAGCTCCCTCAGCACCGCTGGCGTTCCCCTAGCGCTTGGCCAGACCACCCCAGCCCAGCTTTGTCCTCAGTACCTCGTAGAAAGACTTCTTCCCCGAACAGACGAGCAGCGTCGTCTCCGGGGCCCGCCTGAACACTATTCTCTCGTCGTGGCTCAGCTCCCGGCCTTCCTGACCGTCTATGGTCAGCGCCACGTCGGTCTTTCCTGACAGCACCTCCACGGTCAGCTCCTCGTCCTTCGAGAATATGAGCGGCCTCACCGCCAGCGTGTGCGGGCAGATGGGAGTGGCGATGAGAGCCTGTATCGTGGGCTTTACGATAGGCCCTCCGGCCGACAGCGAGTACGCAGTCGAGCCCGTCGGCGTGGACACTATCAGGCCGTCGGCCAGGAAAGTCCCGACATACTGGCCGGAGATGCACAGGTCGAGCTGCATCGCTCTCGAAAATGCCGACTTGTTTATGACGGCGTCGTTCAGGCACACGTAGCGGGAGTTGACGGAGCCCGAGCTTCCCTCGACCACCGCCTCTATCATCATCCTCTCCTCCACCTGGCAGTCGCCTCTCTGCATCCGCTCCAGCGCCGGTATGACTTCGGCAGCGGACAACTCAGTCAGGAACCCGAGACCACCCAGGTTCACTCCCAGGACCGGAATCCGCAGCCGGCACGCGTGCCTCGCCACCGAGAGAAGCGTTCCGTCCCCTCCCAGCGCCACGAGCAAGTCGCAGTCCGGCGGCAGGTCCGCCAGCCCGAAGCCCGTCCTGCCTTCCAGCGCGGCTATCTCCTTCTCGAACGACACCGCCACGCCCCGCTTCTCCAGCCACGCCGCTATCTCTCCGGCCACGAGGCCCGAATTCTCCTTGCGCACGTTCGCG
This sequence comes from uncultured bacterium, assembly GCA_964570935.1. Taxonomy (GTDB): domain Bacteria; phylum Eisenbacteria; class RBG-16-71-46; order JAFGJU01; family JAFGJU01; genus JAFGJU01. Next base: position 30,884 of record CAZMZP010000050.1, read on the forward strand.
ACCAGACCTACGTGTTTCATGTGTCTCTTTCGGCCTCCAACCAGGTTGACACCGCGCCGGCTATGCCCTCGCCGGTCAGCCCGAGGCGCGCCAGCAGCGCCGGCCTGCCCGCGTGCTCGACGAAGGCGTCGGGTATCCCCAGCCGTTTCGCCTTTACGCAGGTGCGCTCCCGCTCCAGGCATTCAAGCACGCCCGAACCGAAACCGCCGGCCAGCGACCCCTCTTCAACAGTCACGATTCTACCGCATTCCTCCGCCGCGCGGCTGATGGCCGCCGCGTCCAGCGGCTTTGCGAATCTCGCGTTGATGACGGTCGCCTCAACACCCCTCTCGGAAAGGAGACGCGCCGCCTCCATGCACGGGTTCACCATGGAACCGATCGCGCAGAGCGCCACGTCCTTGCCCCGCCGCAACACCTCCGCCCGGCCGACCGGAATCTCCGCTACGGCCGCCCGCGTGTCGCTGCCCGCCCCCTCCGACCGGGGGAACCGGATGGCCACCGGCCCGACGCAGGACCTGACAGCTGTGTACAGCATGTCCCGCAGCTCCCGTTCGTCCTTGGGCGCCATGACCGTCAGACCCGGAATGGCCCTCAGGTAGACCAGGTCGAGGCAGCCGTGGTGCGTCGGCCCGTCCGGTCCGACGACGCCCGCACGGTCCACCACAAACAGAACTTTCAAGTTCTGCAGAGCCACGTCGTGCACCAGATGGTCGAAACCCCTCTGGAGGAAAGTCGAATAGATGGCCACTACCGGCACAAGGCCTCTGGTCGCAAGGCCGGCCGCGAACGTGACCGCGTGCCCTTCCGCCATGCCCACGTCGAAGAACCGGCCGGGGAACTTCTCGGCGAACTGCGCCAAGCCCGTGTTGTCCTTCATCGCGGCCGTGACGGCGACCACGTTGTCGAACCGGGTGCCGATTTCCACCATCGAGCTGCCGAACACGTCCGTGTATGTCGGGAACGCGGACTTCCTCTCCTCCGTCCCCGTGACCTTGTCGAAGGCGCCTATTCCGTGGAACTGGCAGGCGTTCTGTTCGGCGAACCGGTAGCCCTTGCCCTTCGTCGTGAGCGTGTGGAGTATTACAGGCACTCGCACTTCCTTCAGCTGCCTCAGGACCGAGACCAGGTCCGGCAGCGCGTGGCCGTCTATCGGACCGTAGTACTTGAACCCCAGTTCCTCGAAAATGGTGCCCGGAACGATGAGACCCTTTACACTCTCGGTCACTCTGCCTGCCAGGTACCTCGCGTGGCGGCCCAAGTAAGGAATACGACCCAGAAACTCCCAGAGATTGGCCTCGAACTTCCGGTAAGTCGGCGCGGTTATCAGTCGGGTCATGTACTTTGCCAGCGCTCCCACGTTGTGGGAGATGGACATCTTGTTATCGTTGATTATGACTATCAGGCGCTTGCCCAGACCGCCGGCCTGGTTGAGCCCCTCGAACGACAGCCCGCCGGTGAGAGCCCCGTCCCCTATCACGGCCACCACGTGGAAGTCCTGGCCCATGGCGTCCCTGGCGCAGCTCATGCCCAGCGCGGCGGAGATGGACGTGCTGCCGTGGCCGGTGCCGAAGGCGTCGTGCTCGCTCTCCGAGGGCCTAGGGAACCCGCTCAACCCGCCGTCCTGCCGGAGCGTCTGGAACCTGTCCCGCCTCCCGGTCAGGAGCTTGTGGGCGTAGGCCTGATGTCCAACGTCCCACACTATCCGGTCTCTCGGAGAGTCAAACACGTAGTGTATGGCAACGGCCAGCTCGACGGCCCCGAGGCTCGGGGCGAGGTGGCCGCCGGTGCACGAAACAACGGAGATGATCTTCTCCCGTATCTCGGACGCGAGCTCGGTCAGCTCCGGAATTGTGAGACGCTTCAAGTCGTCCGGTCCGCCGACCCGGTCCAGAATCTTGCTCAACTGCCGTCCCTCCCCGTCACGCGCCCCGCGCCGCACCCAGCCGCATCAAAACCACGCAAGCGCGTACAGTATGCCTATGGCGGCGCCCACGAACACCTCGAACGGAGTGTGGCCCAGAAGCTCCAGCAGCTTCTCCTCCCTGGCCTTCTTCAGATGTTCGTGAACGAGCCGGTTCAGGATGGTGGCCTGCCTGCCCGCCGCGCGCCTCAGACCTGCCGCGTCGAACATCACGATGAAGCTGAAAAAGGCGGTCACCTGAAAAATCAGCGAACCGTAACCCTGCACGTTGCCAACGGCCGTCGAAAGCGCGCACACCGCCGCCGAGTGGGAGCTCGGCATCCCGCCGGTCTGGACGAATCTCTTGAAATTGAGATCCTTCTCCTTGAGCCAGAAGGCCACGCCCTTGACGACCTGCACGAGAAGCCCGCAGCTGCACGCCACCAGGACCGGGCTGTCTTGCATCATCTCGCTCACATTCATCTGGTAACTCTCTCCTGCAGCACCGCCCGCCCCACCACGTAGTCGGCGAGCTCACAAAAATACACTCCGTGTCCGCCGAAATGGGCCGCTTCCAGTTTGGCCTCCTCTGCCAGGCCGCGCGCCTTTCTCAGAGACTCGGCCGGTCCCGCCACCAGGGGGTAGGTGGCCTTCGACCTCTCCGCGTCCCGGGCTCTCGTCTTTCCCAGCTCCCGCGCGCTGGCGCTCAAGTCCCTGATGTCGTCCACGATCTGGAACGCGAGACCCAGACGCTCGCCGTAGGCAGTCAGCGCCTTCATCCTGCGCGGTCCCGCCCCCGCCAGAAGCCCCCCCACCCTCAGAGAGCAGACTATCAGCGCTCCCGTCTTCCGCGTGTGGATGTAACGCACCGTGCTCAGCGGGACGCGCCTTCCTTCCGACTCGATGTCCACCACCTGGCCCCCGACCACGCCCCTGGTTCCGGCGGCTCGCGCGATCTCGTGGATCACAGCGGTAACCGCGGCCGGCGGCACCCTGCGCGAAACGCCCAGGGACGACACCAGCTCGAACGCCAGAGAAAGGAGAGCGTCTCCTGCCAGAAGCGCCACGGCCTCACCGAACTTCACGTGCACGGTCGGACGCCCCCTTCTCAGCTCGTCGTCGTCCATGCACGGCAGGTCGTCGTGGATCAGAGTGAAGTTGTGGATCAATTCTATCGCGGCGCCGGCGGGGTACACGTCTGCCCCGCGCCCGCCGCACGCCCTGTGCGCCAGGACACACAGCACCGGCCTTATCCTCTTGCCGTCCGACAGTACCGCATAACGCATGGCGCTGTGCACCGACGAGGGTCTCGTCCTCGCCGCGGGAAGCACGTCGCGCAGGACGGATTCGACCCGTCCCCTCTCGCGCCGCAAGAAACCATCGAGAAGAGAAGTCACTCTTTCTCCTACCTCGCGGACGCGTCTTCGTCCGAGAAGGTGAGGGGTTCCAGCTTGAATCCCTCGCCGCCGGGCATCAGCTTCTGCAGTTTCGCCTCGGCCGCCTCCAGCAGTGACGTGCACTCCTGGATCAGCTTCGTGCCCTCCTCAAAATACGCGATCGAGTCCTCCAGCGAGAGGTTACCCCTCTCCAGGCCGTTGACCAGCTCTTCCAGCCGGGCAAGGGCCTGCTCGAAGGTCTTTCCGCCGGGCTTGTCACGCGAGTCTTTCATTCTCGGACACCCCCTCCACGCTGCAACGCAGCGAGCCGCGATAAAGCTCCACGCTGACCCTCTGCCGGACGAGAGTCGCGGAAGCCTCTCTCAACACGGCACCCGTGGCCTCGTGCCTGCAGACCGCGTAGCCCCTGCGAAGCACTTCGGCCGGGTCAAGCGCGCGAAGCCTCCCGGAGTACGATTCCACGAGCTGCTTCCTTTCGCTCAGTATCCTGGAGCTCGACGTATGGAGTCTCCTGGATACTTCGTCAATCCTCTGCGCCCGCTGTCTCACAATGTCCGGAGCCCGGGCGAACGCGTAACGGCTCCTGGTCCTCTCTATCTCCCGCCTGAAACCCGATATCCTGTTCCTGACCGCGGCCGCCAGCCCCCTGGCCAGGGCCTGGACCTCTCTGGACACCTCTTGTCTGTCCCTGACCACCATCTGGGCCGCTCCGGACGGAGTCGGAGCCCTGACGTCGGCCACGAGGTCGGAAATCGTGAAGTCGATTTCGTGCCCGACCGCGGACACGACGGGGATGCGGGACCGGTGTATGGCGCGCGCCACGGCCTCTTCGTTGAACGCCCACAGGTCCTCCAGTGAACCGCCTCCTCTGCCTACTATGAGCACGTCCACTTCCCCGAACTTGTTGAACTCGTCTATGGCCTGGGCGACCTCCTGCGCCGCCCCTTCTCCCTGCACTTTCACCGGCCGCAGTATGATCTCCACGCACGGCTGTCTCTTGCGTATGATGCGCACTATGTCCCTGATGGCGGCGCCGGTGGGCGACGTCACGACGCCGACCCTCCCCGGAAACTGCGGGAGCGGCCTCTTCCGCGACTCATCGAACAGGCCCTCCCTGGACAGCTTTCTCTTCAGCTCCTCCAGCGCGAGCTGGAGCGAACCCAGCCCGGCCGGAAGCATCTCGAAGACGCACAACTGGTACTGCCCGCTTCTCTCGTAGACCGTTATCTCCCCGCGCGCCTCGACGGAAATTCCGTTTTCCACGGTGAACGAGAGCTTGCTGTTGGCCTGCCGGAACATCACGCACCTGAGCTGCGAGGCCTCGTCCTTCAGCGAGAAATACATGTGGCCCGACGTGTGCAGCGTAAAGTTCGAGACCTCGCCCTTGACCCACACCACCGGGATGCCGCCCTCGAGCACCTCTCTGACGAGACGCGTTATCTCTGAAACGGAGTACGGACCCGCGGGGAGTGGTTTACGCGAAGCTTCCACGCTGACCTCCTGTCAAGGCCCTGCAGGCCTGAAGGGTGTTCTTGAGGAGCATCGCCACTGTCATGGGTCCCACACCGCCCGGGACTGGTGTGATGGCTGACGCCACTTCCCTCACCTCGTCGAACAGGACGTCACCCACCAGCCTCGTTCCGCTGGGAGAGGACTGATCCGGCACGCGGTTCGTGCCGACGTCGACCACCACGGCGCCCGGGGAGACCATGGAACCCCTAACGAATCCGGCGCTCCCGATCGCGGCAACCAGTATGTCGGCCGACCTGGTTATGTCCGAGAGGTTGCGGGAAAACGAGTGGCAGAGGGTTACGGTCGCGTTCAGGCCCTTCCTCTTGAGGCTCAGGTAGTTGGCCAGCGGCTTCCCCACGATGTTGCTCCTGCCCAGCACGACAACGTGCGCGCCCTCCACGTCCACCGCGTTCCTGGCCAACAGCTCGCAGATGCCGGCCGGCGTGGCCGGAAGGAAAACCGGCTCGCCCATCACCAGCCTGCCCACGTTCAACGGATGAAACCCGTCCACGTCCTTGCGTGGGTCCATGAGTTCCAGGATCCGGAGCGGGTCCAGGCGGACGGGCAGAGGCAGCTGAACGATAACGCCATGTACATTAATGTCTTGAGCAATCTCTCTGAGGAGTGCCTTTAAGCTCTCTTCGCCCGTCTCTTGAGGCAGGGCGACGATGCTGGAGTGCATTCCGACCTCGTCCGAGGCCTTGGCCTTCGCCCTCATGTACACGACAGACCCCGGGTCCTCGCCGACCCGTATCATCGTGAGCGCCGGCCGCACCCCGCGTTCAGCCAGGCCCCGCACCTGTTCCTTTATGTCATTCCTGATCTGTGCTGCTACTGGCTTGCCTTCCAGCAGTCTCGCGGTCATTGTAGTGTCTCCAGTCCGAACCGCACCGCGGCCAGCCCGGCTTCCGGCTAGGAGGCGTTCCCGTCGGCCTCGTCCTCGGACCCGCGTCGGGCGTCCACCGGGACTGAGAGCCGCGTGATGGACTTGCAGACCCCGGTCGAAGGCTCGACGTCCAGAACGACTCCGTTCAGTCTCACGTCGTTCCTGGCCGGCGTGAACCTGACGGTCACCTGCGTCAGGAAGCGCTTTATCGCCGCCTCCTTCTCTATGCCAATCACCGAGTCGAAGCCGCCAGTCATCCCCGCGTCGGTGATGTAGCCGGTGCCGCCGGGCAGAACCCTTTCGTCCGCGGTCTGCACGTGAGTGTGAGTGCCCACAACGGCGCTAACACGCCCGTCCAGGTACCATCCCATCGCCACCTTCTCGCTGGTGGCCTCCGCGTGCATGTCCACTAGTATGATCTTGGTGCTGGCGCGCAGCTCTCCCACGGCCAGGTCCGCCCGTCTGAACGGACAGTCCACCTCTCGTATGAAAACCCGCCCTAACAGGTTCAGGACTCCGACGGCGTGTCCGTCGGCCGACAGAAAGACGCCCTGGCCCGAGCCAGGCACTGGAGGCGGGTAGTTGGCGGGCCTGAGGATCCTGGGTTCGTGCACCACCAGGTCCATGGCCTCCTTCCTGTCCCAGAGGTGGTTTCCCGAGGTGATAACGTCCACACCCGCGGCGAAGATCTCCTCAGCGGTCCCGGGGGTGAGCCCGAACCCGGCCGCGGCGTTCTCACCGTTGGCCACGCAGAAGCTGTAACCCCATTCTTTCTTAAGGCTCGGCAGGATCCTGAGAGCGCCCCTTCCGGGCGAACCCACGATGTCGGAAATGAACAGAATTCTCATCGGAGCCTTCTACGGCGCCTCGACGCGGACTCGATCCCTACTTCGCGTAGTCAACCGCCCTCGTCTCACGGATGACGATTATCTTTATCTGTCCAGGGTATTCGAGCTCGCGCTCGATCTTTCTGGCTATGTCCGAGGCCAGCATCGACGCCTTCGCGTCGTCGACCTCCTTGTGCTCCACCATGATCCGGATCTCGCGCCCGGCCTGGATGGCGTAGGATTTCACGACTCCCGGGAAGGAGTCGGCTATGTGTTCGAGTTTCTCCAGACGCTTGACGTAGGTCTCCAGCGTCTCCCTTCTCGCCCCCGGCCTGGCTCCGGACACGGCGTCGGCCGCCTGCACCAGCACCCCCATCAACGAATCCGGATTCGGGTCGTCGTGATGGCCGCCGACGGCCTCCACCACGATCGGCGCCTCGCCGTACTTGATGACTATCTCCCGGCCTATCTGAGCGTGAGTGCCTTCCACCTCGTGGTCAGCTGCCTTGCCTATGTCGTGCAGCAGGCCCGCCCTCTTGGCCACCGTGGCGTCCAGGCCCAGCTCGGACGCCATCACTGCGGCCAGGAATGCCACTTCCTTGCTGTGCTCCAGCACGTTCTGGCCGTAACTCGTGCGGTACCTCAGGCGCCCCAGGAGCCTGACCAGCTCCCCGTGGAGCCCGTGGATGCCGACTTCGAGACAGGTACGCTCGCCTGTCTCTCGTATCTGCTCGTCCATCTCCTTCTGGATCTTCGTCACCACTTCTTCGATCCTTCCAGGATGGATGCGCCCGTCGTTGATGAGCTTCTCGAGCGAGAGTCTCGCGACCTCTCGCCGGATGGGGTCGAAGCCCGACAGGATCACCGCCTCCGGAGTGTCGTCGATTATGACGTCGATGCCCGTGACGGTCTCGAAGGCCCTGATGTTCCGTCCTTCCCTGCCGATTATCCGCCCCTTCATCTCGTCGTTCGGCAGCGACACCACGGACACAGTGGACTCGACCACGTGCTCCGCGGCGCACCTCTGGATGGCCAGCGTCAGGATCTTTCTCACTTCCTTGTCCGCTTCCTTGACCGCGTTCTCCTTTATCTCGCTCAGCAGGCGCGCTGCCTCGTGCCTGGCCTCGCCTTCAAGGTTGGACATCAGAAGCTGCTTCGCCTCTTCGGAGCTCAAGCCCGCGATCTTCTCCAGCCGCGAATTCTGCTCCCTGATCAGCTCGGCCAGCTCCCTGTTCCGCTCCTCTATGGCCTTTTCCTTGGCCAGGGTGTCCCGTTCCAGGCGCCTTACGTCTCGTTCCTTCCTCTCCAGCACGTCAGCGCGCCGGTTGAGACTGCCTTCCTTTTCGCCCAGGCGCCTCTCCAGCGCCTGGAGCTGCTGGCGCTGCGACTGGCTCTCTTTTTCAAAACTTGCCTTGGCCTTGTACCATTCGTCCTTGGCCTCCAGCACGGCGCTCTTCTTCCTGGTCTCCGCTTCCTTCTGCGCCTCGCGAACTATCTTCTCGGCCAGCTTCTCTGCGTTAAGGACCTTGGTCTCCGATACCTTCTTGTACGTGTACCAGCCGATGAAAAACGTGCCGATGGCGACGAGCACGCCTAACACAATGAAGAACATCACGGCGAAGTTCATCTATGACCACCACCTCTAAAGCAGACCTGAAATGAAAATCCCCACCGGTCTGCCGTGTGACAGAGACTTTTGAACCTGGACATGCCCAGGTGGGCGCCAGACTCCTGGTCGTCGCGCCCCCGCCGGTGCGGGTCCCGCTGTTACCCGAAGAACAGGCTCCCTCAGAACAACTGTTGGCTCAAAAACGCCCACATCAACACGTGCACGGTAGGGATTTTCAGTTTACGGCTTTAGCCCTACTTCTGTTCGATTCCGGCAGATCTACTTGCTCTTGCGATTCCTCCTTCCCTGAAGCTCTGCCTAGAATTGGCGGAAGCTGGTCTGTCATTCATCTGCCAGGACTATCTCCAGCTTGGAGACGATCCCGGCCGCTCGCTCACGGACTTGCGAGAGCGCGAGTTCCCTCTCTCTTCTCTCCTTGAACAACTCGTCTGCAAGGTTCAGCGAGGCCAGAATGGCCACCTTTCCGAGCGTCGCCACGGACAGCTTCTCGTTGATCTCCCTCATCTTGCTGTCCACGTAGCGCGCGACCTCGGCTATGTAGTCAGGATCGGCCTGCCCCCGGATCTTGTACTCTCCCCCGAATATCTGAACCTTGATGACGTTCTGGTCTTCGTTCATGGCTTCTCTCTGTCAATCCATGGGCTCTGAATTATGCCAGCTTCTCTTCCCTACCGCGTGAGCTCTCACCGTTCCGGCCGGTCACCCGTCCAGCCACTCGAACTGCGTCAGTATGGCCTCGAGCCGGGTCTCCACACGCTTTCTGAGCTCGACGAGCGAATCGCGCTCGTTCTCGAGCTGCGCTATGCGAGACTTCAGCTCCTTGTGTGTCCCGTCACTGCCGGACTCGGCCGCCTTCAGCTCCCGAAGGCGCTGGTTGAGTTCCTGATTGCTTGACCTAAGCTTAGAGTTCTCCTCCTTAAGTCTCTTGATTGCCGAAGCAACACGTTCAACTTTTCTTTCCAGCTCTGTGAAGATGTTTTCCATACGATTGACTCTGACCGTTGCCCGGCGCCCGAGGCTCGTGCTACTCGGCCTCAGGGGATTTGCCCCTTATCATTGCTCCGTTCGCGATCAATCCCTTGATGATCCGGCCCATCGCTTCGTCGACCTCGGAGTCGGACAACGTCCTCTCGTCCGACTGAAAGCTGAGCGAGTAGGCCAGGCTCTTTCTTCCCCCTTCGATGGCTTCTCCCCTGTAAAGATCGAAGAGATGGAGCCGCCTCAGGTAGGAGCCACCCAGCTCCCTGATGAGCCCGGCTACCTGCGCCTGGGGAAGCGCCTCGTCTACGACCGCTGCCAGGTCTCTCTTGACAGGCGGGAACCTTGAAGGGTCGACAAACGCCTGCCGGCCGGAGGAAACAGCGCGCAAGGCCTCTGCGTCAAGCTCGAAAACGTACACATCACGCTCTATTTCAAACGCGCGCAGAAGCCGTCTGTCGGCCTTTCCGAAAAAGCCTAACGACTTGCCGTTACAGCAGATAGAGCCCGACGCTTCCGTGTCTGCCACGGGGCCATCATAACAAAGCACTTCGTAGTTGTCAACTTTCAATTTGGCCAGGAAGCCCTCCGCAACGCCCCTGGCGTCGAAGAGGTCGCACCCAGCCGGCGCCGGTTCCTGCCAGCTGGCAGGCCTCTTGAACCCCACGAGCGCTCCGGCGGCGCAGACCTTCTCAACCGGCCCGCCGTCCGCTCCCACGCCGAAAGACTTCCCTACCTCGAACAAGCGCAGGTTCTCGGCGCCTCGTCTCAGATTCTGGCTCACGGCGCCCAGCAGGCTCGCCAGCAGCGAAGGCCTGAGCACGGATTCTTCCTGTGAGGCCGGGTTCGAAAGTGTGACCAGCTCCGACGCTTCCTTCCCGAACAACGCGGCCTTCTTCGGGTCCACCAGTGTTCTCGTCAACGCTTCGGTCAGACCCAGGCTGACCAGAAACTCCCTGCACCAGTCCAGAAACAACTCGGCGTCTTCGTCCACGCCCGGGACCCAGCTCAGGTTGGCGGACCGCTCCGCGAACCTTTCGTAGCCGAAGCTCCTGGCCACTTCCTCAGTCACGTCGACTTCCTCGGACACGTCGTGTCTGTACGACGGCACTCCCACTTCCACGCACCCGGCGCCGGCGTGCCAACCGAAGCCCAGGCGTCTCAGGCTCAGCCTCATGAAATCCTCGGAGACCGCGCCGCCCAGAAGAGCCGACACCCTCGGCGGCTCTATCCTCACCCGCTTCTCCGGCAGTCTTCCGGGATAATGGTCAACCACGCTGCCCGGCTTTCCTTCCGCCAGCGAGGTCATCAAGGACGCCACGTACTCCACGCACCAGCGCGCCATGCCGGGGTCCGCTCCGCGGGAGAACCTGAGCGAGGCCTCCGTCTCCAGGCCCAGTCGCTTCGACCCGCTCTTGACCACCGCGGGCGTGAAGTAGGCGCTCTCCAGGAACACGCGGCTCGAAGAATCGGTGACCTCGGTGGCCTGCCCGCCCATCAATCCGGCCAGGGCCACGGGCTCTTCCGAATCCGTGATTAAGAGCACGTCCGGTCCCATCAGTCTCTTGACGCCGTCCAGAGTCACGAGGGTCTCGCCGGGTCTGCCCCTCCTCACAAGAATAGACCTCCGCTTCAGCCGGTCCAGGTCGAACGCGTGCACGGGCTGTCCGAACGCCGCCAGACAGTAGTTCGTGGCGTCTACCACGCTGCCCAGCGAACGGAACCCGGCAATCTCCAGCCGGCTCCTGAGCCACGCGGGCGAGGCCTTCGCCGTGAGCCCGGTCACGACCGCGCCGCAGTACCTCGGACAATCGGACGCGTCCTCCACGGCCACCGTGACGGTTTCGTCCTGCCTTATCTGACCCGCCGGAAGGCCCGGCGCAGGCAGCGTCAGTCCGGCCCCGGTCAAGGCCGCCACCTCCCTGGCTATTCCCAGCACCGAGAGGCAGTCCGGCCTGTTGTGGCCCACTTCTATCTCTATGACGGTCTCGGAGCCGCCCAGTTCCTCGTCCAGCCTTCTTCCGGGGACGCTCTCCTCGGCCAGAGCCAGTATGCCGGACGCGTCGTCGCTCAGGCCGAGCTCGGTCCCCGAGCACAGCATTCCCTCCGAGGCCTCCCCCCTAATCACGGCACTCTCTATCTTTGTTCCGTTCGGCAGACGGGCGCCTACGCAGGCGACCGGGACCTTCATCCCGGCCTTCACGTTCGTGGCGCCGCATACGACCGACAGTACGCTGTCTCCGATGGACACTCTACAAAGCACGAGCCTGTCCGCCTTCGGGTGCTTGCGCACCTCCAGGACATGTGCCACCAGAACCCCGGGAAACCGGGGTCCCTGTTCCTCCACTCCTCTGACGGGGAAGCCGAGCATCGAAAGCCGCTCCGCCAGACAGGCGGGCTCCATGTCTACGGCCACGAACTCGCGCAGCCAGTTGTAACCGAACTTCATCCGAACTGCTCCAGAAACCTCAGGTCGCTCTCCAGGAAGTAGCGAATGTCGCGAATCCCGTACTTGAGCATCGCGAGTCTGTCTATTCCCACGCCGAACGCGAAACCGGTCAGCGCGCCCGCGTCGTATCCGACGCTTCGAAACACCGCTGGGTGAACCATGCCCGCGCCCAGTATCTCCAGCCAGCCGGTCCCCCCGCACACTCTGCAGCTGCCGGACTCAGGCGGACACTGCCCTCCGCCGCAGCCGATGCACGTGATGTCAACTTCGGCGCTGGGCTCCGTGAACGGGAAGTAGCCCGGCCTGAACCGAACGCCTGTGCCCTGTCCGAAGAAGCGGCGCATGAAGTACGCCAGCGTGCCCTTCAGGTCCGGGAACGTGACGCCCCTGTCCACGTACAGACACTCGAGCTGGTGAAACTCGGGGGAGTGCACCGCGTCCCAGGCGTCCTTCCTGTAGACTCTTCCCGGGAATATCATCCTGATGGGAGGAGGCGTGCGCTCCATCACCCTGATCTGAACCGGCGAAGTGTGAGTTCGCAGCACGAGCCCGCCGGTCACGAAGAACGTGTCGCCCTGCTCCCTGGAAGGATGCCCCTCGGGTATGTTGAGAGCGCCAAAGTTGTGATACACGTCCTCCACGTCGGGCCCGGTGGCCACAGAGAATCCCATGCCGATGAAGATGCTCTTGAGTTCCTCGGTGACGAGCGAAATGAGGTGCTTCCTGCCGGTCCATTGACCGACACCCGGGAGGGACACGTCCAGTGCGCCGGCCTTCTTCCGGGGCGAGGCCTCCTCCAGTGTCTGCGCTCTCTCCGTGATCAACCCGGCCAGGGCTGTCTTGGCCTCGTTGGCGGACTTTCCGACACTGCCGCGCTCAGCAGCGTCCAGGGACGAGATGCTCCTGAGAACGCCCGTCAGTACGCCTTTCCGGCCCAGGTACTTCACCCTGACGGCGTCCAGCGCCTGAAGAGTTCCGGCCTCCGCGACCTCCCTGGCGGCCGCGTCCCTGATTCCCTTTACGGACTTCTCGTCCATCGTTCATTCACCTTGCGTGCATGCTGCCGGCAACGATCGGCCGACTAGACGGCCATGACCTTCTTCGCCAGCTCCGCCAGTTTGGCGAAGCCCTCTCTGTCGTTGAGGGCTATGTCGGCGAGCACCTTCCTGTTTATCTGCACGTCGGCCTTCTTCAGGCCCGAGATGAACGTGCTGTACGACAGCCCGTTCAGTCTGGCAGCCGCGTTGATGCGCGATATCCAGAGTCCTCTGAAGTCCCTCTTCTTGGCCCTCCGGTCCCGGTACGCGTACTGCAGGCTCCTGGCCAACGTTTCCGTGGCCGTCCTGTGGAGTCTGTGCCTGCCGCCGCGAAACCCCTTTGTGGCCGTCCTCACTTTCTTGCGCCTGGCCAGGCCAGGCACCACTGACTTAGCTCTCGGCATTGACCTCACCTCTCATGTTGTGACACCCGCGCCCGGAACGCCCGCCGGCGCGGGGAAACCGCCGTCAAGGAAGCAGACGTCGAATCCTCCGCACGTCCTCTTCTCCCACCACCGCGGGCCTGGTTATCCTGCGCTTTCTCTTCCGCGCCTTGGAGGTCAAGATGTGGGCGGCGAACGCTTGCCTCCTCATTATCTTGCCGGTACCGGTCTTCTTGAATCTTTTCTTGGCGCCCCTGTTCGTCTTTAGCTTAGGCATTCTTTACTTACCTCCATGCACTTCGCGGCCGGCGGACCTTCACCCGCCCGAGTCAGACACCGGCAGAGCTCACGCCTCTCCGGCCGGCCGTGGCTTCTGCGCCCTCGACACCATCAGCATTACCAGATTCTTTCCCTCGGAGCGCGTCGATCCCTCCACCTGCCCCACCGTTTCCATGTCGGCGACCACTCTCCGGAGCAGCTTGTGACCGAGGTCGGCGTGGGTCATCTCCCTGCCACGAAAAGTCACGGTGAACTTCACCTTGTCGTGCGCCTCCAGGAACTTTCTGGCGTGGTCCATCTTGAACTGGTAGTCGTGCTCTTCGATCTTCGGCCGGAGCTTGACCTCTTTAAGATGGATGATGTGCTGTTTCTTTCTGGCCTTTCTGGCGCGCTTGCTCTGCTCGTACTTGAACTTCCCGAAGTCCATCACCCGGCAGACGGGCGGCCTGGAATTCGGAGACACTTCCACGAGGTCCAGGTTGTGTCCCTGGGCGATGGCCAGAGCTTCCTTCGGCGTCATAACGCCGAGCTGGGTCCCGTCGGGGCCGATCACCCTGACCGAAGGGACACGGATCCTCTCATTCACTCGCACTCTCTTCTCAATCACGGTCGTTACCACCCCCTGTTAGGATCGAGAAGCAAAAAGGCGGAACGGTCACAAGGACCTCCGCCAGCTGCAGCAGCAGGACTCGAATCGCGCAGTGCCTTTGACATTTACCCTGGTAACCTCCGTTCCAAGGTGAGAAGCCGGCGGCTTCTGCTTCAACCATTTCCATCAATGCTACAGTTTCCTCGCTATCTCATCAAGTAAATTCTTAGCGAGCTCTTCCACTTCCATGACGCCCAACTGGCCTTTCTTCTTGCTCCGCACGGACACCTTTCTGTCGACCACCTCGCGCTTCCCGACGACCAGCATGTACGGCACTTTCTGGAGCTCGGCGTCGCGTATCTTGCTGCCTATGGTCTCGTCCCGGAAATCGGCCTCCGCCCTCAGTCCCGCGTCCCTCAGCGCCTGCACGACTTCTCCCGCCCACCCCACGTTGTCCGCGCTGACGGTGGCCACGAGCGCCTGGACAGGAGCCAGCCACAGAGGGAACTCTCCCGCGTAGTGCTCTATCAGAGTTGCCGTGAAGCGCTCGAGCGCCCCCAGCAGCGTCCTGTGGATCATGACCACGGGGTGCTCCTTCCCGTCCGGCCCAATGTACGTCACTCCGAACCTGCCGGGAAGGTTGAAATCGAACTGTATGGTGGTGCCCTGCCAGCCCCTTCCCAGTGAGTCCAGGAGCTGCATGTCGATCTTCGGCCCGTAGAAAACGGCCTCGCCCTCGGCCCGCGTGTATGCCAGTTTGTGCCGCTCCAACGCCTGCCTCAGCGCGTCCTCGGCCTCCTGCCACTGGGCGTCCTCACCCGCGTAATTGTCCTTGTGCCCGGGGTCCCGCACGCTGAGCTGAATCTTGAACTCTTTGAACCCGAACGCGGCCAGCATGCGCAGCGCGAAGTCCAGCACCCGGTCCATCTCCTCCGGCAGCTGCTCTCTCGCGCAGAAGATGTGAGCGTCGTCCTGCGTGAAGCCCCTCACGCGGAACATGCCGTGGAGCACGCCCGAACGCTCGTGTCTGTACACGGTGCCCAGCTCGGCGAACCTCATCGGAAGCTCCCTGTAGCTTCTGCGCTTCGACTGGTAGATGAGTATGTGACCCGGACAGTTCATGGGCTTGAGCACGTAGGGCTGTTCGTCCACTTCGAGGAGGTACATTTCCTTCTTGTAGTAGTCCAGATGCCCCGAACGCTGCCACAGCTCCGCCCGCCCTATGTGCGGGGTGTATATCAGCTGATAACCGGCCCGCTGGTGCTCTCTTCTCCAGAACTCCTCGATGACGTTACGGATTATGGCGCCCTTGGGATGCCACAGCACGAGCCCGGAGCCCAGCGTGTCGTCTATGCTGAAAAGGTCCAAGGCCGCGCCCAGCTTGCGGTGGTCGCGCCTCTCGGCTTCCTTCACCCTGGCCAGGTAGCTGTCCAGCTCCGCCTGCGTGGGATAGGAGACTCCGTATATCCTCTGGAGCATCGGGTTCGTGTCCAGACCCTTCCAGTAAGCGCCGGCAACCGAAAGCAGCTTGACGGCGCCCAGTCGCCCGGTGGACGGAACGTGCGGCCCGCGGCACAGGTCCGCGAACTCGCCAGTCCTATACACGGATATGTGTTCGTCCTCCAGCGCCGACGCCAGCTCCACCTTGTAGGGCTCCCGGGAGTGTTCGAACAGACTCACCGCGTCCTGCCGCGACAGATCTTCTCTCTTGAACTCCAAGTCGGCCTCTATGATTTCCCTCATCGCGGCCTCGATCCTGGCCAGGTCGTCTTCGGTGAACGAGGTCGGTCTGTGGAAGTCGTAGTAGAACCCCTCTGCAATGGCGGGTCCTATTCCGAGCGCGCTCTCCGGGAAGAGCTTCTTGACGGCGGCGGCCATGACGTGGGACGTGCTGTGCCAGTAGACTTCCCTGCCGCCCTCGCTGTCGAACCCCACGAGCCTGACGGCCGAGGGCTTTTCGATCCGGTAGTCCAGGTCCACAAGCCGGCCCTCGACCTCGACCGCGAAATACTGCTTTCCTTTCGCAGCCAGCTCGAGCAGATTCCTCGCAGTCACGCCCTGTTCCACTTCCAGCGCACCTATCCCGTCAATCGACAGCTGCACTTCTTCCTCCTTGAGATGCCGCTTCGCCGGCCGGGCCCGCCCCCGGTCCCATCCGGCCGGCCTCCGTGCGACCCTTTGCGTCCGCACGGCCTAAATCAATGGTGGGCGATACTGGACTTGAACCAGTGACCCCCTGCATGTCAAGCAGGTACTCTAACCACCTGAGCTAATCGCCCACCGTAACATTATCTTTTTCTAATGACCCCGGACCTCGCGCCCGCCCCACGGAGGCCGCCCGAGTCCGCGCCGGGCCGCGTCCGCCCCGCTTCCACACCACACTAGACCAGGGACGTCGACTTGTCAATAAAGGCGGCCAAAACGCGATAGCGGAAAGGAAGTATGTGCCCCCGGGGCGACTCGAACACCCGGCAAACGGTTTAGGAAACCGCTGCTCTATCCACCTGAGCTACGGGGGCATTCATCGACGTATCGTAACGCCTCGCCGACAGCGAGGCAACCTAAATACGGCGCGGAGCTCGCGCTCCCCGCCGGGCTCATTCGCTCTCGTACTTTATGAGCGACACGACGTCGTAGTCCTTGAGGCGCTCCCTGCCCTTCAGGAACTCCAGCTCGATGAGGAACAGAAGTCCCACCACCTTGCCGTCCAGCTTCTCGACTAACTTGGCGGCCGCGAGGGCCGTGCCTCCCGTGGCCAAGAGGTCGTCCAGTATGACCACCCTCTGCCCGGGCTGAATGCTGTCCAGATGGACCTCGATGGCGTCTTTTCCGTACTCCAGCTCGTACTCTTCCTTCACGGTCTTAGCCGGCAGCTTGCCCGGCTTCCTGGCCGGCACAAGCGGCAGACCGAGGCGGTAAGACACGGCGCCGCCCAGCACGAAACCCCTGGACTCCACGGCCAGGATGACGTCCGGCCGCCTCTTCTCGCACTCCCTGGACAGGGCGTTGATCACCTTTATGAATCCCGGACCCGCCTTGAGGAGTGTCGTTATGTCTCTGAAGACGATCCCCTTCTTCGGGAAATCGGGAATACACCTTATCAGGTCCTTGAGGTCATCCGCCATTCCGCGCCTCCGTCTCAGTGCCGGGTTTCCCCGCCCGATTCCGTCCGCCGTTCGCCGGCCTCCATCATCTTCCTCAGCCTGGCCAGCGCGCGCTTCTCCACCTGGCGCACTCGTTCCCTGCTGACACCCAGAAGAGCGCCAACTTCGGCCAGCGTGTGCATTCTTCCGTCCTGGAAGCCGTACCTTATCCTGAGTATCTTGTCTTCCCGGCCGGGGAGCTGGCTCATCAGCTTCAGCAGTCTCTCGCGCTCCAGCTGCAGCTCGACCATCTCCTCCGGGCTCGCGACCGCCAGCAGAGGCTCGAACTGCGACATCTCTCCGTAAGACTCCACGGCCGAATCGTAGTCCTTCGATTCTCTCCCGCCCACCCAGGTTCGGATGCGCTCGATCCTCTTCTCCGGCACGCCCATGTGAAGCGCTATCTCTTCGACCAGCGGCTGGCGACCCAGCTTCCTGCTCAGCACCGACTCGATGGAAAGGAACTTGGTGATGAGCTGAAGGACGTGGATCGGCACGCGTACCGTGCGGGAGTAGTTGGCCACGCCCCTGACGACCGACTGGCGTATCCACCAGGATGCGTACGTGCTGAAACGTCTCTTGCGGTCGGGGTCAAACCTGTCCACGGCCGCGATCAGGCCCAGGTTGCCCTCTTCTATCAGGTCCAATAGCTCAACGCCCCTGTCCTTGTAGGCCTTCGCAATCTTCACCACCAGTCTCAGGTTGGACAGTATCATGCTCCTGCGCGCGCTTTCGTCGCCCGCCCTGACGGCGCGAGCCAGCCGCGCCTCCTTCACCGGCGTCAGGAGCGGATACCTGCCGATCTCCTTCAGGTACATGCTCACCGGCTCCAGCCCGCCGCCGTTGCGCGCGGCCCTGGACCTCTTCCGCGCCGCAGCGGCCTCGGCCTCTTCGTAGTCCGGCAGACCCACCCGGACTCCTTCGGCTTCTGCTCTGTCCAGGAACCAGTCGAAGGCCTCCATGTCGAAATCCGGCCTGTGCATCACGCGCTCGATCTGCTCGTCCGGAACGATCCCCGCAGGCCTGCATTCCTGCAGGAGGTGCTCCAGTTTCAGCGCGAACTTGCTCTTGGCCACCCGCTTTCCCATGTCTAGAACCTGACCTCAAACCCGTCGAACTCGCCAGAGAAGGCCTCCCACTGCACGTCCACGCCGGTCACTCTCGCGGCGCGGGGCCCCTGCTTGAGCAGCGCGACCAGGCCCTCGATGCCTGGACGGTCTCCCTCCACTTCCAGCTCCACGGCGCCGTCCAAGGCGTTTCGGACGTAGCCACCCAGGCGCAGGGTCCTGCCCTGCGCCAGGGCGAACGAGCGATAGCCCACGCCCTGCACTTCACCCGAGACTATTATCCTGGCTCGTGCCTTATCCAACTCCGGGTCTCCCCCGCGGGCGGTCGCGCTCTCGGCCGTCCGGCTCGGGACCAGAACTGAACCGGTGCAGGGCAACAGCTCCGGCCCTGCACCGTCCAGCTCAAAAATAAGAAGATGGTCGGGGCGAGAGGATTTGAACCTCCGACTCCTTGGTCCCGAACCAAGTGCGCTACCGGGCTGCGCTACGCCCCGAACCATGTCCCGTAGTAACCTTCCTACTATCCTATCACAGTTAGGCCGAAAATTCTTCGAGTTCCGTCACTGCCCTCAAGGCGCCAGGTCCCAGCTCTCCATCTCCACGATCTTCTTGTAGTCCGTGAAGTCCAGGTGCAGCGGTGTTACCGATATCATTTCAGAGCTGACTGCGTTGAAATCCGTGTTCTCGGGCGAAGTCGCGTAAGTGGGCTCGTTCCCGCCTATCCAGTAGTAGCTCTTTCCGCGCGGGTCCGTCTTCTTCACTATCATGTCCCTGTACACGCGCCTGCCCAGCCCCGTGACCTTCACTCCCTTGATCCTGGCCGCCGGCACGTTCGGCACGTTGACGTTCAGCAGCGCCGGCGACGCCGTCCCCCTGTCCACGAGAGTCCTGACCAGCTTGAGGGTAAAGGAGCAGGCCGTCTCGAAGTCGTACGGCGCCTTTCCGACGAGCGATACCGCTATCGACGGAGCGCCCTGCAGCGTGCCTTCTATCGCGGCCGCCACGGTCCCCGAGTAGCTAACGTCCTCGCCGAGGTTGGGGCCGTGGTTCACGCCGGCCACCACCATCTGCGGTCTCTCCTGGAGGAGACCGTTGAACGCCAGCAGCACGCAGTCGGTGGGAGTGCCGTCCACGCTCATGAAAGAGTCTCCCATTTCCCTGACTCTCAGCGGGTGCTCCAGAGTCAGGGAGTGACTGGTGGCGCTCTGCTCCCTGTCCGGCGCGATCGCCACGACCCGCCCGACGGAGCTGAGCGCCTCCCTCAACGCCTGGAACCCGGCGGCATGCACGCCGTCATCGTTGGTCACGAGTATCAGCAACTCTTCTCCCCTCCCTCCTCAAGGACAGAACGAGTCTCCAGAAACACACGGCGTCCTTGAGCGGCTTGATCGAGCTCTTCTCCTCTCCGTAGACGGTCGGGATCGGAATGCTGTCTATGGCGAAGCCCATGCGCGCGGCCTTCACGAGTATCTCCGATTCCAGGTCGTATCGCGAGCACTCCAGCCGAACGGCCTCGAGCACGCGAGAGCTGATGTACCTGAATCCGGACTGGCTGTCCTCTATTCGCTGGCCTGCCGCCCGCGAAACCACCCACGAGGTGAACCGGTTGACGCAGACTCTGATCACCGGCATCGTACTGACGTCGCGCATCCTGGACCCCACCACGATGTCCGCACCGGTCTCCTCCGCTTTCAGCAAGAACGAGGGGACGAGCCCCGGGTCGTGCTGGCCGTCACCGTCCAGCGTCACCACGCCAGAGTACCCGTGCGCCAGGGCCCACGCGAACCCCGTTTTCAGGGCCTCTCCCTTTCCCATGTTCGTGTCGTGCCTCAGGACGTTGTAGCCCAGCCGCGCGGCCTCCGTGGGGTACGCGTCGGGCGATCCGTCGTCGACGACGAGCACGTTTTCCTTTCCGACCGCGCCGGCCGCCCCTTCAAGCACCTCGAGCAGCCTCGGCCCGGTCATGTACGCGGGCACGATCACTACCACTTTCATGCGCGGCCGTCCTGCCAAATCGGCTCGAATACGAACCACTGGTCCGGGTACTGCCTCACGTATTTCTCCATAACTCGCAGGCTGCGCGACAGCACGTCCTCGAAGGCCCCGGCTCCGCTCCCGGGCCGGATGGGGTCCTCAACGCACAGCCTGAACCGCGACCCTTTTTCTCTTATCACGAACGTGGGCACCACGGCCGCGCCCGTTCTGAGCGCGAGCGCCACGTGGCCGTACGGCACCACGGCCGTAGAACCGAAGAACTCTCTCCGGATCCCCCGCCCCAGCACGTTTCTATCCCCCAGTATCGCGATGCATTCGTTTCTTCTCAACGCGGCCAGGAGTCCGGCGGTCGCGTGGCCGATGGACACCACGTTGATGCCCTTTCGCCGCCGTCTCTTCACGAAGAACCGGTCTATAAGCGCGTTCCTGTGAGGAAGGGCCGCGACCGACAGACGAAGCCCGCTCCGCGCCAGCATGGCGCCGCCCACCTCCCAGTTCCCGACGTGCGCGCCCAGCAGTATAACGCCATTTCCCGACTTGAGCTCTCCCCGTATCACCGCCAGCGCGTTTCCGTCGGCCATTCCGGTCAGGGACTTCCGCGACAGGATGGGGAATCTCAGAAAATCAGTGATGGAGAGGGCGAAGTTCCTGAAAGTGCGCTTGGCCACTCTCGTCATCTCGGCCTCGCTCACGGACGTCCCCAGTACGTGCCTCAGGTTGGCCATCACCGCCCTGCGGGACCTGGTGTTCAGCGCGAAGTTGAGGTCGGCAAGACCGGAGGCCAGCATGTAGCTGACAGACACGTGAGCGACGAGGGCGAGCGCGCCGCCGACTTCGTACAGAAAATACCCGAACACGCCCAGAACGCGGTCAAAGATCCACTGACGCGGGCTGCCTGTCAACGTCGTGGGTTCCTCCAGCGTAGATAAATAGTGGTCGGGGCGACTGGATTCGAACCAGCGACCACTAGCCCCCCATGCTAGTGCGCTACCTGGCTGCGCCACGCCCCGACCATCTGGATTCTCACAGGGTCACCTTGCTGCGTGCATCATAACCGATTCCGAAAAGGCCCGCAAGGCCTGCGGCGCCGACGGACCCGGCTTCCCGGCCGCCGCGCTCACCTCTTCGCGCGGACCATGGAGAGCACTTCTTCGAGCTCCTTCCTCACCTGCTTCAACAGCTGAGTCGCTCCCTCCTTCTCGCCTCCGGCCGCGGAAGGGCCGGGAGACGTCCTCCTGTCGTCGAGCAGTTTCTTCCTGGCCCCAGAGATGGTGTAGCCCTGCTCGTACAGCATTTTTCGGATGGTCATTATGAGCGCGATGTCCTTCGGCCTGTACATCCTGTTTCCGGCGCGGTTCTTTTTCGGTCTCAGCATCTTGAACTGCGTTTCCCAGTACCGCAGAACGTGCGGCTCCACGCCGGCCATCGCGCTGACCTCGCTTATGGAATGATACGCGCGCCCTTTGTCTTCTTCCGCCAAGCGGAGCACCCCCTTTCCTACTGTGCTTCTGCCTTGAGTTCTCTCGTCATGAGCTCGTCTATCGCCAGGTGAGGGTCCTTGCCCTCGAACAGCACGGCGTAGACCTGCTCCGTTATGGGCATATCGACTTCGTGGCGCCTGGCCAGGTGGAGCGCACTCTTCGTCGTTCTGACCCCTTCCGCCACCATCACCATGCCCGACAGGACCGCTTCCAGAGTCTTGCCACTTCCGACTTGCTCGCCGACGTACCGATTGCGACTGTGCCGGCTGAGGCACGTAACGACGAGGTCCCCCACGCCGGCAAGGCCGAAGAACGTCTCGCGTCTCGCGCCCAGGGCCAGCCCGAGTCTTGTGATCTCGGCGAGTCCCCTGGTGATAAGCGCGGCCTTGGTGTTGTCCCCGTACCCTATCCCGTCGCAGATGCCGGCCGCGATCGCGACCACGTTCTTGACGGAGACGCCCAGCTCCACACCCACCATGTCTTCGTTCGTGTACACGCGGAAGGTGCCCGTCGAGAAGAGCTGCTGGACCTGCTTGGCCGACGCCGCGCTCGCGGACGCCGACACGACTGCGGTGGGGTGGCCCCGGCTCACTTCCTCGGCGTGACTGGGCCCGGCGAGCACGGCTATCCTGTCCGCGGCCGAGGCGGAAAGCTCGTCCACCAGGACTTCCGACATGCGCATCAGCGAGCCGTCTTCGATGCCCTTGGTTGCGCTGACGATGAGCGCTCCGGACGTGTCCAGTCCGGCCAGTTTCCTCGCCACTCCCCGGAGAGTGTGGGAGGGGACGGCAAACACAAGCATGTCCGCGCCGTTGACCGCGTCGGCCATCTCAGGCGTGAACCGCACCGTAGCCGGGAGGGCGGCCCCGGGCAGGAATTTCTCGTTCACTCCCTCGCTCTTCACGCGCTCGCACTGCTCTACGTCGTACTCCCAGACGACCACGTCGCCGCCCCTGGAGCTCAACACCATCGAGAGCGCGGTTCCCCAGCCCCCGCCTCCCAGAATCCCGAATTTCATGGTTGAATCAACCTCCGCGTAACTTGAACTTGCGTTCCTCGCCACGTAGTATTCGCGATATATTGCCCCTGTGCCGCGCCACCACAACGGCGGCCACCAGCGTCGAGACCCAGAACACTTTCGGCCAGTCCCCGGGACCACCCGGGGCGGTAACGTACACGGCCGCCGGCAGCGAGACCGCGGCCAGAATCGAACCAAGCGATATGAACCTGAACAGCGACACCACAACCACCCAGACAGCGACACAGATCCCGAACGCCGCCGGTGCGACCGCCGCGAACACCCCGGCCGCCGTGGCCACGCCCTTGCCTCCCCTGAACGAAGCGAACACGGTCCAGATGTGTCCGGCCACGGCCGCCAGTCCCGCGAGCAGCATCAGGTCCGTCCTTCCCACGCCCCCGGACTCGCGCCACAGCAGACCCGCCGCGCCGACGCCGGCGGCGCCCTTGCCGGCGTCCAGGAACAGGACCGCAAGCCCCGGGCCGGGGCCCAGAGTCCTGAACGTGTTCGCCGCGCCCAGGTTGCCGCTCCCGTGCTTCCTCAAGTCTATTCCCCTTGTCAGTCTCCCGGCCAGGAGGCTGAATGGAATCGCGCCCAGCAGATACGCCAGCGCCACACTCAGAATCACCCGCTCCAAGCCTTGCCTCACTTGCGGAGGGCGGTCCGCACCTTGATGCTGACCGGCGTGCCCCGAAACCCGAACTGCTCCCTGAGACTATTCATCAAGTAGTGGACGTAGGACTTCCTGAACGCGCTCCTGTCGTTCACGAAAAGTGCGAAGGTCGGCGGCACCACGGACACCTGACTTGCCCTTTTCAGCGCGGGCGCATGACCCGACTGTCCCACGGGCGGCCTTCTTCTCGTCATCGCGTCCCTGAGCGCCTCCGTGAGCTCCTGCTCGCTGAGGGTCCGCCTGCTCTGCTCGGCCGCCTCCAGGGCCAGCCTTGGCAGCCGCGACACCCTCAGGCCAGTGAGGGCCGACGCGAACACCACCTGCGCGTAGGACAGGAACGGAAGTCGGCGCCTGAATTCCTTCTCGATGTCGATTGCGGTGTACTGGTCCTTGTCGACAAGGTCCCACTTGTTGAACACCACGATCGAAGGCTTCCCGGAATGATGCGCTATCGCGGCTATCCTGGTGTCCTGCGAGCTCAACCCCGCGGAGGCGTCCAGCACGAGGAGCACGACGCCGGCTCTCTCGATGCTCTTGAGCGCCCTCACCACGCTGTACACCTCCAGCGCGTCCGAGATGCTCCTCTTTCTCCTCAGTCCGGCCGTGTCGATCAGTATGAACTCGCGGCCGTTGAACTTGAAAAACGAATCCACCGAGTCCCTGGTCGTGCCCGGCGCCGCGTGGACAATCATCCGCTCCTCGTCGAGAAGCCTGTTGATGATGGAGGACTTCCCCACGTTGGGTTTGCCCACGACCGCCACGCTTATGGCGTCGATCGGTTCCTCCGCCGGCTCAGCCTCGCCCAGCGACTCGACGACCCTGTCCAGCAGCGCGTCCGCGCCCCTGCCGTGCACGGCGGAAACGGGTATCGGGTCCCCGATGCCAAGTCCGTGAAACTCGTGTATCAGGGCCTCGCGGCTCTCGTTGTCTATCTTGTTCACGACGAGGAGCGACGTCTTGCCCCTCTGTCTGAGTATCTGCGCTATCTCGGCGTCCAAGGGGTTCACACCGTCCTCCCCGTCCACCACGAACACCACGAGAGAAGCCTCCTCCACGGCCAGAGATGCCTGTTCCCTGACGAGCACCTCCATGTCTCCGCGCGCCTCGGGCAGGTACCCGCCGGTGTCCACGACCCAGAACGACCTGCGCTCCCAGGTGACTGCGGCTATCTTCCTGTCGCGCGTGACCCCGGGCTCGCCGTGCACAACGGCCAGCTTCCGTCCGACCAGCCTATTGAAAAGTGTGGATTTCCCCACGTTCGGACGGCCTATTATCGCCACGATCGGGCTTCCCATACCGCAGTCCCTCAATAATAATCTTGTGACCGGAAGCCTCTTCCAGCTCCCGGGGCGTCATGTCGTCCAGGAAAAGTCCATCCGGGTTGAGGCATTCCTCGGACACGACCGCAACCTCTTCCGGACCGAGCCGTCTCATCGCCCGCAGCACGTCCCTGCCGCCCAGAAGTCCCACAACTGTGACAGAGCGGCCCAGCAGCCAGTTCTGCACTCCGAGCACCCTGACCCCCTCGCCCGCCAGCGCCGCCCTCAGCACGGGCTCCGCCAGCTTCCCCGTCAGGACGGCCGCCGGCCTTCCTCGCGCCCGGCGCCTGATGCGCCCCCGCAGCCGGGCCGCCTCCTCCAAGAGCACCCTCACCAGCCCCACTCCGTTCTCAATCTGACAGAATCCCTCGTACTCGACCGCGTCGGGCACGTCCCGTCCCGCCAGCAGGTACATCTCGTCCGCCGCGAACACGAACCTGGTGCCCAGCTGTCGCAAAGCTCGAACCTGCCACGCGGCCAGCCAGTCGAGCAGCCGGGCGGCGTCCCGGCCGGTGACCGGCCTGAGCGACGGAAGTCCACGCCTGTGCCCGGTGAGGCCGACCGGCACCACGGCCACGCTTTTCACGCTCGGGAAGAAACCGGCCAGGTCGTCCACGGTCCTGCTCAGGTGCGGTCCGTCGTTGATTCCGGGGCACAACACAACCTGCGCGTGCACTTCTATTCCGCCCTGTTTGAGCGCTTCCAGCTTGGGAAGAATCTCTGCCGGACCGGAAAGACCCAGCATTCGCGCCCTCACACCCGGGTCGGTGGAGTGCACCGACACGTAGAGCGGGCTCAAGCGTTGTTCGATTATCCGCTCCAGCTCGGGTCGTCTCAGGTTCGTCATCGTTATGTAGTTGCCGTGGAGGAACGAGAATCTGTAGTCCTCGTCCTTCACGTGGAGAGACGGTCGAAGCCCGCCCGGCAGCTGGTCCACGAAGCAGAAGACGCACTTGTTCGGACAGGTCCTGGGCGCGAGCTCCTCAAACCTGATCCCGAACACCCCCTGCCCGTTTCTGCGTACTCTCACGGAAAACTGGCCGGAGTTCCTCTTAGCGCCCAGTTTGATGGAGTCGGCCACGGAGTGGAACATGAAGTCGATAACGTCCCTCACACTGTCCGGGCCGACCGACAGGATGACGTCCCCGCTCTTCAGGCCTGCCCTGTCAGCGGGACTGTTTTTCTTCACCGCCTGGATTTTCAGCATGGCTTTGAGGGATGACACCCGGGGTGCAGAGAAAACGAGTGGAGCGGGCAACGGGATTTGAACCCGCGACTCTCAGCTTGGGAAGCTGATACTCTACCACTGAGCTATGCCCGCCCACAGGTTATCTGACTCGTAACCGGAAAGAACTTAAAGAATTGCAGGGTCTATGTCAAGTAGAATTTGAGGTTGAGTCGCGGCCACCTTGATGCTTCGCATGAAGTTCGCTGCCTGCCGCCATGCCGCGCCGCCTTCCGCCAACGGGCCCTCGTCACGACAGCCCGGCCGCCGCGAGCCCGGTCTCAATCCGTCGCGAAATCTCCTCCGGCTCCTCCCCGTCCTTTATGTCCAACCAGACGTCTACAGGAGTCTTCCCGAACCACGTGAGCTGTCTTTTCGCGAACTGCCTCGTCGCGATCCTGGCCTTCTCGCGGGCCGCCGCCAAGGTCAGCTGCCCCCTCACGTACCCGACCATTTCCCGGTACCCCACTGTCCTGAATGAGGGCCATGCTTCGCTGAAACCGTCCGCTACAAGCCCGGCAACCTCGTCAGCGAGGCCGCCCGTCACCATCGCGTCGAATCGCTTCTCGATGAGGCGGTACAGGCACTCGCGGTCGCGCCTGAGTCCGACAGTCACCAGCCTGAGAGGGCTCTTCATCGCGGAGCTCTTCTGAAGCTCCGAGATCCGCGCGCCCGTGGCCTCGAACACCTCCAGGGCCCGGATGACTCTCTCGATGTTCCTCGGGTGGATCCTGGACGCGGCCTCGGGGTCCACCGCGCTCAGTCTCTGATGCAGGTGCTCTCTGCCGCGCGCGTCTGCCAGCTGCCTCAGCCTGGCCCGGATTCCTTCGTCACGCTCCGGCCCCTCGAAAAGGCCCTTCTCCAGGGCCCTGAGGTAAAGCCCGGAACCGCCCACAACGAGGGGAGCTCGTCCCCCGGCCGCGATGTGCCGCATCGCCGCCAGAGCTTCCCTCCTGAAGCGGCCGCAACTATACACTTCCCACGGCTCCACCACGTCTATGAGGTGATGGCGAACGCGGGCGGTCTCGGCCGGCCCGGGTTTGGCCGTGCCTATGTTGAGGCGCTTGTACACCTGGCGGGAATCGGCGGATACTATCTCCCAGCCCCGCGCCTCGGCCAGCAGGACCGACGCGGCTGTCTTGCCTACTGCCGTAGGACCGACGACCGCCGCCACCCGGAGTCCTGCGTCGGCACCCGTTTCTTTCTCCCCGCCGCGCATCCTAGGCCCGGCCCAGCCTGCGCTCGAGCTCTTCCAGCGAGACTCTGACGAAAGTGAGCCTGCCGTGCGGGTCTCCCTGAGGCATGCTCGTGCTGAACAGCCCGTCAACCAGGTGGTTCATCTCCTCGAGAGTGAGCGCGTCTCCCGCCTTGACGGCGGCGTGGCAGGCAAAAGACCTGGCCAGCCGCTCTTCAGCGGTCGCGGCTCCGCCCGATTCCTTGGTCATGCCGTCCAGTATGTCGTGCAGCAGCTGTCCCTCTCTCCACGCGCGGAGTCCGGCCGGAACGCCCCTCACCACTATCCTGTCCTTTCCTGACGCCTTGATGTCGAAGCCCAGCTTTCGCATCTGCGCTTCGGTGTCCAGCAGCACTTCGAACTCGTCCGCGGTCAGGTCCACTACCATCGGAAACAGCAGCTGCTGGCTCGGGCCGTTTCCGCCCGCCAGCATTCGCCGCGCCTCGTCGTAAAGCACCCGCTCGTGCGCCGCGTGCTGGTCCACTATCACCAGCCCGCCCTTGATCTGCGCCAGGATGTAAGTCCTGTGGAGCTGCCACAGGGGCACCATACCCGCCAACCCTGCTGCCCCGGCCGGAGCCGTCCCCCGCACGTCTGAATCACCCAGCAGCGAGAGCTGCGTTGAATCCGCCTCATATTCTGTTGCAACATCGGCAACTACACCACTCAACTCAGGTTCAACCTCAGCCCGCGTCCAAAGCGCGCCTCCCGCCCCTGCGAACGTATCTCTGGATGCCCGGGCAAGCGTGTCCTTCACGACGCCGGTGAGGAAACTCCTCACGAAACCTTCCTCCGCGAACTTGACCTCACGCTTCGTGGGATGCACGTTCACGTCCACGGCGTCCAGCGGCACCTCCAGCATGACGAGACACATCGGGTATCTGTCGCGCGGCAGGATCTCGGAGTACGCCTCTCGTACGGCGAACGTGAGCGTGGGCGACCCGACCCAACGCCGGTTGACCCAGAAGAGCTGGTGCTCGCCGTTCGCGCGCGACAGCTCCGCCCCGCCCGCGTACCCGCCCACGCGCACTCCTTTGCTCTCCGCGTCCAGGCTCAGGAGCTGCTCCGCCGTCTGCAGCCCGTACAGAGCCGCGACCCTGTCGAACAGCGCCGGCGCCGGCGGCAGGTTGAGGAGCTCCCTGTCGTTCTGTCTCAGGATGAAATGGATCTTCTCGAAGGCGAGGGCGTAGGACGTAATTACTCTTATCACCTGCCGGAGCTCGGTCGTCCTCGACCTCAGGAACTTGCGTCTGACCGGCGTGTTGAAGAACAAGTCTCGGACGCTGACCGTCGTGCCGGGAGCCCTCCCCGACTCGCTGACCTCCTCCATTTCTCCCCCCACGCACGTGACCAGCGACCCGGCCAGGCTCTCACTCGACCTCGTCAGCAGTGTCAGCCGCGAGACCTGGGCGATGCTGGGCAGGGCCTCGCCCCTGAAGCCCAGTGTCCGTATGGCCATTAGGTCCGGCTCGTTCGACAGCTTGCTCGTGGAGTATCTCTCCAGCGAGAGCAGGGCGTCCTCCATGCTCATCCCTACGCCGTCGTCAGACACGGCTATCTCGCTGTATATGGGCTCCCCCAGCTGAACCGTGATCCGGCCGGCGCCCGCATCAATGGAGTTCTCGACGAGTTCCTTGACCACACTCGAAGGGCGCTCCACAACTTCGCCGGCGGCGATCTTCCTGACCAGGTCCTCAGGGAGTTTCTTGATCTTCACTCGGATCCCCCGGCTCGCAGGGCGCGAGCCCTCGCGTCCAACACCCGCACGCCCGCCTTCCTGCGCGCTCAGCGTATGGTCACTGTCGCGGTCTGGTCAAACGGGTTCGTTCTGATGGCAAGCGAGAAGAGATACGCATAGTTCGCCTTGAGATACTTCATGTAAGAGAGCCATTCCAGGGCCAGCCGAGTGTAAAGTCTCTTAACGTCCCCGTCCAAGTGGCTGCAGTCACCCTCGGTCAGGCACGACACGTCTTCCCTCTGCGCCAGCTCTTCCGTCAGATGGAACACGGCTCGCAGAAGCTCGGTGAAGCTCTCGTGTTCGAGCACACTCGGATTCTGCAGAAGCCCAAGCAGGAACTCACGCTTCTCGAGCAGAAAGCCCCTCAGATGGCTCAGGTCAACGCGCGCCACGTCGACGTTGTAGTCGTAGCTCCTCAGACGCCCCGCGACCTCGGTGAACTCCCTGTCCGACCACGAGCCCGACACGATCAGGTGTCCTCTTATCACGTTCAGGTTCGGGTCGAAGTCAGACAGATAGGTCAGCAACCCGGTTCCCACTTCGCTGAAGAACGCCCCTATGACCATGCTGAGCTTCTCAAGCCTCTGGCTCTTCTCGCGCTGCCTGAGCAGGGCGTGGATTATCAGGGTCACCAGCAGCACTTCCACGAACACAAACGCGAAGTCCTGGAAGATGTAGTAGAAGATGCTCCGCGCGTCCCTGAAGATGAGATACTGTATCCCATACACCAGCGCGGAGAGCGCCACCAGCACGACGCCGAGATAACCCTGCCAGCTCAAACGTTTCATCGCGGTCCGCATCCGCATCACGATACCCCCGAACCGGTGTCACATACCTGGACTCCGGGCCCGGTAATCGTATTACGCCTGTGCAGCGCAGGTCAAGTGAATTGAGGCGGCGGAATGATGACGACGAACGTGATGATGTGAACGCGGGTCGAGAAGGCGGGCCTACGATGCGGTCTGTCCGTCCACGCTTCCGGTGATGAGGAGAGAGGCTTTTCTCAGGTCGCAGATGTCCTTGGGCCAGTATACCTGGACTGCCTTGAACTGGAGCTCCGGCGCCGGAGAGACGTATCTCACCGC
Organism: uncultured bacterium; assembly: GCA_964570935.1. Taxonomy (GTDB): domain Bacteria; phylum Eisenbacteria; class RBG-16-71-46; order JAFGJU01; family JAFGJU01; genus JAFGJU01. The sequence goes on from CAZMZP010000050.1 coordinate 60,729, forward strand.
GCCCAGCCGCCGCAGAAGGTCGTCTACTCTCCGGAGTATGGCGCCCCCCTCTCTGGGGGTCTGGGGGGAAATCACTACGAAGGTCGCCTCGCCGGTTCTGCCGACGATGTCCACCTCCCGGATGGTCTTCCTGAGTCCGCCGGAGAACTCCTCCAGGAACGCGGCTCTCCACTGGTCTCCGAGCCTCTGGAAGGCCCCGGTGAGTCCTTCGACTTCAAACACAGTGATGCAGAACCCTATCCCGTACCGGTCGTACCGCTTGGATTCCTCGTTTATTCTGGTGAGCAGCGTCTGCGCGCCGAGCAGGCCCGTTTCCCGGTCGGTCTCTCCGTACTGCTGGGCCTGCATGGACACGAACGCCCGTTCCAGGCCGTGAGCCGAGTATCCGCAGAAAGACCTGAAGAGCTCGCTCTCGGTCTCGTTGAACGACGGCGCGCCGCCCTCCTTCAGCCGGAGCAGGACGCAGGCGCCCAGGCACCTCGTGCCGGCTCTCAACGGCCCCGCCAAGAACGACGTGACTCCCAGTCTTTCAAGTTCGAGGTTCAGGGTCTCGTCGGCCGCCTCACCCGAGATGCAGTTCATGTCCTTGACGCATTCGGCCATGAGAAGCTCCTTGGCTTTGGTCAGCCTCTCCGTCTCCTCCATGCCCTCGGTGCCGCCCAGTTTGTCCACCGACCAGCTTCTGCCGTCCTCGCACGCCACCAGACACGCGTCCGCCTTGAGGATCCTGACTCCCTCACTGGCTATGATCCTGACCACTTCCTCGACCTTCTGCGCGGACATCAGAGACGAGGCCACCCGGTTCAGCTCCGACAGCGCTTCCGCCTGTTCCCGCAGGCCGAGCATCGAGACTTCCCTGCCCAGCTCCTTTCCTATGAACCGCGCCACTCTGTCGAAGGCGCCCAGATAAGCTTCCAACTCGACGTTGCTGACGCGCACTGAGTCGAACACCAGCAGACCGTGCCAGCGGTCGGCCTTCATCGGGACGCATATGATGCCGAGCTCTTCGCCCTCCATCGAGGGCGCGACAATCCCGCCGGGAAGCAGCACCTGCGCCTTCCCGGACGTCAGGGCTCGGCCCAGGAATCCCTTTCCGCCGAATATGACTCCGGGAAGCGCCGGGTCGGCCACCTTGACCGACGTCGCGTACAGGACCAACCGTCCGTCCCTCCACTTGTCCGGCAGGTAGACGTAGCAGTCCCCTTCCACCCTCTCGGCCAGTGACGCGGCCAGGAACTGCACCTTCTCCGGGAACGAAACCTCCCTGATGAGCGCGTCCTCGGCGGCCTCTCTCAGAGTGAATTCGAGCGTCTTGTTCGTCACCGCGCTGTACTGCAGCGCCCTTTGCAGCGTCTCCGTCACTCGCTCGGCCAGCTTCTCCAGCAGATGGAGGTCCTTGGCGTGGAATCTCTGCGGGTCTCTGATGCTGCTCACGTTGAGCACGCCGATGGTGCGGCCGCCCGCGACCAGAGGAACACACATCGCCGCTTTGACTTCACTCCTATCCCTTCCGGGCTTGAGAAGCTCGTTACCGGGTTCACCGGAAATGAGCATTGGTTTTCCGTCCCTGGCCACCCTGCCCGCAATCCCCTCTCCCATACTCTGCCGGGTGGAGACCACGGTCTCTCTACTCAGCCCCTGCGCGACCGCAATGCGCAGGTCCTTGCCCTTCTCGTCCAGCAGCATTATGGACCCGCACTGAGCTCCCGTGCATTCGATGGCAAGCTCCAGGATCCATCTCAGCAGCTTCTGCCTGTCTAGGGCAAGACTCAGGCTGTCGGCCAGTTTGCCCAGTACGTTGGATTCCTCCTCCCCCAGCGCCGGCTCGCAAACGGCCTGCGGCTCGGCCGCCGGTTTGGCCCCCAGGGCTTCTGCGGGTGTCAGAACCATGACGCCCGGGCCCAGCACTTCAACCAGAAGGGGTCTCGAATCGGGGTCGCCCAGGACCACTGCGTCCAGTTCCACCGAACCCAGCGCGGGCACGCTTGTCGTGGTAGGAAGCCTCATTATCTCACCGACCTTCAAAGCCACGGACGCCGCGTCCTGATCAGCAATCAGAACCAGCTCCCAGCGGCCGTCCTTGACGAGTGCCGGGATGAGGTCGAGGTCGGCCTCTTTGAGGCCGACTATGGCGAGTCTCTTTTTGTTATTGTCCATTACCAAGCGCCCAAGAGGGACTTTGACACAAGCTCCCCACTGAGCAACACCCATGCCAAATCCCGGACAGACGTGCCGCGGATTGCCCCCGACTCGTACACCATAACTCGCTCGCTTCCAGCTTGATACGGGAGTAGGCGGGAACTCGGCCGGCCTCCGGCAGTCCGGCTGTCGAGAGCAGGTTTGCAGAATGCAATCCCGATTGCATTTTGACTATCCCGGCGGAAGCCGGGAGTGCCCGGGTGCGGCGGCCTCTCGTCCAGTCCGCTCGAGGCCCGCCGCGGCCGCCGGGTGGACTCCGCCGGGGCCGCCTCAGCGCCGGATCAGCAGGCTCCCTGTCCCGACGTTACCCGCGCCGTCTATCGCACGCAGTCCGACCGTGTGTTCGCCGGTCGTCAGAGTGTCCAGCATTATCGAGAAGTCTTCGGTGCGCGAATCCAGCAATCCGTCCGCCGCCTGCGCCAGTGTCCAGCCGCCGCTGTCCAACGAGTAGTGCAGTTCCGTGACTGCGCTCAACGCGTCGGACAGAGTGCCGGTGACCGTCGTACCCTGCGCCGTGTCTTCGCTCTTCAGGCGCGACACGACTGGAGCGGTGTTGTCCACGTCGAACGGAACGCCGACTGCTTCCGAAGTGAGCGCCTCCGAAGGCAGGTTTTTCGGCAGGTCGGTTACCTCCACACGAAGCAGGTATGAGCCGTCAGGCCAGTCAGACGTGTTCCACACGAACACCGTCTCCTCGATTGCGAGGTCGATGAGTTTCCACTTCTCTTCCTCGGGGCGCCTGTAGCTGACCGTAAACTCCAGCTTGTCGCCGTTCGGGTCCGAGGCTTCCCACGTCGCCGTTCTGAGCGTTCTCGCCCACGCCGCTTCCTCGACGGCCCTTTCCACATCGTCCTTGACCACTGAATACTCGACCCTGAGGCCTCCGGGAAGCGTCTGCGACACCCTTTCCGGCATTCTGTCGATGCCGCCGTCCGCGAACTGGACGCCCTGCGGGTAGACCCTGACGCCGGTCACCACGGGCGCCAAGTTCTTCTTCGCGAACGCCAGGCTTATCTTCCTCAGGCCGGGCGTCGACGCCCCCGCGCCCGACGTCAACCTGGCCTTCCACTGCACGAACCTCCCCGGCGGGATGTCCGCGACGGCGCCGCTCCTGGCCACGTCTTCGCTCCAGTCGCTCCAGGTCCGATTCGGCGTTTCCGAATTGCCGCTCCTCAACTGCAGTTGCAGCGAGGCGCCGCGAGGCACGTCCGCGTTCCACGACAGCGCTCCCCAGCGCGAGACACCGCCCGTGTCGAACGCCTTCGAAACGAGCGTGCCGGATCGCGAAGCCTTCGGTCCGGCGGAGAACACGCGGGCGTTGTTGCCGGTGCTGAAGACCAGTCGGCCTTCGCTGTTCATCATGTCCAGCACCTGCGAGTCGGCCACCCTGTCCACGAGCTCGGTTTGACTTTGGCTCAGGCAAAGGATGCGTCCCTCGTCGCCCGTGCCCATCAGCAGGCTGTCGCCGGCGGCGGCCCAGAGACAGTAGACCGTCGAGCGCCCGGAGGTCCAAACCTTGGACGCGGTGCCGTCGTCCGTAATACGGTAGACGCTCGAACCCTGCTTTCGTTCATCCTGGTCTTCGCCGGACTGAGAAGGCGCGTCATCCAGGGCAGGTCCGGCCACGGTCCTGGTGCGCGCAATGGCCGCGGCATACGTGACTCCGCCGTCCACGCAGGCAACGTCCCTCACCTCCTGCTCGTCGCAGTCGAACAGCACTCGACCCTTACCGTTCGCGTCGATGGCGAGCACGAGCCCGGTGCCCTCCGTGCCGACGACCAGCCGGCCCTTCGCGTACTGGGCGCACATCACGTGTCTCTCGCCCGTCTCGTAGAACACCTCGCCCTTCCCGTTCGGACGGATCTTGTAGACCTTCCCTCCGTCGCCGGTCCCGGCGTAAAGGTTCCCGCTATCGTCGAACGCGAGGCACCAGACGTAACTTTCACCGGTTTCGAAGAACACAGAGCTCTCTCCGTCCACGTTTTTCCAGATCAGCCCGCCGGGCGCGGTCCCGGCGTACACCGCGCCGCGCGCGTCCACGGCCAGGCTCAAGACCTCCAGGTCCAGGCTGTCCATCACGAGCTCAGTCCTCCCACGCGAGTCTATGCTGTACACCCTGCCGCCGTCTCCGCTCCCGGCGTAAACTGTCCCGCGTTCGTCCGCGGCCAGACACCAGAAGTAGTTTTCCTCCGAGCTGAAGAGAGTGTCCAACTCCGGGGCAAGCACGACCACCCCCGGCCTCTTCACGGAGACGTGCTCCGGCGTGCCGCTCACGAAGTCCGCGTCCCGCTCGATCACCCAGAACGACGTCTCGCGTCCGTCCCCGCTCCGGGCCAGGGCCGCGAGCAGCAGGAAGACCGCGCAGCCGCCCGCCACGCCAGTCATCGCAGACTTCGCTCTTCCAGGTTTCACCACTACCTCCTGATTTCCGGTTTCCCGAGTCTGACCGAGGCAGTCCGGCACCCTTCGACGGCGTACTCGGTCTCCCACGAGGTCTCCGACACGACGGCCAGCGAGGTTTCCGAGGTCTCGCCTGACCTCCTAGAGTTGCTCATGACTCTGGACATGGACTCCGGCGGCCACGGGAGGGTCTCCCCCCGCACCACCGCCTCTCTTTCGTTCACGTAGGCGACGCACTCGACCACGTTGCCCCTGCCGCTAGCCTCGATGAGCCTCGCCAGCTGGTCCAGGCTCCGCGGAGCCGGGCTCCGGCTCGTCGCGGCCCGCTTCCACTCGCCCATTTCTGGAGCCGAGCACACTTTGAACTGGACCCGCTCTCCCCTCAATCCTTCCGGCACGCGAAGGCTGACGCGCCTGGTGAAGGCCGGTCCCCTGTGAGGCCTCAGCTTGACCACCAGCGTCACGTCCTGGCCGGGACGCGCCTCGTCCGCCAGCACGTGCACTTCCTCGATCTCAGCCACCCTCGTTTCCTTGACGAAAGCCAGCTCGCACTTGACGCCGGCCAGCCTGGCGGCCTCGAATTCGTTGTTCATCACGGCGTCCACCACCCCCGCCAGGAACTCTGTCAGCGGCGCGGCCGAGCTCACACTGAAGAAGAGATGCTGGAACTTGACCGCTCTGGCCTCCGTTCCGCGCTTCTCCAGCTCGACAGACACACTCATGCGAATGGTCAGTTCGCCGACCGACCCGGCTGCCGTGAGCACAGAGCTGGCCGCGGTCCAGGCCGCAAGAGAAGGAGTGAACAGGCTGTGCCTTATCACTTCGAAACGGCGGATTTCCACGGTTCCCCCCGCGCTCATCACCGACACCTCGACTGGAACCAGGTCCGCTTTCCTGCCGATCTCTCCCGCCACGCCGGCGTATCCGTCACCCGTGATCGTACCCACAACGCCCGAGACGCTGCCCAACTTCATGGAATTGAGCAGACTGGGCAGCACGGCGTGGATGCGGGCGCCGCTCATCGGCACGTCCACCGCGCCCGCCGAAAAAAGGCCGTGGCCGAACCCCAGGACTCGACTCCCGTCCACGTGCGTGACGGTGCCGATTGCCGACACGACCGCGTCCCCGCACACGAGCTGGGCCGCGAGTGGTCCGCCGGCCACCAGAGTGTCGACCTCCTCCCGGACACCGCTCCCGGACTGGGCCACCACCATGTTGTACTGCGCCAGCTCGTCCTTCATGAGCTCCACGACGCGCGGGTGGAAACCCGCCACCATTATCGGAGTAGCGATCTCCCTCATGCCCGCCCCGGCGTCCATGGACATGGGCGTGAAGCCCGCGCCGCCGTCCGAACCCCGCGACTCGGATCCCGCGCCATGTCTCTCCGCTTCAGTGCGGCGGCTCACGTCCAGCATTTCCTGGATGGGAGTAATCCCCGCGATGGGTTCCTTGGCGAAAGGCCACGCGAAGGCCACCGCGCCCACGAGCTTGCCGCCCACGTACACCGGCGTGCCACTCATGCCGGCTGCGATGCCCAGGTACTCTATCCGTGCGCCCGACGCACGGCCCAGGATAAGGCTGCCCCCGGGCCTCCAGTTGCGTATCACGCCCAGGATCTCCACGTCGAATTCCTCCGGCCGGGTGCCGGAGAAAACAGACATGGCCTTGCCCATCATGCCGGGCCTGACGTCGTCCAGGCTCATGAACTGCCCGTCACCACCGCTGACCGCTCCCGCGGCCTCCGCGACGTCCCAACTGTGCGACCAGGTCAGGAGGACCAGGCAGACCAGTGCCGCCCGGCACAGGCTCACGTTTCTCACGAGCATCAGCGTTCTTCCCTTGAATCGGCCGCGCCCGTCACCGCGGCGCGGCTTCCGCGACGGCGTCGCACCGGTCATTTCCGCGGACCCTCGTCAAGGTTCACCAGGTCGTAGTCCCTGGTGCCCATGCCCAACCCCTCCGCGTACTCCATCTGGACGGCGCCGTCTATGTCCGGCCTGATGGCCTTGAACTTGTCCGTTCCGGGCCCGAGGATCTCGGCTATTTCTGAGTCCGGCAGCGACGGCCGGGCGTTCACCATGTCGAGGGAGGCCTGCTCCACGGCCACCGGGTCCGTCGAGCCCAGGACTCCGACGTCCTGCACGATCGGGTTGTCGCTCCAGCTCAGACAGTCGCAATCGGGGGTCACGTCGATCACGAAATTAAGAAACAGGGCCCGGCCCTTCTTGTCCTTCAGGACTCCGAAGGCCGTCTCCACCATCTTCTCGCACAGGTTCCTGGAAGATTCGTTCCACAGGATCCTGAGCGCGCGCCTGGTGCAGACGGAGATGCATTCGGCGCAGCCCGTGCACTTCGTCAGGTCGAACGCGGCCTTGCCGGAGACGACCCTGACGGCTCCGGTGGCGCACGCTTTTACGCAGTCTGCGCAGCCGGTGCAGAGGTTCACGTCCTTGAACTCGGGCCTGACGACCCCGTGCATGGTCTGCTTCGCGCTCCTGGAGCCCAGGCCCATGCCGAGGTTCTTGAAAGTCCCCCCGAAGCCGGTGGCCAGGTGTCCCTTGAAGTGCGCCACGCTCAGGAGGCAGTCTGCGTGGTACGCGGCCGAGCCGAACTTGACGGTCTTGAAGTGCTTCAGACCCACCTCCACTTCGACGAAGTCCCTCGACCTTATGCCGTCCGCGATGACCAGCGGCGCGCCGACGCTCGCATAGCTGAAGCCGTGTTCCACGGCCAGGTTCAGATGGTCCACCCCGTTGCTCCGCCTGCCGTGGTAGAGGGTGGAGGAGTCCGTCAGGAACGGCTTTCCGTCATTCTTCTTGACCCAGTCGACCGCCTTGCGCAGATACAGCGGCCTCACGAAGCTCGTGCAGCCTTCCTCTCCGAACGTGGTCTTGATGGCCACGAGGTCCCCTTTATTCACCACGCCCGCCCCAACCGCGTCCAGCATGCCGGCGAAACGATCGGCCAGTCCACGGTTCGTCTTGGACCTGGCCGGAGCGAAATACACTTTAGCCTTTGTTCTCAAGCCCCTGCGCCTCCTCTACGAGTCTTTTCACGTATGCCACGCCTCTCCTGGCCGCCTCCACGTTCAGGCTCTCGTCCAGGAGAATCCCGTCGTACTTCAGAGTGACCAGTGTCGTGACGACGGCTTTCCAGTCGATGGTCCCCAGCCCTATCTCGAGGTGCTCGTCCTGCGCACCCCTGTTGTCGTGTACGTGGACGTGCCCTATGAGCGAGCCGAAGTGCCGCGCCATCGTCTGGGCCGGCACGGTCGTGGTGTTGGCGTGTCCCACGTCCAGAGTCACTCGGGCGCAGTCCAGTCCCGTTACTAGATGCGCCACGCCGGAGGCCAGACTCCTGTCGGCGAACGCGCTCCCGGACGGCATGTTCTCGACGCACACTCTGAGTCCCTTCGCCGCGGCCAGCTCGTGAATGCGAACGAGCGATTCTCTCTCGAGAGCCCTGACCCTGTCGCGTTCTTCCAGTCCGCCGCGGGTGCCGCGCGAAGGATGCACGACCACCAGCGACGCGCCGATGTCGGAGCCAAGCTCGACGGAGTCCAGAACTCCGCGCACGCTACGTTCCCTTACTGCGTCGTCCAGAGAACCTATGTCCGAGTTCACGAACGGGCAGTGCACCGTGAACTGGGTTCCCAGCGAGCCCGCCACTGATTTGAGGAAATCACTGTTCACGTCGAGCGGGCTCGAGTAAGGGCTGTCGCAGACCACCTCCACGACGTCAAAGCTGGCCCGCGCGACCTCGAAGAACTGCTCGACCGTGCCCTTCATCAGCGTCGAGGCGCCGTATTTCATTGTTTCCCCTTCTCTATGTCCATCCTCCACACGCCCGGCCCTGCCCTATCGACCTCCACCACTTTGTGTCCCTCGTCGGTCAGAAACTTGCCCAGGTCCGCGGCGACATGCTCGTCGCTCAAGAGCACCTTCAGCAACCCGCCTGCAGGCAGCTCCTCCAGCTGCATCAAGCACCTGATGAGCGCGTACGAGGAGACCTCTCCCTTCAGGTTCAGGAATCGGCCCTCGCGCCCGGCGGCCCCGCCCGCTTTCCTTCCGGATGTTCTACTGCTCTTCCGTCGGTCCTTCAACTCCGTCCACCTCAGAACCGCCTTCCGTCCCCAGGTACTTGCGCTTGAGGCGCGCCAGTGTGCGCAGGGCCTCGATGGGCGTCATGCGGTCCGTGTCCAGGCCCGCCAGCTCGCCCAGGAGGAAGCTCACGCGGTCACGGAACAGCTCCAGCTGGCCGCGCCCGCGCTCCGCAGGCGCGTCCACGGGTCCGACCGTCTTCTGGCTCTGTATGGCCAGCAGGACTTCTTTCGCCCGAGCGACCACGCTCTCCGGGAGGCCGGCCAACCTCGCCACCTGGATGCCGTAGCTCCTGTCGGAGGAACCGTCCGCCACCTTGTGCACGAACACTATCTTCTCACCCCACTCCTTGACCAACACGTTAAGGTTCCTCACCCTGGGCAGCTGCGACGCCAGCGACGTGAGCTCGTGATAGTGGGTCGCGAACAGTGTCCGCGGGCCCAGCTCGTGCAGGCACTCCAGCACTGCCCAGGCGATGCTCATGCCGTCGAACGTGCTGGTGCCCCGGCCTATCTCGTCCAGCACGACGAAACTCCTGCGCGTGCAGTTGTTGAGTATGCTGGCCGTCTCGCTCATCTCCGCCAGGAACGTGGAGCGTCCCCTGGATATGTCGTCCGAGGCGCCGAGCCGGCAGAATATCCTGTCCACTATCCCCACCTCGGCGGACGCCGCGGGCACGAAGCTGCCCGCCTGCGCGAGGATCACGGCCAGCGCCGCCTGCCTCGTGAAAGTCGACTTGCCGGCCATGTTCGGGCCCGTGATGATCATTATCTGCCGCTCATCGCAGTCCATGTCGAGGTCGTTGGGCACGAAGCTATCGTCCTCCAGCATCGCCTCCACGACCGGGTGCCGCGAATCAGAGAGCACGATGCCCGTGCCGTGGCCGATCTCTGGTCTCACGTACTTCCTTTCCAGTGCCACACGCGCAAGGGAAAGGAGGAAGTCGGCCTGCGCCAGCGCCGAGGCCGCCTCCAGGACCGTGCGGGAATCAGCCGTGACTCTGTCCTGGACTTCGGCGAGCAGCCTGAGCTCCGCCTCCAGCTCCCGCTCCTCACCACCCAAGACTATGTTCTCCTTTTCCTTCAGCTCAGCGGTGATGAACCGCTCCGCGTTCACAAGCGTCTGTTTCCGCACATAGTCGGACGGCACGCTGGCGAGGTTCGGCTTCGTCACCTCGATGTAGTAGCCGAACACCTTGTTGAACCCCACTCGCAGCGACGTGATGCCCGTGCGCTCTCTCTCAGTGGCCTGCAGTGACTTGATCCAATCCTTTGCCTCCCGAGAGGCCAGTCTGAGCAAGTCCAGCTCTTGGCTGAACCCATCCTTTATGAACCCCGGAGCCCTGGTCAGGACCGGAGAGTCCTCCACCAGGGCGCGCTCGATCAGGTCTGCCAGCTCCCGTGTCTCCCCGATGCCGCCGGCGAGGCCGGCCAGGAGCCGGCACCCGGCTTCAGACAGGACGTTCTTCACGTCGGGGACTCGCCTGAGCGCCTGGCCAAGCGCGACTATCTCGCGGGGGCCGCCCTTGCGGTTGGCGATCCTGCTGACTAGCCGCTCCACGTCTGGGACTCCGCGCAGGGCTTCTCCGAGCTTCTCCCTGAGCCTAACGTCCCCGAACAGCTCGGCCGCGGCTTCGTGCCGCAGGCGGATCGAATCGGAGTCGGTCAGCGGCCTCAGAATGGCCGTCCTCAAGAGCCTGGCGCCGGCGGCGGTCTCGGTCCTCCTCATCGTCCCCAGGAGCGTGCCCTCCTCCGTGCCGTGGCGCAGCGAGCGCACCAGTTCCAGATTCCGGATCGTGGTGTCGTCCATCAACAAGTACTCGGACTGCCTGTAGCTTGTCAGCTTGAAAATGTGCCTGAGCCCGGTGCCCTTGAGCTCCTTCAAGTATCCCAGCAGCGCACCGGCCGCCAGTACCGACACCTCATCGCCGGCAAACCCGAAACGCTCCAGCGAGTCTGCCCCAAAATGAGAGGTCAGGTTCGACAGCGCCGCGTGCGGCGAGAACTGCCACGTTTCTCTCACCGTGAGTTTGGGTCCCGGACGCGAGTGTTTTCTGTCGTCCAGCCGAAACCGCACGTCGGTGCCCTCCGGCACGACGATCTCGGCCGGCGACAGCCTCTCCAACTCTGCAACCAGCTCGGAGGCCTTCAGCACCCCGGCCGAAAACTCGCCGGTGGATATGTCCGCTACGGCTATGCCGCAGGGGTCGTCGCCGGCGACGGCCACAAGGTAGTTGTTCTTCCCCGCGTCCAACAGTCCGTCAGACAGAACGGTCCCGGGAGTTATGACTTCCACGACCTCGCGCGCCACCAGCTTCTTCCGGCGGTCGGGCGCTTCCGTCTGGTCGCAGACCGCCACGCTGTAGCCGTTCTCTATCAGGCGGGATATGTAACGCTCGGCGCTGTGCCAGGGGATTCCGGCCAGGGGCACGCGGCCTTCGGAGTCCTTGTCCCGGGCGGTAAGGGTGAGGCCCAGCACCCGCGAGGCGGTCATCGCGTCCTCGTAGAACATCTCGTAGAAATCGCCCATCCGAAACAGCAGGATGGAGTCCCGGTGCTTTTCCTTTATCCGGGAATACTGTTTCATCATGGGCGTCAGTCTGGTCATTACGTCCACCGTGCTGATTGGGTCCGTGGACCTCCGTGCGGGGTCCGCGCTACCTGGCGACCACGCTGCAGGAAAGGCCGAGGCGCGCCGACAGCTCCTTGCTCGTCTGCTGGGCGGCCTCCTTCGTGGGGAATTCCCCGAGGTACACTATGAAGAGGACCCGGCCGCCGCGCTCCTCCTTCACCACGCTCAGGTCGGTCACTCCCTTCTGCGTCAGCGAGGTTACCAGTTTCCTGGCGTTTGCATCCTGGCTGAAGGCTCCGGCCTGGATCGTGTACCCGGCCGCGGCCGTCTTCTGCGAAGCGGCAGGAGCCGCGCTCTTGAGCTTGCTTCTCGCGGCCGTGGCCTCGAAGCTCGACGGAAACTCCCTGACGAGTCTTGAGTAGACCTGCCTGGCTTCCGCCTCCCTCTTCAATTTCTCCAGGCAGAGGCCGGCCCCCTGGAGCGCCTGCGGCAGCCAGTCGCTGCCTCCCGGCTTCGTAGTCAGTCTGTTGTATTCGACCAGGGCCGGCGCGTAGCTGCCTTCCTGGCGCAGGCAGTCCGCTGCGCCCAGCGACGCGGCGTCAGAAAGCCCGCTCCCGCCGTCGTCAGCCCTCACCGCCTCGAATTCCCTCCTGGACAGCGCGAAGCTCCCCGAACCCATCCGGGCCAACGCCAGCCAGTACCTCGCCTTCGCCGCCTCGCGCTTGGGCGGCTTGAGAGCGACGGCGCGGCTGAAGTGCGCCGAGGCCTGGCCGTACGTGCCCACCGCGTAGCCATGGAGACCCAGCTCCATCTCGGCCCGCCACTCGAGCGGATGGCCCTTGTGCTCGGCCAGGAACCTCTTGAGCAGGGCCGACGAGGCATCTCCGTCAGCGCTGGACAGAGCCTGTATCAGCAGCGCTTCCCCCTTGTCGTTCCTGTTCACGGCTCTAATGTATGCCCTGCCAGCGAGCGTGCTCGCCTCCGCACGCCGGCCGGCGTGAAACAGCGCCCACGCCCTCGCGGCGTCGGACTCGGGCCGCGCCGGCTGAGCGGTCAGCGCCGACGCCAGCACAAAGAGCAGTAATGCATAAACGTTCGTCTTTCTCACTCACGCTCCGGTGCTCGAGTACTGCAGGAACGTCTCCCAGGACTGACACTTGGGGCAGCGCCAGAGAACGTCGGCCGAGTGGTAACCGCACTTCGAGCAGACGTAGTCTTCCGTCCTGGGTCCAACGAGCTCCACCAGCTTCTTCATCTCCTCCACGGCCTCCTCCGTCTGGCCCGCCTCGTACAAGAAGGCGATCAACTGCTGTCTGGCCAGCGTCGAGGCCGGGTCGTACGAAAGCGCCTCGCGCAGCACCCTGGTCGCCTCCTTGAGGTCGCCTCTCTTCTGATGCAGGCCTGCCAGCTCCACCAGCGTTCTCACGTTCTTGGGACTCTCCTTGAGCACCGCCTCGTACACGGACACTATGTCGCTCAAGTTGCCTCGTTCGAAGTACGCCTTCTCCAGCCTCCCGAACACGATGTGCGCCACTTTTGGGAACCTGGACGCTATGAGCTCCCACAGGCCGATGGCCCTGCGCAGGTTCCCCTCGTCAAAGTAGATGTCTCCCAGGTACAGCAGCGCCGGTATGCACTCGCTGTCCAGTCTGAGCGCGTCGTTGAAGTACCGCCGCGCGTCCTTCGGTTTGCCCCGCTTCATTAGGTCGTAGCCGATCTGGCTCTTGTACAGCGCCAGGAAAGGACGGCCCCTCTTGCCCTCGAGCCTGGCCAGTTCCTCCTGCATCTCGTACGCCTTGTCCCACTCTCTCTGTATCTCGTACACGCGCACCATCAGCCGCAGCGGGAAGGTGCTGTGCTTGTTCATGGCCCGTATCTTCTGGCCGCACTGAAGCGCTTCTCCGTACTTTCCGCAAGCCACGTAGTCCTCGGCCAAACTCCTGTACAGCGACTCCAGCACCCCCTGGTCGGAGATCGACCTGACGGTCAGCCCGCGGTGTATGCGGAGCGCCTGCTCGACCTCTCCCCGCTTCCTCAGCAGGTCACCCAGCCGGATGTAGGCGTCCACGTTCTGCGTGTCGTCGCGGATGGCCTCCTTGAGGTTCCGCATCGCCCCGTCCTCGTCGCCTTCCAAAAGGAGATTCAGGGCCCGCGCGTACGAAGAATCGTTGGCGGCGGCCGCCGGAGGGCTCGTCCTCCTCACGCGCCAGAACAGGTAGGCCGCGACGGCCAGCGCCAGGAGTACTATCGTGAGAAGAGCGTTTGAATGCATTTGGGCTCCCCAGTCGGCTTGAACACCAATCAGCCCGAAACCCGCCTAGTCGCGCCCCGGCTTCACGCTCACTTCGTCCAGCGGCAGGTTCCTGAGCGCGTTCAGTTCTTCCAGCAGCTTCTTGTTCTCCTTCTTCAGTCTCGACGCGTCCCTCCGAACCCTTATGTCGTGCCCTATGGAAAGGAAGAACCAGACGAGCATTCCCGCGACGAACGCCCCGAAAAGCGCGAATATCAGGTGCACTTCGTAGGTGTTGCTCTCTTTCGGGAAGAAGAACGCGATCTCCACGTACTTCTCGTTGTTGAGAAGCGCGAAGCCCAGCACGATCACGAATACCACGAGCAGGAAGAACATCCTAACGAACCACAAGGCCATCACCTCCTGGAAGAATCAGCCGGTAACCGGGCGCCCCGACAGCGACACGCCCTTTGAAGAATCTATCTTGACGGAGACCAACTTGCCACTGATTTCGCTCGGGCCCTGGAACAGCACCGTCCTGTTGCACCGCGTCCTGCCCGTCAGAAGCGTCACGCCGTCCTTGACCTTGGTGCCCTCCACCAGAACCTCCATGTCCCTCCCGACGAGTCTGGCGCTTCTGACGGAGGCGACGCGGCGCTCGAGCTCGATCAGTCCGGCCAGCCGTCTTTCCTTCTCCACCCTGGGCACGTCGTCGGGCAGCCTCGCTGCCCGCGTGCCCGGCCTGGGCGAGAACTTGAACATGAACGCCGAATCGAACTCCATCTCTTCGACAAAGGAGCAGGTCTCCTGGTACTCTTCCACGCTCTCTCCCGGAAACCCCACTATGATGTCGGTCGTTATGCTCACGTCCGGCATCGCGCTCCTGGCGCCGGCCACTATGGCCCTGTAGCGCTCTTTGGTGTAACCCCTGTTCATGCTCTCGAGCACGCGGTTGGAGCCCGACTGCAGCGGAAGATGCATGTGTTCGCAGACGTTACGGCGGCGCGCCATCACTGCTATCACGTCGTCGCCCATGTCCCGCGGATGGGAAGTCGTGAACCTCACTCGGGCCTCCGGCACCCGCTCAGAGACAGCGTCAAGCAGCGCCGAAAAAGCCGTGCCGCCGTGGCTGTACGCGTTGACGTTCTGCCCGATGAGCGTGACGTCCCTCACGCCCCCCCGCCACAGGGCCAGCGTCTCCTCTCCCACTTCCTCCGGAGACCGGCTCACGGCGGGCCCCCTCACCAGCGGGACAATGCAATAGCTGCAGCTGTTGCTGCAACCCTTCATTATGCTCACGAAACCCCTGAGCCCCCATCCCCGGGACGCCGCGGACGCCTGGAAGCGAAAGCTCTCGTCCCGGGCCGTGTCCAGGAACTTGCCGCCGTTCCTCGCGGCCGAGCGGAAATAAGTTTCGAGCTTTGCGTACGAGTCGGGTCCGAGGACAAGCTGCACACCGCGGTTCTTGAACAGCTCCGAACCCATCCTCTGTGCCATGCATCCACAGACGGCCACCACCGCCTTCCGGCGCGCCGCCTTCAGCGCAAGCTCGTTTATCCTGGCCAGAGCCCGCCTCTCGGCGTGCTCTCTCACGCTGCACGTGTTCACTATGATGAAGTCCGCGTCCTCGGGCGCCACGGCCCGGGAAAACCCCACGTTCGCCAGCGACTCCTCCATCTTTCTGGAGTCGTAGACGTTCATCTGACAGCCGTATGTTTCGACGTAGTATTTCATCCTAGCACGCTTCCGCCACGAGCCAGCCGTCCTCGAACCCGCGGACCCTGACTCTGACCGCGTCGCCCGCAGCGCCGCCCGCGATCGTGACCCGCAGCTTAAGATAATTGCCCGTCGTCCCCGTCCAGCGCCCCTGGCCGGCCTCCACTTCCAGGACGGCCGTTTCCACTGAGCCCACGGCAGAAAGCGCAAACTCCCGCTTCTTCCTGGCGCTCAGTTCCATCAGCGCCCTGACTCTGGCCTTCTTCAAGACTGCCGGGACCTGGTCCGGCATGGTGGACGCCGCGGTTCCGGCCCTCCTCGAGTAGGGGAAGACATGGAGATAGGCCACCGGCAATGTCTCGACGAGCCGGTAAGTGGAGGCGAAGCGCGCCTCCGTCTCTCCCGGGAAACCTACTATGACGTCCGCCCCCACGCACGCGTGAGGCAGCTTCCGCTTTACGGCGAGGACGCGCTCGGTGTACTCCGCCGCCGAGTAAGGTCTCCGCATGGCGCGCAAAACGCCGTCGTCGCCGCTCTGGAGCGGCACGTGGAAATGCCCGCAAACTCTGTCGCCGTCCGCAGCCGCCTCCAGCAGCGACTCGGTGATCTCGCCCGGCTCCAGAGAGCTCAACCGCATCCTGAACCCCCCCCTCGCCGCCGACAGTGCTCGCACCAGGCCGGACAGTGAGAGTCCCCCGTTCGCCCGGTCCATATAGCTGCCGACCCGCGCGCCCGTCAGCACCATTTCCTTGTAGCCGCTGTCGCAGAGCGCGGCCGCCTCCCTCACGACTTCCTGCGCCCCGACGCTCCTCGACCCGCCCCGCACCGACGGAACCACGCAGTAGGCGCAAGACGCATCGCAGCCGTCCTGGATCTTCACCAGCGCCCTCGCGCGGCGCTGGAACCCGGGGCCGCACCCCGCCACGCAGCTCCGCTCGTCCGCGGAAGCCACGACCGTGACCGCGCCGTCCCCCGCCGCAAGACCGTTAACAAGTCGAGGGAGCGAGGCCTTCTCGACATTGCCTGTCACAAGCCCCACTCCCTCTATTGCCGCGATTTCTTCCGGAGCGCGCTGCGAATAGCAGCCCGTCACGACCACCAGCGGCCTGCGACTCGACCGCAGAGCCCGTCTCACGAGCTGCCTGGCCTGGTAGTCGCTCCTGGCTGTCACGCTGCACGTGTTAACGACGCAGACGTCTGCGCGCGACGGGTCTTTCGCTACCACGTATCCGCTTCTGGCGAAACTCTCTGTGATCAGCTGCGAATCATACTGATTGAGCTTGCACCCGAAAGTTCTAACCAGAACTTGTCTCATCCGACTCTCGAGGCTCCTCGCCGGGAGGACCACCCACGGCCTCTTCCCCGACCTTGCCCCCCTCCGCCGGCCCGGCTGCTTCCGGTCCGCCACCCTCAACTGGGCCCGGCTGAGACTCGGCTCTGTCCGCCTCGGCGTCCGGCTCTTTCGCCTGCGTCCTCCTGTCGGCGAATTTCTTCCTTATCTCCTCCTGCTCCTCCATCGGCAGCTCGCTCAGGTATGCCCTCAGGCTGAGCACGATTCGGCGCGCCTCCGCGTCCACGCGTATGACTTTCAAGTCCAGCTCGTCACCAACCTGGAAGACGTCGGTCGGCTTCCTGATGTCGTCCATCCCCAGTTGCGAAAACGGCACGAAGCCCTCGAGGTCCTCCCCGAGGTCCACGATCAGACCGCGTTCCAGCAGGCGAACCACCTTTCCGTTCACGGTGTAGTTCAGCGGGAACTTCTGGACCAGGTCCGGCCACGGGTCCTCGCTTACCTGCTTCAGGCCCAGCGAGATGCGCCTGTTGTCCTTGTCTATGCTGAGCACGATCACCTCGACCTTGTCGCCCTTCTTGAGCACTTCGCTCGCGTGGGAGACCCTGCGAGTCCAGGACATGTCGGAGATGTGCACCAGCCCGTCTATGCCCTCCTCGATCTCCACGAAGGCTCCGAAGTTGGTCAGGTTCCTGACCTTCCCCACGAGGCGCGTGCCCAGCGGGTACTTCTCGTCCAGAGTGAGCCACGGATCGGGCTCCACCTGCTTCAGGCCCAGCGAGATCTTTTCGTTGTTCTTGTCCACCTTCAACACGACCGCCTCGATGGTGTCGCCTATGGCGAGGACCTTTGACGGATGGCGGATGTGTTTAGTCCACGACATCTCGGAGACGTGTATCAGTCCCTCGATGCCTTTCTCCAGCTCGATGAATGCGCCGTAGTCCGTGATGCTGACCACCTTGCCCCGGACCTTGGACCCGACCTTGAACTTTTCCTCGACGTTCTCCCACGGATAGGGAGTGAGCTGCTTCAGGCCCAGCGAGATCCTCTCCTTTTCGGGGTCGAAGCTCAGTACCTTTACCTTGATCTTATCGCTTATGGCCAGCACCTCGGACGGATGACTCACGCGGCCCCAGGACATGTCGGTGACGTGCAGAAGACCGTCTATTCCGCCCAGGTCCACGAACGCTCCGAAGTCGGTGATGTTCTTCACCACGCCTTCCCTGACCTGGTCCTTGGCCAATTCCTTAAGTATGCTGGACTTCTGCTGCGCCCTCTCTTCCTCCAGCACGACCCGGCGGGACACCACTATGTTTCTGCGCCGCTTGTTGAGCTTGATGATCTTGAAGCGCAGCGTCTGGCTGAGGAGCTGGTCGATGTTCTGAACCTGCCGCAGCGCGACCTGCGACCCGGGCAGGAAGGCTTCGACGCCGAACAGGTCGACCACGAGGCCGCCCTTTATCTTCCTGAGCAGTCTACCCTCGACCACGGCTCCGGAGTCCGAGGCGTCCTTGACCTTGTCCCAGACCCTGGCGAAATCGGCCTTCTGTTTCGACAGCACGACCAGGCCGTCCTGGTCTTCTATTTTCTCAAGGTAGACGTCTATCTCCAGGCCCACCTGGATGGCGTCGCGGTCGGGGAATTCGGACAGCGGAATGATCCCTTCCGACTTGAAGCCGACGTCCACCAGGACGTCTTCACCCTCCACCTTGAGCACAACGCCCTTCACTATCTCACCCTCCGTGATCTCCTTCATGGTGTCCTCGTAGAGAGCGAGCATTTCGGGCGAGGGTTCCTTGTCTTCGTCCTCGTCGAATCCCGACACCGGACGATAAGTCTTCCCGGCTCTGCCGCCGGGACCCCGCGCGGGCGACTCGTCACGGCCGCGGGCCGCGCCTTCCGGTCCGACCTCCTTTCCGACTTTCTGCTTTTCCTCCTCGACCGGGAGGCCTTCGCCAACATTGTGTTCGGACATTATTCTGGTACTCCCTTCTACAGTATTTTTGGACTCTTTCGGGCGAGCCCTGCCTGCGCCGATGCCCTGGCGCCTGGGGCTTCCAATGAAGCGATGCGGTCTGCAACTTGTCTCACGAGCCAGTCCGGTGTTGAGGCACCGCCGGTGACCCCGGCATGAACAGCGTTTCTGAACCATGAGCGCTTGAGCTCCGCCGCACTCTCGACCCAGTGCGTCCGCCCGACTCTGCTCCTGCAGATTTCGTACAGTCTGGCAGTGTTCGCGCTGTTCCTGCCCCCAACCACCACCATTACGTCCACCTCCCCTGCTAGTCTTAGTGCTTCTCTCTGACGAGAAGAAGTAGTCTCACAGATCGTGTTGTATGCGCGCAGCTCCTGCGTCTTGCCCACGAGCAGGCAGACGACGCGGCTGAACGTCTCGAAAGACTGGGTGGTCTGAGCGACCACGCCCAGTTTTCTTGCTCTCTTGAGGCCTCTCGCCTGCGCCTCGTCCTTGACGACCGAGACCGCCGGCAGGCCGGCTGATATGGCCTCCACCTCCGGGTGCCCGCGGTCGCCCAGTATCACTACTCCGTATCCCTCGCGGGAGAGGAGCCGGGCGATGTCCTGGGCCTTCTTGACGAAGGGGCACGTCGCGTCCACGACCTTTAGCCCTTTTCCCTCCGCCTCCGCCAGGACCGTCGGCGAAGCGCCGTGGCACCGCACTACGAGAGTGCCCCGCGCCACATCCGACACCCGCTTCGCGACCCTAACGCCCTTCCGCTGCAACTCCCCGACCACCTGTGGGTTGTGTATCAGCTCCCCTAGAGTGTAAATAGGCCTCTCCGACTGTTCAAGTGCTGTTTCAGTCATGCGGAGGGCTCTCCTCACGCCGAAGCACGCTCCCGAGCCCGCGGCGACCATCACCCTTATCCGCCGGCCGGCCGGCCCGCGTCGGGCCGGACGCGCGGCGCGGACTCCGGAAGGACGTCGTGCCCCCTTCCTGTCGCCCGCGGGTTTGGCCGCTCGTGCCTTGCGCGCTGCCCTCACAGGGCGTCCCCCTTCTGACCGGCCTTCGACTTGAGCTCTGCGATCCGCCGCATCACTTCCTCTCCCACGCCGCGGTACAGCTCCCTTGCCCTGGTTCCTTCCGTCTCCGCGGGCGGGAAATACGGCTCGCCAAAAGTCAGCTCCACCCTATGAAGCCGCAGAATCGCCTTCTTTATCCTGTCCGAGCCCGACACGTAGGCCGGCACCACGGGGACTCCGGCCTTCACGGACAGAAGTCCCACCCCCGGCAGCGCGGGCTTGAGATCGCCTTCCTTTACACGGCCGCCCTCCGGGAACATCACAAGCCCGGCCCCCCGCGACACCACGTCCAGCGCCCGCTTCACGCCGCCGGGGTCGCTCAGCCCCCGCTTTATGGGAATTGCATTCAGGCTGGAGATGAGCCAGCGGAACGCTCCGTTCGCGAAAAGCTCCTCCTTGGCAAGGAAGTGAACCTCCCTCGCGAGCGACGCGCCAACGAGCGGAGGGTCCCAGAACGAGATGTGGTTGCAGGCCACGATGAACCCGCCGGCGCGGGGAACGTGCTCCCTGCCCCTGGTCTTCCTGGTGAAGAGCAGGGCGAACAACGCGTTCACCGCGCACCAGCAGACCCTGTACCGGGCTCTCATCTTCCTGCCGCAATTCTGCGGGCCTCTTCGAGCACCCTCTCCACCTGCCCGTCTATCGACAGGCGGGTCGTGTCTATGACCACCGCGCCCGGAGCCTTCTCCAGCGGCGAGTGAGCCCGGGTCATGTCGCGCCGGTCGCGTTCCTGCATGTCCAGCTCCACCTTTCCCCGCTCTCTTCCCTCACCCTTCGCCCGCTCCTCCATCCATCGCCTGGCCGCCCTCTCTGCGGAAGAAGCGTCCAGGTATATTTTCAGGTCCGCCTCCGGCAGGACGACGGTCCCTATGTCGCGGCCTTCCATCACCACACCGCCTCCCTTCCGGGCGATCTCCTGCTGCCTGGCCACCATCCAGCGCCTGACCTGCGGCAGGGCCGCGACCTTCGACGCCATCGAGCTCACCTCGGGCGACCTCAGCTCGTCGGTCAGGTCCCGCCCGTCCAGTACCACTCTGAACGACCCCTCGGTCACGCCGCACTCGACCGACGTGCGTCCGAGGAAGTCCGAGACCGCCGCCGCGTCCGACA